>JAZDLM010000043.1:0-3416 GCA_043801895.1 bacterium
ATAATTAAGTCTTAGGGGTTTTGTTTTTGTCTATCATTTTTTGGATTTCGTCACCAAAAGTTTTCAGGTCAGCAAACTCGCGATAGACTGCCGCGAACCGAATATAGGCTACCTGGTCCAGTTTTTCGATCCGGTTGATGACCAACTCGCCCAATTCACATGAACAGATCTCGTCGCGGTTCAATTCATAAACCCCGCGTTCGACTTCATCGATCAGCTGCTCAACTTTAGCCACCGGCACTGGCCGCTTGTAGAATGCTTTGTAAATTCCGTTGGCCAGTTTATTCCGATCAAATAATTCGCGTGTTCCGTCTTTCTTCACCACCATCAGCCGAGACTTTTCCATCCGCTCGTAGGTCGTGAACCGGAAACTACATTTTATACATTCGCGGCGGCGGCGGATAGAGACATTATCGTCGATCGCGCGCGAATCAATCACAGCGCTCTCAGGCGCTTCGCATTGGGGACACTTCATCCCGTTAGAAATCTTGCTGAATATAATCTGCGGAAACAATAAAGGGTGTACCAGCTGCCCGTTCTAGATTTCTAACGGGACGAATAAGAACCCCTATCTTGTGTTAGTACCTCACATACTAGCCCTATATATAGTGTTTGCCCAAAATCCGCTCTGGCGGTGGCTCGAGCTTGCTTTTATCCCCACCCCCCTCTACACTGGCGACAGGAAATTGCACCAGCCTATCATAGGCGCAGGAGACAATAGTGCCAGTTATCAACATATTCGGGATGCCCAAAAAGGGATGCCGCAGAAAGGATCTCGCCAAGCTGAAAAAGCGGATCCAAAGGACCGTAGCCAACATCCCCGAGCTAGGTATCCCAATGAACCAAGTCTGGGTCAACATCCCCAAGGATCACGCGACGAGTGATCTGAAAGGCAACGACTTCTTTGTCGTCATCAAGGGACTGTTCGACAAGCCAGAACGAACCCCCAAGCTGCGCGACCAGCTAGCCGAGAGCGTCGCCAAAAAGGTCCGCGAGTTCGGATATCGCTGGCACTCAACATCTGTCAGAGTGAGAGTACAACTGGACCCACCATGGGGCCAGGATCAAGGCGGATATATCGAACTCGCCGACTAAGCGCAGCATTGCTCTCTGCCGCCCGCACCCGCCCGACGCCACCGTCGGGTTTTTTCTTCTCCCAGATTGACTTTTTTACATTTCTAGTCTATACTTCTGACTGGAATATGCACCCGGAGGAGAACCATGGAGATACGAGCCTTGTTCGCGATCTGTTTCGCGGTCACCGTCCTGTTAGCTCTCGCGTCGATCGTTCTCTACTTCATAGTCAGAAGACCATCGGAGCGCCTGAGCAAGACAATGGTTGCCCTGAACGCCACCCTGCTGCTGGTAGGGTCTATCCTCGCCTCGCTGCTGCTTTCTTGAGGAGATCATCCCCGAGGAGACGGTCTTCTCTCTTTGTCCCCCGGCGGCCATTCACCGGGGTTTTTCTTGTTAGGGAATAGGGATTAAAGTTTAGGGGTTAGAGATCGAACTGCCGCCATTGGAGCTTGAGTATCTCGCCACCCCTCTTCCCCATCGAACAAATTATGTTAGCCAATAGAAAAATTCTCGCAGCGAAGGTGCTGTTTGAGGAGTAAAGCGACGAGTTCACCGAAAGCCAGAAAGAGAATTTCTCTTTTTGGGTAATAATTTGCGAGGGGGCGTCCTTTTTATGTCTCTTTTTGGACAAGCAAAAAGAGACGCTGGGTTGAGCGTCAGCTAACGCTCGCTAAAGAAGACCGCCTTCTCAGGCGGCCTCCCTCTTGCGACGAATATCGCTATTTTATCGCATTTTCTTGCGGATAAACGCCGGCACATCGATCGATTCTTTTTCCTCGCTGTGCGCCGCCACGCCCTCTTGACTACTGGCTTGAGCCCGGCCACCACGCGGACGCTTGGTGTAGGACTCATCAAACCCAGTCGCGATCACGGTGATTTTCACCTCACCCTGCATCGCTTCGTCGATTACCGCGCCAAAGATGATATTGGCATCAGGGTCAGCTGCTTCGGTAATGATCCTAGCCGCTTCATCGATCTCATACATCCCCATGTCAGGACCGCCAGTGATGTTGAACAAGATACCCTTGGCCCCATCAATGGACAGTTCCAACAGCGGGCTGTCGATGGCCATCTTGGCAGCCTCCAGAGTACGGCTCTCGCCAGTACCCCGGCCGATACCCATCAGTGCCGAACCGGCATTTTGCATGATCGCTTTTACATCGGCGAAGTCCACATTGATCATCCCGTGCATCGTGATCAGATCAGAAATACCCTGCACGCCTTGACGCAACACATCATCTACCACCGAGAAGGCGTCGAACAATGAAGTTTTCTTGTCAATTACCTGCAACAGGCGGTCGTTAGGGATAGTGATCAGAGTGTCGGCCTTCGGCTGTAATTCAGCCAAGCCTTCTTCTGCCACCTTCTTGCGCCTGAGCCCCTCAAAAGAGAATGGTTTGGTGACCACGGCCACCGTTAGGGCGCCCAGTTCCCGCGCGATCTCGGCCACAATTGGCGCTGCGCCGGTACCGGTGCCGCCGCCCAAGCCGCAAGTGATAAACACCATGTCGGCATCCTTGAGAGCATTGTAGATATCTTCCTTGTTCTCTTCGGCAGCTTTCCGTCCCAGCTCAGGGTCCGAGCCGGCGCCAAGACCATGCGTTGTGGCCTGGCCAATGTGAACCCTCACAGGAGCATCGCTGTGATACAGATCCTGCGCGTCAGTATTGATGGCAACAAATTCCACCCCTTTGATTCTGGAGCCGATCATGCGGTTGATCACATGACAGCCCGAGCCACCAACACCGACAACCTTAATGCGGGCGAACACATCTTCCTCTTTGAAATCGTCGAGGGATGATATGCGCGCAATTTGTTTCTTAGTCGGCATACGACTTTCGACCTCCCAAAAACCCCTTGGTTAATTGATATACAACTTACCATTGTAGGTACCCGTGTTTTAGAGTGTCAAACAATAAACCAAAAACTCGCGCCCTATCAGGCTATTTAATTATGCCTGCCTAGGAAAGCAGGCCCGGGCTCACCGGGTAAACAAGTCTTTGATTTTATTCACGATGGAGGTGAGATCCACGGTCGGGAAAGTTGCCTTTTCCGACTCCTCATCCACTCCCCACCACATCAAACCCAGCGCGGTAGCAAACCTCGGGTCGTCTAATCGATCGACCATGCCTTTTAATTCCATTGGGAAGCCTAACTGCGCCGGTAAACCTAGATTGTCTTTGGCTGACTCAACGATCCCCATCAATTTGGAACCGCCTCCCACTAACACCGCGCCCGCCGGGAGCATCCCATCGCGGCCAACCTTGCGCAACTCGGCCTTGATCATCAAAAACAATTCCGACAGTCGGGCTTCAATAATTTCCGCGATGTAACGGCGC
>JAZDLM010000005.1:0-28045 GCA_043801895.1 bacterium
GTAATAAATTCACCGCGTCAGTAAAAACTTTTTGAGCATGCTCCGGGTTGGTTTTTACCGGTTTGACCGCCACTTCGAAGGGGAAATTATCGTGTAACTGGCCGGGCGTGGGATAGTAATAAACCAGGTATGCCAGATTGCGGGTAGGGAAATTATTTTTTTGCATCATGAAATCGTATGCGTCCATCTGTAGCTGGTACATCGACAAAATATCTTCCGCCGGTGCACTGCCGCGGGTTTTATGATCCACCACCGCGTAAGTCCCGTCGCCAAAATCTAGCGCCTCGTCCAATCTACCGCGTAGCACCGCCTGTAGGTCTTCGTCTAAATAATGAATTTCTTTGGGCAGCGGATTGAGCAACTTGCCCTCCAGTCTTCCCGCGACGATTGGCGGGAGATTATCAGTTCCGCGATATTCATCGAAATAAACTTTTAACACCCGGTCCATCCCGCCCGGCAATGACGGGAATATCGAATCCGGTCTTCCAATGCCTTTATTATGCTTCCACCAAAAACACCGTGGGCATTCCACGAACAGATTCAAACTACTGGGCGATAGCTTGATCGGCTTCGCCTCGGAGTCTCTCCCGCTAGTTGGCTTGCGCGTACCGGCCATAGTTATTGCACCAGTCCTTCCGCGTCGATCGGCTGCCACTCACCGTCAACTTCTTTGAACGCCTGGAAAACTTTTACCTGTTCGCTATCGGAATAAATTTTCTCCACCCCACTGGCAGTCCCGTGCTTATGGCCGCCGAATGTTTTGATCCCTTCAACCCTTGGCTTGGTCGTTCGCTCAAACCGGATTTTCCCCAGCGGACTTTCAAAAACGACAAACTCCCGGCGAGCATTAGGGATATCGGACACCGCTTCCTCGCCCTGATCTAACACATCAAAACGGCCTTCGATTTTGTCCAGAATCTCGCCCCATTTATCGTCTTGCATCCCGCTTTCCCTTCTCTGTAATCCCGAGGGCCGAGGGAAACCCGACATATGGGATCCCGAAGCACCGAGGGGCTACCTTATTTTCTTTCTTTTAATCTCTTTTGGATCCGCTTTAGTAGATCGCGATCCAGTACCGCCTCTTGCGTCCCATCGGACAGATCGCGAATGATTACATTGCCATCGTGCACTTCGCGCTCACCGATGATCACCGCGAATTTCGTTTTCAGTCGGTCGGCCACTCGCAGCTGGCTTTTGATGCTTCCTCGCCCCAGGGCATGCGCGGTTTTATAGCCAGCGTCATCGAGTTGGCTGATGATCTTAATCGCTTTCTTCTTAGCTTCATCGCCCAACTGCACTACAAATAAATCGCTGCTTTCCACTTCCGGAATTGCCACGGCTTGCTGCTTGAGCACTTCGATAGTCCGCTCAACGCCGATCGCGAATCCGACTGCCGGCGTATCGAGCCCGCCTAATAGTTTCACCAGTCCGTCGTAGCGACCGCCGCCGCCTAATGAGTTGCTATTATTTTTACTGAATACTTCAAAAACGGTGTGAGTATAATAATCCAGGCCGCGGACTAGCCGGGGATCTAATTCATAGTGCACCCCCATATCGTCAAGATATTCCAATACTTTCGTGAAGTAGTCGCGCGAATCCGGCGTTAAATGATCAAGCAAGATACTGCCCGCCTCTTCCATGACCGGCTGGCAGCTTTTCTCCTTACAATCTAGCGCTCGGAGCGGATTTTTCGTCATTCGGTTTTTGCAATCGTTGCATAGTTTTCGCCGATGAGCGGACAGAAAATCCACCAGTGCCTTGTTCACTTTCACGCGGCTTCTGGCATCACCGATACTATTCACATGCACTACCAAATCTTTTAGACCCAGCTTTCGATAAAACTTTACCATCACCGCGACCATCTGCGCGTCAGTGGTCGGATCAAGCTCGCCGAACAACTCCGTCCCGGCTTGATAGAACTCCCTGAACCGTCCGGCTTGCGGCCGACCGTATCTGAACATTGGGCCGAAATAAAACAACTTTATCGGCTGGGGCTCCTTATGCATTCCGTGCTCGATGTAGGCTCGCGCCACACCGGCTGTCCCTTCAGGCCGCAGTGTTATCGAATTACCGCCGCGATCTTTAAAGGTGTACATTTCTTTACTGACAATGTCGGTTGCCTCGCCCACGCCGCGAGTAAATAGGCCAGTGTCCTCAAAAGTCGGAATAATAATTCGGCCAAAACCCGCGGAGAGCATGGTCTCCCGGAAATTATCCTCCACCCAAAACCAATAGCGCTGTTCGCTCGGCAGGATGTCCTGTGTACCCCTGGGCTTTTGAAACTTCATTACTAATCCATTATAAGCAAAAGGTTCAGCCATCTCTACCCTAACTTTAATTAAAAAGAAGGCCCCGCCGTCACCGGCAGGGCCTCGCCCCTCGTTTCCGCTTGAGCGGATGAATATCTAGTTGGGATGTGCCATAAGTTGATGGCGCAAGGAACATTGGCGGAGGCCGGGGGGCAGCCTGCCTCACCCGTGACATTGCCGTAAGCTACGGTGGTTGGAAGTGGCGAGCCACCCGACCGCAGCGACAGGGCAACCGTGCCCGCTCTAGGTAGAGCGAGGACCAGAAGAGGCAGCATGCCTGCCAGCTTGCGACTGCCCTCCGCTCTCCAGCCGCCATGCTATCACGGACGAGCGAATAGTCAAGAGAAGCCCCACCTTACGGTGGGGCTTCGAGCCGAAGCTCTCCGCTTTGTGGCAGTCTTCCTTAGACCCTTCTCGGGGCGGTACAATCACCGGCTCGGGAGGAGAGAAATCGAATAGCCGACATCCCCCCTCCCCAGCTGCCCTTAAGCTAACATACCACCGGGCCGAGAGTCAACGGGCAGGTCGAATAGCCGTCAACTTGGCCTGCATGAATTTTCTCCCCTGCCACTCGCGAGTCGAGACCGTAAAGGCCACATCGTAAAATTGGCCGATCTTTAATTCAAACATTAATTGCCAGCCGTCAAATGCCATCACTTGCAACGCATTGTTCTGATCGTCATAAAAAGTCAATCGCAAGTGCAACCCAGCATTACCGATCATTTCGACCGCCATTAGCTTCACTGTTTTACAAGCGAACACCGGCATGGAGTTGCCGAACCCAAATGGCGCGAATCTGCCAACCGTCTCCAATAGTTGAGAGTTTACGAAACTTGGCTCTAATAACAACGACACCCCGATAGTATGCCGCAGACTGTCCGAAGAGATGGTCGCTTGCGCTTCGTGGTATAAAGCTTTTCTAAAATCAGAAAATCGGTTGGCAGCCACCGACAACCCCGCTGCTTTGGCATGACCACCAAAATGGTCAATATATTCGGCTACTCGCGTTAATAATTCAACTATATGTACCCCTTCAACGCTCCGACACGAGCCCCTATAAACATCCGTCTGCATCTCAAAAATTAACGCTGGCTTGGCAAATTTTTCCACTAATCGGCTAGCCACAATCCCCGCCACCCCCACCGACCAATCCTCCCCACCTAGTACGATAATCTTTTGGTCTTTGAACTGCGCCACCTGCCCGACGGCTTCTTCGACAATTCGTTCGGTCATCTCTTGCCGCCGAGCGTTCAAGGCGTTCAGCTCACGCGCTAAATCTTGCGCCTTGACATAGTCAGTAGCATTAAGCAAATCGAATGCAATTCGAGCGTGATCGATCCGTCCGGCCGCATTCAGACGCGGGCCAAGCTGGAAACCTACATGGTAAACATCGAGCTGCTGACCCTTCAGGCCAGCCGCTTCTATCAACGCCATCAACCCAGGCCGCCTGGTCTCGTTTAAAACTTTTAATCCATAGACCGCCAACGCTCGATTGTCCCTCACCAACGGCACAATATCGGCAATCGTGCCCAGCGCCGCCAAGTCCAGAAATTCTTCCGCCTCGTGGTCGCCCAATAATTTTCTAGCCACATGGTAAACTACGCCCACAGCAGCCAAATCCTTAAACGGATACTGACAATCCGCCAGCTTGGGATTGATCAGAGCATATGCCGTCGGAAGTTCGGCTGGGATTTGGTGATGATCGATCACGATCACATCCATCGTTAGGCTATTCGCCAGCGCGATCTGTTCGACGCTGGTCGTGCCATTATCTACCGTAATTAACAAACCGGTCCCGTCGCCCTTTAATCTTTTAATCGCGTCGCCATTGAGTCCGTAGCCTTCCTTCAATCGCTCGGGCAAATATACGCCCACTTGAGCGCCCAGCTTTTTTAACGCACCCGCCAAAATAGTGGCCGATGTAATCCCATCAACATCGTAATCGCCATAAACCGTGATCCACTCTCTCCGCTCAATCGCTTTTCGGATTCGCGCAACTGCTTTATCCAAATCGTGGAACAGGCTCGGGTCGCTCAAATCGCACAGCTCGGGATGCAAAAATTTCTCCGCCGCCTCCACCCCAACGATTCCCCGCTGTAGCAGCAGCTGCGCAGTGACAAAATCGTATTTCGCCAAGGCCTCCGGCACCTCTGCCAGATCTGGCACTACCCACCTAACCCGTTCTTCTCCTACCTGTATGTCTCTCATCGTACCGCCATTGTAGCACTCGCCCTCCAACCACCCATCGCCCAGGTTTTCCAATTTTTTCAATATCAGAACCCTTAAACCTAGCTTAGTAATGGGAGTGGAATGAGTTCTTAGATGTACCTTTGCCGGAGTCCCATAGTGGTCAAGTGGAGCGGTCTGTAAAACCGTCGGCTCACGCCTTCGTGGGTTCGAATCCCACCTCCGGCATTCCCCTTAAACTTCCCGGCCCGCGCCTTAGGCGCCGGCCTTCCTCTGGCCCTGGCCCGGGTTGTCCAACCGGCCCGACCCTGATATCCTATAAGTGTTATGTGCACCTGGACTACTCAAGAATGATCGAACCGGGGTACGAGTGCGCCCGATGCCTCCCATTGCGCTCGTACCCTATCTTTACCCGGCCGGAAGGCTTACCAACCTAGTCGCCTTCCTCCTTAAGGGGTGGCAATGCAGCGCCACCCCGTCTTTTTATTTAAAAATCTCTCCACGGCACTAATGCCCGTCGGGTAATTTGAAAAGGAAATGAAATTTATGCTCCCCTCTTCTCCGCCGCCTTATGCCACAACAACAACAACGGCGAGGCCACAAAGATCGAAGAGTAAGTCCCGAGAATCACACCGATCAGCAGAGATAGAGTAAAGAAAAATGTACTGCGGCCGCCCATCAAAGTCATGGCCAACAGTACCAACGCCAAGGTGAAGGTGGTGTTAATCGAACGAGTGATGGTTTCCACGATACTGTCATTGACCGTTTGTTCGAAATTGGCCGCCCCGCGCTTGATCAGATTTTCCCGCAATCGATCATAGGTCACAATGGTGTCATGCACCGAGAACCCTAGCAAGGTAAGTAGAGCAGTAATGAACATACTGTCCACCTCGGCGCCAAAGAAACGGCCCAGCACTGCGTAAATTCCCAATAGAATAATTACATCGTGAGCCAACAGTGCGACTACCGCCGTAACGCCAAATCGCCACGAGTTAGTCGGTTTCGGCACGCGCCGAAACGCATAAGCCAAATACAGCAAGATAGCCAACACGGCTACGATCACCGCCATCACTGCTTTGCGCACCACCTCGCCACCTAAAACCGGACTGACAGTTTCGAATCTTAGCTCTTTGATCTGAGGCAGCACCGCCCTAGCACCATCCAGCCAGGCGTTCTTTTGATCATTGGAGATAGTCTTACTCCGCAACATGAAATGGTTCTCCCCGGCTCGCTGGGCTACCGCTTCTTCGTTAGTTGAAGCCTTATAAGTCAAGGTAAGGTATTGATCAACCGAGGCGTTCCCAGCTGGCAAGCTGGTCGGCCCTATCTCGCCCGTTTCTACTTCCAGTACCGTCCCACCAGCAAAATCGATCCCAAGGTGATATCTAAAAGTAAAAATGCAAACCAAGGCAACCACCACCAACACGCTGGAGATACCTAGCCAAATTTTTGTGGCTCGAATAATATTCATCCCGTTAGAAATAAGCAACCTAGCGTTTCTGTTCCGATGTTATCCAATATAGACATTTTTTGCGATGACTGATGATATGTGCCGAGAGGGAGGCTCTCGTTAGGCGATTTCTAGCGGGATTCATTTGCCAATCCCTCCCATCCACCAGCCCAGTTTATGTTTAAGCCCGGTATCCGCCACTAACCGCAAGATAATGTGGGTGACGGTCAAAGCCGTGAACAAGCTTACTAAAATACCGATCCCGAGGGTCACTGCGAAACCGCGGATCAAACTGGAGCCGAAGTAATACAAAATGACCGCGGTAATTAACGATGACATATTAGAATCTCGGATCGAAGTCCAGGCTCGCCTGAAACCATTATCGATCGCTGATACCAGCGGGGCGCCCGCTCGCAACTCCTCTTTCATTCTTTCGAAAATCAGAATATTAGCATCGATTGCCATCCCGACCGACAAAATGAAACCGGCGACACCGGCCAAAGTCAGAGTGACAGGAATAACAATAAAAACCGCCAAGGTCAAAAGGGCGTAGAATATCAGCGCCAGTGACGCCAAGAACCCCGGCAATCGGTAGTACAACAACATAAATAAAATAACTAGCAACAGACCAACGATGCCGGCGACGATACTTTTTTGTACTGCCTCTGTCCCCAGAGTGGCGCCGATATTACTCTGTGAAACCAGGGCAACCGGCACCGGCAAGGCGCCAGCGTTCAACTGAACCGCTAATTTTTTAGCTGAAGGGATATCAAAATCGCCATTGATCACCGCGGAATCAGCATCAATTTTGTCCTGCACGGTTGGGGCCGATAGCAGATTCTTATCCAAGAAAATAGCCAGCGGTTTTTTGATGTTGCGGCCGGTCACCTCGGCAAAGATCTTGCGCCCCTCCTCGTTAAACTGAATTTTGATTTCCGGACTCTGCACCAACGCAGTGCTCCCCTGAGCGAATTGCACCTCGGCTTTGACAAAGTTTGCCCCGCTCAGACCGGTGTACTTCCAATCTTCATAATTAGCCGATTTTAAATTATTGCCCTCCAGACTTTTCCCCTCAACTCCCTCCATGAACTCCAACTGAGCCGTCGCGCCGATCAGATCAATCGCCTGATTAACATCCTGAATCCCGGGCAGCTCAACGATTACCCGCGAGTTATCGCGTGTTTTCTGAATGATCGGTTCCGCCACCCCCAGCGCGTCAATTCGCCTACGAATCACTTCCACTACCCCGGTTACCGCATCGGCCTGCCCCTTTTCGTCTACCTTAGACAGATCAGTGGAGTACGCCAAATGAGTGCCGCCCTGTAAATCAAGTCCTTGATGGATTTTGAACTTCGCCGAGATACCCAATACCTTAGCAAAGGCGGGAATATCCACGATTAGGGCGCCGATCAGCACCACTACCACTAAACTAATTAACCAGATCCGCTTAGCCATACTATAGGTAATTCACTTCCCCTGTGTCTTCCAGTTCGGTCACTATCTTCTTAATATCCTGGTCTTTGCTCTTTTTCATTACCAGGAGAGCGTCGAGGGTATCCACCACCACCACATCTGACATCCCAACTACAGCCACCAATTTACCCTCATTTTCGTTAAAAATCAAAGAGTCATGGGTGTCGATGGTACTTACCCGACCCTTCCAGCTAACACCAGTGGCGGCTTTACTCAACACATCGTAAACCGCCTGCCAGCTCCCCACATCCCGCCAGCCCATATCGGCCGGGATGAGAGCGATGTTGGGCGCCTGTTCAAAAATGGCATAATCGATGGCCACCGATTCTAATTTCGGGAAAACTTCGTTAATCACCCGCTCGTGGTCAGCCGTCCCCCATGCCGCCTGGATCTGCTTCAAGCCCAAATACATCGCCGGCTTGAATCGTTCGTACAATTTCAATAGAGTATCTGTTTTCCAAATGAACATAGCAGTATTCCAGTAGTAATTGCCAGCAGCCAAATATTTTTCGGCAGTAGCTAAGTCTGGCTTCTCTACGAATCCCGCCGATTTGTAAACCGTCGTGCCATCGATCTGGGTTAATTCACCGTCTGACTGCAAATAACCAAAACCGGTCGCCGGATATTCTGGCCTTGCCACTACATCGATCAAATATTCAGGATATTGTTCGAGGGCCTTTTCCGCGTTCAATATCTGCCGCTGATACTCATCTTCATTTTTTACATAGTGGTCCGACCAAACATTCATCATAGTGGCGTCGGGATCGAACTTGGCTAAAACGACCGCGCCTAAACCCACCGCTGCCGCAGTATTGCGTCCCATCGGCTCCAAAATCAACCGGGCCGGATCGAGTTCGGGTAGTTGCACCAATACTTCGTCGGCATAGACCGCGTTGGTTTCTATCCAAATCCGCTCCGCTGGCACGATCTTACGCACCCGCTCAAAAGTTCGTCGCAATAAAGTTTCTCCGTCGGCGAAGGGACGGAGCTGCTTAGGATCGCTCGTTCGACTGACCGGCCAGAGCCGGGTGCCCCGCCCGCCGGCCACGATTACCGCATGTAGCATAAATAGATTATGCCTCAAGCCTTATAAAAATGCCAAAGCCAATGAAAAAGCGCCGCTTGGACAGCGGCGCTGTGCACTCTCTCTTTGCCAGTCTGGATAACCGATCAGATCCCCGCTCTCAGGTAAAGCCCAGGGGGTCGCCATCCGACAAACCCATGCTCTCCTAGCTGATGTGGTCCTTGCTACCGGCACAGCCTTGGGCTGTTTTCTCTCTAGCTTACGCTAGCGATCTGGCATGGTCGGCCCCCATTATGCAGATAGGGGCCAATAGTAAGGAGCATGTCGCAACATGTCGTTTCCCTCCAACTCCCTGCTGATGATGTACAGACTTGTAGTCGCAGGCCCCTGCAACTAGGCTGTCATCGTCGCGCCTGTCGTAGCGAGCGATAACACGACGCTGTTGTCGTAGCGGGCGATCCCGCCAGGAACATTGCTGCGCACACCAATCACCTCCCTTGGTCTCTGGCTGAGGCAGCAAACAAGTCTAGTTTAGCAGGCCCGACGCTGAAGTGTCTATATAATGCTCTTAGATGAACAAGCGCTTATTTATCGCCATTGAGCTGCCCGACTCGTTAATTGACGAACTTAGTTTATCGATCGACCGACTGAAATCCGTCAGCGGGCTCAAAACTGTCGATAAGCATCAGCTACATTTAACACTCGCTTTTCTGGGCAATATCGATACTGCGTCTATCCCCAAGCTTTTCACTATTATTACCGAATCTATTTCAAACATTCAGCCGTTAAATATCATCGTTGGCACACCGGAAATATTTCTCGGGGTAGATGATTTTCGCGGCGTGTGGATAGCGGTTCAAGCTACTGCTGCGCTGACTATCTTAGTCAGTAAATTGCGCCAGCAGCTACTTGCCAGCGGCTTTACCATCGACAACAAACCATTCCGCCCACACATTACCCTGGCTCGTTCTGGTTATCAGCCGGATGCCCGAGCAGTACAAAGTATCCTGAAACAATGGGGCGATGGTCCCTTCCCGCCTGCTTCGGCCAGCACTGTCTCATTAATCTCCAGCCAACTTACTCCCCAGGGCTCGATTTACACCACCGAGTTCTCCGCTAAACTTGACTAGAGAGTCTTTTCGTGGTATAATAGAAAGAATGAAAGACTCAAACCATTTCCGCCGGTTTATCAAGCTAGCAAAAAGCGAGCTGCGCATCACTTTGGCAATGTTGGCATTTCTGGGTATCGCTGTCGGGTTAATTGCCAACGATCGCGAGGAAATTGCTGGCGACCAAACAATGGCCACGCCCGCGGACAAGAGTGTCTCAGTGGCGACAACCTCTCCGATCTTGACGATCAATGGTATCCCGGCGCAGGGCTTGAATTTCACCGCCAAAATCGATTCGAGTCTGTATAAAGTAACAAATGGCTGGATCGGTGCTGCGCAAAATTTGGCAACCGGAAACGGCGGCACTTATGGTCTTAGTACCGATAAAACTTACACCTACAAAGCTCAGCTCGACGAACCCTTTACCGGCATGTTGCAATTGAGTGGCCAGTTCCAGTCGGTGAAAGTAAACAACAATCAGCTCGTCCCCACACAACCGTTCGTTCGATTGAATAACGCCGACGCTCTGGTGATCAGTTTTACCGGTGGCAATCAAAACATTATTTCTTATCTGAAAATCGTTAGCGCGACCGCCGGCTTAACTGTGGCCAGTCTACCCAACGCTTCTTTATATATCGTGCCGAGCCCGGTCGAGGTAACCGTTGGCCAACAACTTAACTTACGCGTAATGTCGGTGAACCCGCTCGGACAAGCAGTAACGGTCAGCCCGAATTGGACGATCGTGCGAAATTCCAACAACGCGGTGTCGCTTAGTAGTGGTGGTCAAATCACCGGCCTGGCCCTCGGCAACGCATTGGCAGTAGCACAAGTCGGGAGCGCCAAAGCATCGGTTGAGATTACCGTGAAGCCTGCCGATAAACCATCGGCCTTAGGGATAGTTGCTGAGCGGATGACCCCCAATTTCACCGCTACCCTCCAGAATCTATTCGCCAAACTCGGCCAATAACAGTCCGAGCAGCCAGCCGTCTTCGCGAGAGCCCCCCAAGGAGGCTTTTTGAAAAACTTGCTCCTAGAGCATAAAAAGTCTTGACACTCCCGTTAAGCCGTGTTAACCTGAGAGTACTGTATTGTTGTACCAGGAGGTTCGTGTATGACGATTCGCGGCCCGACCGTAGCGGCTATTAGCCGCTACTACTTGTGCAACGACCACGGCCTGGACGGCGGCGCCGGCCCCGGTGGGGGCAGCGGCGTGAGCATCACCAGCTAGGCGCGCGGAGGCGCCACGAACCATGACATTCAGAGAGTAGCCGGCCCCTGGCTCGAGGACGAAATCAGGGGACCAGCCGGCGTGCAATAGAGCCGCAACCGTTCGTTCTGCTTCTAGCAGGATTGGGCGCTGTTGGACGGGTGGCGAAATTGGCGTAACAGCTTCTATCGATGAAGCTGCGCCCGCGGCAATGCCGCACCCCACCGCCCCACCGCGCTAGAGCGGCAAGCTCCAAATCACTCGTCCGAAACCCCCGTTCTTGTGTCAGCCAGCCTAACGACGGCCTGTAAGGCCCAGCGGTTAACCCCGCATCTAGGCAGTGCTGCGCATGAGAACGGGTTTTTCTTTATCCCCTCTCGGTAGAGCAGTGAATCAGCCCCCTTGACGAAAGGCTGATTTTTTTGCGTAATCCTGTATAATAAAGCCGAAATTATATCTGCGTTAATTTGGGGAGCTATTCATGAAAGCACAGCACAAGTTTTTCCGCTTTATCGAAGCGGAACTTACTATTATATTGGCGGTGATTTTACTCTTGGGCGTTCTGATCGGTTATTCCTGGGCCATGGGGGTTTTAAGGTCGGCTCCGGGAGGCGAAGAACCGCTAAGCAGCGGGATCACAGCACGAGACGAAACCCAGAAACCACTTACATGGTGGCAGGGTTTATTTGTAAAAAATACCAAGACCACGGCGGTCCCCATCACCAAAAAATAATCTGAAGCAGCTTTATATTAGCTAAGGTCGAAGCAGATGAAATTTAATCAAAAAGCTACCCGCTTTATCGAGACCGAACTTGTCATTATCTTGGCGGTTGTTTTACTGCTGGGGGTCTTAGTTGGCTATTCTTTAGCCTACAGCAAAACCCAAGCGACGGTATCAGCCCCAACTC
Source organism: bacterium (assembly GCA_043801895.1). Lineage (GTDB taxonomy): Bacteria > Patescibacteriota > Kazan-3B-28 > Kazan-3B-28 > Kazan-3B-28 > JAZDLM01. The sequence continues at coordinate 11,668 of JAZDLM010000005.1, forward strand.
GGTCAGTCCCTACTATCGAGACCGGCCTGCAGTAAGAACCAACCGGAACTGTTGCGCAAAGACCGCCTCTTCGTGGGGCGGTCCTAGGCTATTATTGCCTAGCGCTAGATACCAAGCCTACTTGAGCGACTCCAGAAATGTGTGGATATCACCCAATAGTCCGGTTTCTCCGCTTTCCTCGGACGCTTGTATGGCCATCTCCGCATAATGGCGCGCCTCTTCTCGACTACCGCCAGCTCGAACCGTCGCTTTGGCAAACTCAAATAGATCCCACGGCTCGTCCTGTTTTTCCAAGCCAGCCAAGCCAGTTTCAAACACCTTCTTTAGTTCCGGCCAATTTAATTGCGTCTGCGCTTTATCATCGGGGGAGAAACCCGATGCGCGTGCTATCGCTTCTAGGGTATAACCGCGAGCACTAAATTTGTCAAAGCTGCAATTTTTCAATAGATTAATCCAGCGCCACATTGCTCCACGAGTTACATCCTGACTACCGCTAGACAATAATTTCATCGTGCAGAATACCATTTCGGCTGTTACCATGGCTACATTACTCAGGTCTCCTCTCTTTTCTGCCTTAGCCCTAGTTCGGCTGAAAATCTCCAGCGCAAGTTGGTAGTTTCCTTTGTCTCTCTCGCGGAATCCCTCGGTAATCTCAATAGTTATTACCGCACTGGTACGCCCAACCTTCTCTGCGCCAACCCGCGCCTCTTGATAGTAACGATCCGCGCCAGCAACGTCACCATTCATTAAACTAATCTCTCCTAATTTAACCAGAATACTGGGGAGGTCTCCGACTTCACCGTTTTCGCGAGCAATCTTAAGTGCTTTTTCTAGTTCTATTCTGGCTCTATCCAGCTCTCCTAGCTTTTGGTACCGCGACGCGATATCGTAGTATACGGCCATCTCTTCGCTTGGGGAACTTGCCCACTTTAAAGCCTCTAGGTGCTGATCGATCGACTCCCGACGTTTATCCAGTAATACCAACCGGAGCCCGATGGCTTGATGCAGCCGAAAGCGAGCCTCTCGGTACTGTCTACCTAGTACAGTTTCTCCGTTGGCCCTTACGGTGGTTGGTTTTTGCATTTCAGCCTCCATTAATTCAAGCGCGGAAGAGGCTCGATTGATTGCAGTTTCATTCCCAGCCTTATCTCCTTGCGGCCATTTAATTTGTGCGTTTTCTATATACAAGTTTGATAGTGTAATTAAATCGTTGGGCGACATTGCCGACATATCTACGCCGTGAAATTCCACGAAGAGGGATGTGGCATCATTAATTTTCTCATTGGCCCGATCGTAATGAAGCATTTTGGCACGCAATAAACGAGCCGCCAGTAATAAATTATCGATGTGGTCATGAACCACTTTTTCCAGCACCTTGTCATCTAGCTCCCGCTGTGGCGCATCTTCGGCTTTACTGGGAGAGTCTATGGATTTCCATTGTTGCCCACGCAGTTGAGCTAACGCCCTAGAGGCATAATCTACCTGAGATAATACGCCCCCCCACAGAAAGTCGCGATCTAGCTGCCTCGCATAATCATTGATAATCAATAGCGTCCCAACATAATCATCGCTATGCCGCGAGTGGTGCACCCGCAGTGACAAATTATCCGAATCGGTCTTCCGAATATATTGAGCCATCAATCTGTGCTTGAATCTAACCTCATGGTCTGCGATCGTTCGATAAATCGCCTCGCCGACATCTGGGTTGATAACAGCATATCGGTCGCCCCCCATAGATCTAATAAATCCAGATTTAACTGCAACCTGTAATTCCTCCCGGATTTGAGCCGGGTCAGCGTCACGGTCCAAACACATCAACTCGTCAATTGAAAAATCTGAACCTACCACCGTCCCATCAGCCAGTCGCATCCTTAATGGCGCGGGTTGCTCCTTGAATCGCTTCGCTTCGATACCGCTAATATCCCTTGCGTCAAAATCTTCATCGGCTATCCACGGCGCCTCTCCGCTATTTTTACGCACTAACATGTAAACAGTTTCTGGGGTCATAGAGCCATCATGCAATTTTTGCTCGGCCTTAAAGTAGCCGCGCTCCGGTTCGTACAGCGTCCATCGCTTCATACAACTTTCGAAAGCCAAAAAACTTCCACTGGTCGTCCTCGACAAATCCCAAAAAATTCTCCGAAATAGACGAACATCCTCATCGTCTCTAAAGTCTTGCCTATCCAAGCGAACGCAAGCATTGGCAGCTTTCCACCACAGCTCTTTGGTCTGTTGCCACCAAGTGTCAATCTCTTCGCGATTGCGCGGATCACCAGTGAAAATCGGCAGCGCGGTATTCAGTTCGGTAGTTTCAATTCCCACTACTTTCGTCAATTCTTCATAAGAAGCAGGATCACCATCCCCGCCAGCCTCGGTAGGCCGGGTTGTTACTATCATGTATGCACCCGAGTCCTGGATTTGTTGCAACACATCTTTAGTGAGCGCCGTTGAGTCATCATCAAAAAACTGCGCGTCTTCCAGCAGCGCCACTATCTGTTCTTCTCCAGCCATTCGCTTAAAGATCTTGCCGATCAATTCAGCTCGTTTTTCCGCGATGTCCTGCGGATCTTTTTCCAAGGCTGTCACCATCGGCGTTTTCTCAAATCTCGTCCCTAGCACCGGGTTAAGAATAGCTAGAGCTTCAACCAGCTCAGGGTACCCAGCGGATACCATTTTAGTTCTTTCGTCCGCGCTCATCCCCTCCATATCCAACATGTTGTCGAATAAATCTCGCCACACGGCGAAGGCTTGTTTGCGAGTAAATTTTTCCGCTCGTCCAAAGAAAGCTCCGCTTCCCTCGCGTTTCTTTTGCGCCCAAAACTCAGCTACCAAAGCCGATTTACCAAACCCCTGCCGCCCTACTATCAATTGCCCGCCGCCGCCTCGCCGCTTTGCCACTTCGTAGCCTCGATGTAAGCTCGCTAATTCCTTGTCCCGGCCAACCAGCTCGTCCGCTCGCAACAATTCGTAACGCCCCTTCATTTCATTGATCACGAATCTGTGCCGAGGCTCAGCTTCATTTTTGTAAAGCTTGGGTGACAACTCCTCAAACTCGCATACCTGTGTTCCAACTCGTCGCATTAAACTTTCATCCACCAATAACACATTCCCCGGGTTGTCCTCTTGAGCCCCTCGATGAGCTAGCACCACTCCGCGGCCCAACACCGTTCGCTCGCCCCCCATCACAATGGCGATGGCATTAGAACGAGCGGCTGACATTGAAAACTCAACACCCAGCTCACGCAATTTATCAACCATTCGCAACCCAGCGCGAACTCCGTCCCGATCGCTGCTGCTGGCCACGAAGTTAGCCATGATCGTTTCGCCGTCCATCTTATCAACATCTCCACCAGACCGAGAGATAATATCAAACATATCGGAGATGATCTGGTTCGCTTCGGCGAAACCTCGTTCATTAATTTTGGGCAGTTGCACCACCAACGTGCAGACCTCGTAGCCGCCCATATCTGACTTGGCGCCTTTAAGATATTCAAATCGCAAATCTCGTCGCCGCGCTGGCGAGATAAATCTCTCAATGGCTCGAACTTCGGCCGCTACATCTTCGACCGACCGTGGCTTGTTTTGGTGGGCATCCCAACCCGGCACCGTCGCGCCCTCTACCAGATTCACTTCAGCGATCCGATAGGCTCCATCATGAATACCGCTGAATCCAACTTCCAGCGTCTCGGATTTGCTTAGTTTCAGAAAGGCCAGCTCAGACAACCCGATCCCGCCGGCGCCGGCATACTTCTGCGCGACTTCGGCCCCATCCACCGCAGCCCCTACCATCAATGCTTTCTTTTCTTGCGAGTCGCCGTAACCAATCAGCGACACATCGCCAACATCGATGCCGATGCGAATATTGTATTTGCTTAAGTTTCGCCGCAGTATATCGGCCGCATAAACCGCTTGCTCCACACCGCCCTCGCACAGACCTCGCGCGCCATCTCCCAAAAACTTATCGCCCTTTATCCCGCATTGCCGAAACACCGCCATGATCTCATCGTGAATCGGTAAATAAGAATGCTGAGCGATCTCTTCGATAGCCGACTTGTCCGGTCGGTTGGTTTGTGATTCCAAGAATCGCTGGAACTTCTCGTTTAGCTCGATCGTGGAATAGGCAATATCAATCCTGATTATCGCTACACCCCTTTTCTCGATCCGTCCCTTTTCGTCTAATTCGCGGTTGGCAAAACTCTGAAAACACTTTTCGCGAAGCATCTCCAGATATTTGGGGTCGTGGGTCAACCCGTCCTCAGTATCATAAACCAGCGCCCAAGTTGGGTCCGGCGCCGCATCCTGCAACTCAGCCGGCTGCTCTATAGCAGCGGCCTGGGCGGCCTGTTCTTGCTCCACCCGACTTTCTATTTGCCTAGCGGCTACCCCCCCGTCGCCCCGTTCGGCCTGTGGTGACCCTTGCAAATCCTCTTGATTACCCCCCAGATCAATATCTTCCATCTGGTTAGTGCTCCAGATACGGGTTTATCCGGTAGATAGCCGAAGCGTACCCCAAATTGGCAATTTTGTCAATCTGGGAGCTGGTTTTTAAACCTGGCCCGAAATTCGGTGAATCTACCCTGTTCAATCGCCTGACGGAGCTGTTGCATTAAACGGGTAGTAAAACGAACGTTATGCAGCATCAATTTTATTTTGGTGGCTGGGTCATTGGCTTTCAGCCCGGCTCGAAGCTCGGCCCGGCTCAGGCCAGCTCGGCAGGTCGGGCAATCGCAATCGACATCGATTATCACAGGATCATTCGTATACCGACTGTTGGTCAACCGCAAAATCCCTGCCTGTGTCCATAGCCGTCCGTGCCGTGCTTCACGAGTGGCCACCACGCAATCAAAGGTATCAATTCCAAAACCAACACACTCCACCAAATCCTCCGGCTCCCCTACGCCCAACAAATGCCGCGGCCGATTTTCAATCAGCCGATCGCAGCAAAATTTAGTCGTGCGATAAAGCTTTGGTTTTAATTCGCCCAACGAAATTCCCCCCAGCGCTACCGCTCCTACTCCCCGCTTCAACCATTTATTCGCATGCCGCAAATTCATCGCCCGGGCAATGCTACTGGTTCCGCCCTGCACAATGTAATACAGGTTTTCTGTACCGGTCTTAGCGGCTTGCTCAAACCACCGCATTGTTTCTCGCGCTGCCTCTAAAAACAGCAAAAAATTTTTCTGCCGCACATTTACCACGTAGTCCAGCGGCATCATCAAATCCACCCCCATCGCTCGCTGTATCTCCAGCACTTTTTCTGGAGTGAAATAATAGCTCTGGTCATCGATAGTAAATTCAACGCCATTACGATGTCGTTTAAGATGTTGGGCTAGGCTAATCATTTGAAAACCACCGGAGTCCGCCATAACGGGTCCGTCCCAATCTAAAAATTTATGGACCTTGCCCACACCATCCCGATGTGCGTGCAGCGTATTAACCAGCACCACCTCCACGCCCAGCTCCCCCAGCTGTGAGGGCTTGAGCCCGGTTCGCAATAACGCCGGGGTAAAGTTAACCGTAACAGCCGGGGTCCTGATATCCCCGTGGGCAGTTTTAATTATCCCCGTCCGCGCCTTGCCATCTCGAGCCAAAATTTCGAATTCAATACTCATAACAACCCACCCAATCTAACCAATCTCGCCAATCTAAGCAATCTATACAACCCCTCCTTGGCCTTATCCCCGTTGAGGCAATTCGGATTTCCAATCACAAAATTGGCTCATCTGGAGTTCGGCCATTGGAGGAGGGATGTCCTTTTTATTACCCGTCGAGCCAATTGCGTGAGCTGATAGCAAAACTTTCGCAGCGAAGGCGTTGTTTGAAGCCCGAAGGGCAAGTTCGCCGTAAGCCAGAAAGAAAGTTTTGCTTTTCAGCTAGCAATTTGTGAGCGGGGCGTCTTTTGGGGTGCCACCCGTTTGGACGAGCAAATGGGTGGTAAAAAGAAGGCCGCCTTTTCAGGCGGCCTCCCTAAAACTAAAAGAAAAAATAATTTTCTACTTTAATTCAGCCTTGGCCCCAGCCTCTTCTAACTTCTTCTTGATCTCTTCGGCTTCCGCTTTCTTCACGCCCTCTCTTACCATCTTCGGGGCGCCTTCCACCAAATCCTTGGCCTCTTTCAACCCCAACTCGGTCACTTCGCGGACAGCCTTAATCACCCCGATTTTATTTGAGCCAGAATCCATTAAGTGGATATCATAGGAATCCTTTTCCTCGACGGCGGCCGCACCTGCTCCCGCAGCGCCACCGACGGCAGCTACCGCTACCGGAGCGGCGCTCACGCCAAACTTATCCTCCATTACTTTTACTAACTCGGCCAACTCCAACACGGTCATGCCCGAAACCATGTCGAGCACTTTGGTGGCATTACCAGACAATTTACTGGCATCCGCCTTCGCCGAGGCTTCGGCGGACCCATGGTCCACTTTTTTCCCCTCTTTAGCCGGTTCGGGGTTAGCTTTAATAGGCTTCTCTTCGCTCACCTGCTCACCAGCTTCCCCGCTTACCTGCTCTTCGGTCTTTATTTCGTCCGCCATAATTCCTTCTTTTTAACCTATATGATTTTACTAATGTATTTACCTTATTTGTCGTCCCGAAGTACTGAGGGACTACTTTATTTTATTTATTGGCTTGTATAGCTTTTACAACATTGTAGAAAGATTGCAAATTCCAGTTCATCGCGTAAACAAAGTTGGAGATCGGCGCGTTTATACTGCTTAGGAGTCTACCGATCAATTCTTCGTAAGATGGCAACAATGCTAGTTGCTGGATAATTTCCGCGGCCACCACCCTACCCTCTAAAATGCCGACGGTAATGTGCACGCGATCGTCGCTGCCTTTGGCAAATTCGTGCGCCAATTTCGATACGCTCACTTCGTCCTTGCCGCCCCACACCAGACCGTAGCTTTTGCCAGTTTTGGCTAACTCCAAAGCTTCAATGCCGGCGGCTTTGGCGGCTACTCGCGCCAGGGTCGGCTTGATGACGGTGTAGCGCATCCCCTTTTCGCGAGCCAGACGGCGGAACTTATCCAAATCCACCATGGCCAACTTCGCGAAGTCGGTCACTACGCCATATTGGCTGGATCTCAATGCAGTCGACAATTCGTCGATAACCGCGGCTTTTTGTGCTTTCGATTTCGGCATAATTCTCTCCCTTGTCATTCCCGTGAAAACGGGAATCTAGACAAAAACATAAAAATCTTAAAAATTCGCCTCCTCCGAGACGAACACCAGCCTGCTAACCTGCTTACCGGCTAACCTGCTAATATTCTTTCTCGGCAGGTCTTACTTTCCGCCAACTGGCGGACGCCTACTGTCTTCGAAAGGATACAGAGGCAGTCTATCGGAGCCGCCTCGGGATGTCAACCCCGTTAGAAATTTCTCCGGACGGTTTCGGATGCCTGGCCAAATGGAGCGGGAGCGTCATCCGGGCATTGATTACCCGAATTTACACCTAGGGCTTCATCGGATTTCTAACAGGGCAACCCCGTTAGAAATTTGCGGGGCCAGCTCTCAACCTTGACCTAACCCCAGGCGAGGCAACCAGCCGAGCTCGCGGCCGAGATTAATCAGCTGGCTCTGTCCGATTTCTAACAGGGCAACCCCCCTATTTTTCTGCTACAATGGCACCAGTGGGGGCAAATTAGTTGACCCTTCACATCTTGGAATACTTTCCCTCAAGGAGGGGAACTGTGCTAGACGTCGAGAGGATCGCCAACCATCACAAGTTGACGATGTTTGATATCGAGCTTGCAGCCAATATCCGCAAGGGGCAGTCAGCCCCAGGCTTCAGCCCTCGTGAACAGCAAGTCCTCCGACGGTTTTTCAGTAACACCGACCGCAATACCTTCCTCGTGCTTGGCCTGCCCGAGGAAATGGTGGCAGTACTGCTGGCAATGTATTCGCGGATGAAAGATCCGCGCGGCATCCGCAGCGTGTTCCTGAAGCTGACCGAACAGGTCCCGCTGTTAGGCGAGATATTCACCGACCCGAAAGGATTTGCGATCCGGAACGGTCACAAACTGGAAGAAGCCATTCTTCAAGGATCGACCGCTTTGTTCCAGAAGCTGCTCGGGCTCGGCGTGGACATCGAGTACTACCGCGAGGTAGTAAGCGCCGAGCGCATCACCAAGTTCCTGACCATGTGGCTGGACAGCTTTGGCCACAACTCGATCGCTCGCGTGGCGACGCTGAGAATTTGCTGCGAGCAAGTCTCCGTGCTGGCCGCCAAAGCTATCGAGTGGTCACGCGCAGGAACTGGTTACATCGAACTGTCCACTCGCTACGTGCTGATGGACAAGGCCGGACTATACCCGATCTGGGAATTCATCCGCGACGAAGGACTGCGTTCGTTAACGCTTCATCACATTACCAGCCTGTTCGACCAGTACCGCGCCTGGGAAGATCCCTGCGAGATGCATTGGGCTAGTCTGTGGCCAGGTCCATGCGAACGCCCCAAGCCAAGCCAACGCTCGGCCGCCGTTCAGGGCAAGCTAGGCGATAGCCTCGGCAATTTTCTCCCCTGCTCTGTGCTGACAAGTGTTGGCATCGCCGTGTCAGGCGAGGCACTGCCTGGGCTTTTGAAGCATCTCTACTGCGACGGCACGGCTGAATGCATAGTGCTCGCTGACGAGATCTGCGAAGAGCTCGACAGAACCGGCGCCAGTATCTTCGTCCGCCACCACCGGCCCAAAGAGTACGACCTCATGACCAACACGGTCTACCTGCCGTGCCAAGCGCCCCAATCCCCAAACTGTGGAGTTGGTTGGCTCGCGACGATTGCCTATTCCATTCCTCGTCGGGACGAGGTCGAGAACGCTATTCTCTCTTTCGATGGCGCTCCGAGACAAAGGGCCGTTCAAGCCGTGGGCGAGACTTGCGAGGAACAGCACGCCCTCTTCGAAGAGTATCTCGCCCCTATCCGCAGACGACTGCGTCCAGAACTTGTTGCCAGCCCCAGCGACTCCTATCACAAACTGCCTCGCAGTTTCGAGGCGGCCACTATCGTCGTTGGAACCGAGATGTCGTTCCGGTCCTGGCGCGACATCCACCGGCAGCAGTTCATCTCCCACCGCCGCTCACTCATCACGCCCGACATCGGTCTCTTTGTCGCTGGCGATATGCCGAACGGTTTTATGACCGGCTGCTGTCAGACCGTGCAAGACTGCAGCGAGTTGGGCAAATCGCTTGGCTCTCAACTCTCTCCCATAATGCGGCAGTATTGCTGGCCGATGGGGATGCGAGTCGCCTGCAGGTTCGCGATGAACCTACGTGAGGCGGAGTTCGTCTGCTGGCAGCGATCGAAATGGAGCGTGCACCAAGAAGTTCGCACGCTAGCCAGGCAAATCGACACTATCCTCAGGAGTGACTATCCCTGGTGGGAATCGATCTCCCGCACTGACCGTACGGCGTACTATCCCTTCGCGCGTGGCGATGAGGCGATCTGCAAGCTCCCCGTCCACTACAGCACCTAGTCGATGCACCTGTGTTGAAACAAAAATGCCTGCCCTTCTGGCCAAGGGGCAGGCTATTTTTTTACTCAACAGGAGCAAGTTGGACGGACTAGTGGTCGGTCGGTACGTCCAGCAGGCTGGTTTCGTGGCCTAGCCACTCCATTACCCGCTGGTGCACTTCCTCTTTCTTCCCCAAGCCATCCACCATCTTAAAGTAGCCGAGCTTGAGCACGAGTTGCTGATAAGCCAGCCGCACTTTCTGCAGAGTAGGCGCCTGTTCGAACAGCTCCAGGTGGTCGGGCAGAGGCTCGCCCCGCTCTTCCGCCAACTTCTTGGCTTGCTCTTCCTTACGCCTCACTCCCTCTTCGGCAGGGATGTCGAGGTAGAGAGCTATCCGCGGCTCCGGGATGCCCTCATGCATCTTCATAACCTCTTCAAAGGTCATGCCGCCGAGCGTCGCGTACGCTATCGTTGACGGAATGTAGCGAGCACAGATGACCAGCTCGCCCCGCGACTGATGCGCTAGCATTTCCCGCACATGCTCGCGGCGGTCCTTCACGAACAACCGCTGTAGTTGATACAGATCGGGAGAAGACATCGGTAGCTGAGCTTCCTTCAGCACCCGCCGAGCAGCTCGGCCATGGAGACTGTTGGTCGGCTCGGCCGTCCGCCAAAACAGAATCCCGTGCTGATGGCAATGCTCGGCCAGCAAATCCGCCTGAGTATCTAGGCCGCTGCCATCGCCGCCCTCAAATACCACCACGCGCTCAAGCCGCTCGGGTAACAATTGGTCGCCCACCGTACTCCCTCCTTTGAGAGTAACAAGGTTCTATTTACTATCCGTGCTGCCAAATCCGCCACGATTGGCGGCGACTGCTATCTCGATTTCATCGATATCCGCTCTGTCAATTCTGACAAACCCCGCTTGGGCAATTGCCTCGCCACGGGCTATTGTAATTGATTCTTTCCCAATATTCAAAACCTGCAATTGTATCTCGTCCTCCGGCCCACAAAAGTCCTGATCGATAACCCCAACGCCATGCGGGTAGATTAATCCCGGCTTTTTTGACGGCAGTGAACTGCGTGGCACCAACATCAACATATAGCCTGCCGGGATTCGCATTATCACATTCAGCGGGATCCGTGCCAATGCACCTGGAGCGACAACGACTTCTTCCCGTGCCATCAAATCAAAACAGACTGAGCCGGCTGTCTTATACTCCGGCATCGACAAACTGTCATCAACTCGCTGAATCTTAACTCTCATACCGGTCATTATATCATCGATCCTTCGAAGCCTCGGCGAAGTAGGACCACCCACCCAATTTGACTGTCGCAGGTTCGATAGACTAGTATGAGCCCATCTTGCTCTTCACGAGGTTCGCTTATGGAAACGGAAACGACGATTGACAAATGCAATCCAGACCCAGAGGAACAAGCAATCTTCTCGCGTCTGGACTTCACTCTGGTGGGTCAGGATCTTCGGATTCGATGTTCTCACTGTGGCACCTGTTACCGACTTCGGTTCTACGAAGGCACTTGGCTCAATATGTTTGAGTGCGGACATCATCCCGACTGGTACTACCTGCATGCCTTGCGGTTACCAGACGGCACCGTCCTAATCTGGGAGTGTTGTCAGAGCCACATCCGCGAACTCGACCAGCTCGGCCAGATACCTCCCGAGCTCATCCTGCCACCCGCCCAGTTGGCGTTGTCGTACCACGACTTGGTCCAATCCAGGTTCGACCAAGGAGTCCCCAAGTGGCTGAAAAAGATGGACGAAGAATTTTTCTTTTCTGGATCAGGATTTAGCCAAAGCCCACACGAATTCGCCAGACGAGAAAATGACTAAGCTCCCCTCCTGCCGCCACCAAAAAGCCGCCCTCTCGGGCGGCCTCTTTTATTCTGGTCTGGCCATTGGAGCGAGGTCGTCTTCCGTTTCTATCTCCGCCATTGGAATCCGAGCGTCCTTATCTTTATTCGGCCCTTCGACGTAGGGTCGTTCCGAATTGAGCTAAATCATCGCTGCGTGGGGCATGTTTGATCCCGCCATTCTCGCCGAAGGCGAGATGGGAACCAGTTGCCTCTAGGCAACTGGCGGGAGAGTTTCGACCATTAGTGGAAAGACAGTTTTGCCATTGAATAGACCTGAAGCCGTGGGCCGGCGATTTGTCCCGCTTTGACAAGCCAAAGCGGGAATCGGTCGAGCGTAATTTGGCGCTCGGAAAAGAAAAACAAAAATTAAATAGAATTAAGATCCACTTTAACTCCTGGCCCCATCGTACTCGCGATAGTAAGCTTCTGAATGTAAGTCCCCTTGGCACTGGCCGGTTTAGCCGACTGAATTGCCGAAATGATAGCCCTGAAGTTAGCGAGTAGGTCCTCAGCGCTAAACGATACTTTCCCAAAGCCAAGATGGATGATCGAGTCTTTATCTAGCCGGAACTCGACTTTTCCTTTTTTGAATTCCTGAACCGCCTTCGCCACATCTGCAGTTACCGTGCCGGATTTAGGATTTGGCATTAAACCTTTGGTGCCAAGAGTTTGCCCTAATTTACCAACTTTGGGCATGGCGGCCGGAGTGGCAATCGCCACATCGAAGTCCAGCCAACCGTCCTCGATTTTCTTTATCATATCCTCCAGCCCCACAAAGTCGGCACCGGCTTCTTTGGCCTTTTTCGCGTCTGCTTCGTCAGCGATTACCAAAATCTTTACCGCTCTGCCAGTACCGGCGGGCAGATTTACCGTGCCGCGCACATTTTGGTCTGCCTTCTTTGGGTCCACGCCCATTTGCATATGTAGCTCTACCGTCGCGTCAAATTTCACCGGTGAAGTTTCTTTAACTAGCGCGATGGCTTCTTGCGCTGGGTATGCCTTTCCTGGCTCAACTTTCTTGGCCATCTCAAGATATTTCTTGCCATGGCCAAACTTCCGAGGAGCCTTTGGCTTCTTGGCTCCGATGTCCTCCGAAGCTTTTGCGTAGGAGGATTTACCGCCCACTGCCTTCTTTGCCGCCTTCTTTGCGGCTGCTTTCTTTTCCGCCATCATAACCTCCTGTACGCGGTGCTAACGTCCCGGTATCAGCCAGAACTCCCGCCTATTAGGAAATATAATCAGATTTTAACTTTCGATTTCGATCCCCATATTCCGAGCGGTCCCGGCGATAATCTTCATCGCCGCTTCCGTATCGTTGGCTTTCAAATCGGGCATCTTCTTCTCGGCAATTTCCCTTAGCTGAGCCTGAGTTAGCTTGCCCACTTTGGTCTTGTTCGGCACGCCCGAGCCTTTCTCCAAACCGAGCGCTTTTTTGATCAGCCCGGAAGCTGGGGGCTGTTTCAAAATAAAATCGAACGACCTATCTTCATAGATCGTCACCACCGCCGGGACCACATTCCCTATTAGCCCTTTGGTCTGCTCGTTATACCGATTGCAAAAATCCATGATCTGGATCCCGTGCGGGCCCAGCGCTGTACCAACTGGCGGGGCCGGGCTAGCTTTCCCCGCCTCGCATTGGACCTTCACAACTGCTTTAACTTTCTTTGCCATACCCCGAGATTATTCCTTATCCAGTCTGACCTGTCAAGCGAAAAACCGACTCTCCTAGTCGGTTTTTCTTAAACAAAAATCAGATTAATACAGCTTGCTGATCCCAGCAATATCCCCAGACTCCAGACTCTGTTTCTTGATCTCCCCATAAGTAGCATAGCCGTACATAGTCTGTTCCGAGCACCCCGTATTGTACAAATCGGATAGCCCGACGCTGTGGCCCAACTCGTGGGTAGAAATATTTTCGAAGTCCATTTTTCCTGCCTCGCCTGAAGCAGACCAAGTGTAATCAACATCATCGTAAACCTGATCCCACTCTGTCAGCGCACGACCTTGGGGCGGTCCGCCAAAGATACCCCAGACGATAGTAACCGCTATTGCACCTTGGCCAGACACATCGGCAAAATACGCCTCGTTCAATCCATCCGGAGCAACTAAGTCGGCGAATAAGCTATCCGTCGTTTCTGTCCCGTTGCCAAGAATGTTAATACTGCCACCGCCCATCGCACCATCCGCAGCATCTTCCCACTTGCTGATATCAGCTGCCTCATCATTGAACAGCGTAGTGCCATCCAAACTGCTGGCGTTTGCCGGATTCATCAACCAGTCCTCGACTGTTTTCCATTTCGCTCCGCTGGCCAGAAAGGCATAGCAGGTCGAACCCCCACCTGGTTTGCCACCACCGCCACCACCTTTAACATAGTGAACGATGGCATAGCCCTCCACTACCTTACCGCTAGTCGGATCGACTGCTGCACCCAGTGAAATTACTGGTGAGTGGTCGGCTGATGACGGCAAAATCAAAGTTTTTTGCGTACCCAGTGTTGTCAGATGAAAAGTACTGCGCTCCGGCATAGCCAAAGCCGAGCCAGCAACCGTCGCAACCAAAACCAGCCCAATGGCTAGAGTAATTATTTTCCTCTTCATATCCCCTCCTAAAAAATAGATATAACTTTCTGGAGCCTTCGACCGGGATTGAACCGGTGACCTCCTCCTTACCATGGAGGCGCTCTACCAGCTGAGCTACGAAGGCAGGCTAGTCTTCAAAAATCGTCTGCCAGCTGCGGACTTTAGATATTTCTCGCGCCGACTGGCATCTTCAAAACTATCAAGTTTCTCGCAGTATGCCAATTTTAAATTACGCATCTTGCGGGTCGTAACGGTATGGCCACTTCGATGCTCGGCGAGACGGCGATGGATATCATTGGTCATCCCCTTATAGAGATGTCCACGATCATCCTGTAAAACATAAACGTAATAAATCATAGGTGCGCTCCCCGCCCGACTCCAGCCCGAAAGAATGTCTTTCATTCTGGCGGGGAACGACTTCAGTCGTTCGGGCGGGTACCAGCTGCCAGCCCGACAAGAATGACTTGTCATTCTGGCGGGAGCTACGAAGGCATTAATTTTTCGAGGCTAGAGATGATTTCCCCGCTGCCTGCCCGAAACGCTTCGCGTATCGATGCGGGCGGGCTGCGGGGGCCCTGCGCTCACCGCACATAGGAACACGATACTTTGTAGTGTAGCAGCTCGCGAGCGAACCACCAGCCTAACGGCTGGAGGTTCAAATCTATCTACAGATACCAGGGGCAACCGGCCAAGCAGACTGGCCGTTTGCCCCTGGTGCCGAGGCTAGGATTCGAACCTAGGAAGGCGTAAGCCAACTGATTTACAGTCAGTCCCGTTTGACCGCTTCGGTACCTCGGCGAGAAAGATTATTTTAACTTCTCTTCAGCTTTTTTTAAAAGTTCAGCGTAATTCTCGTGGCGCGGCTCAAGAATTAATCCCCGCTCGTAACAGTCGGCTGCCTTACGGTACTTCTTGTTCATGAAGTAAGCCAGCCCAAGATTCACCAGACGCGAGGCGATCTTGTCATTGATCGAAATAGATTTCTCGTAAGCTTCGATCGCATTCTCGTAATCTTCCAGCTCGTAAAAGAGCAACCCAAGATTATTGTGGAAAGTATCATTTTCCGGCTCGAGCTTTAAGGCTTGCTTAAGCGCGGCCTTGGCATCTTTGTAATTCTTATCGGCTAAATAGATCAAGCCGAGCTTGTTGTAGAGAGTAGCGTCTTCCGGCTCTTTCTCCAGCAATTTCAGATACAATTTCTCGGCTTGTTTCAGTTCGCCCTGTTCGAAGTATTCATCAGCCTGCGCCCGAATATTTTTAACCCGGCTCCCTTCGCCCGAGGCTTGCTTTAGAGCCACATCCGCGTCCACCGGCAGCTTGTGCAGCACTATGACCAAAATCAGAACGGTGGCGACAAAAACTATGATCTCCCACATAAGCCAAACTTAATTTTACTCACCAAACTTTAGCAGATTTGAGGTTAAAAAACAAGCAGCAGAGCCTCTAATGCCGCGCGGGTGTTCACATTATCTTTTATCTGATCGATAGCTTCTTGCATCCGCGCCAGCAGCCCGGCAATCTTGGCATCCGGGGCCTGCAGCAACTTCTCCCGCAAGACCACTATCCCATTAGTCAAAAACTCCACCGCATCAGTCCGCTCTTTTACTTTTTCCGCCCATTTAAATTTATCTTCTAAGCTCTGCCGTTCGATATCCAACCAAAACTCGCGGGCTTGCTGGAAATCCTCCCATCTATCTGGGTGGGCTAACATTTCTTTTACAAACCCCAGGCTCCCGCGCGCCGCAGCCAATAAGTCCGGCGCCACGCCCGGCACAGTCTGTTGAATTTCTTCATCGGTCAGAGGTGAGAAGCGGATCACCTGCGCGCGCGATACAATAGTCGGCAACAATCGGCGTTCGTCCTCGGTTATCAAGATCAGTATCGTATCCGCGTGGGGCTCTTCCAGAGTTTTCAGCAGAGCATTTTGAGCGCCAATGCTTAAGCCCTCGGCCTCGTCGATAATAGCCGCTTTAATTTGCGAGCGGATCGGCGATAGCTCCATAAACTTGCGCAATTCATCCACCGCGTCCTTGATACCCTTCTTGTGTTCGCGCATAGCGGACAAAATCTGCGAAAAGATGAAAGTGTCCGGGTGATTCGTCATCTCGTCTTGATGCAGCGCCCGAGCCAATAAAATAGCGGTGGTCTTTCGCCCAACACCTTTGGGCCCAACGAAAATCAAAGTCTGCGCCAGCACTTCGTTCGCTACCGCTCGGCCTAGCAACTCTCTTGCTTTTGGCTGGCCCACCAGCCCATCAAAAATCCCTACCGCCGTCTCCATAGGTCTATTGTACTGCACCCAGCCGCTAGCCCCCTAAGCCGCTCTCCTGATACAATCTGACTGTAATCTGGCCGGCTTAGCTCAGTGGTAGAGCAACTGTTTTGTAAACAGAAGACCGTCGGTTCGAATCCGACAGCCGGCTCCAGTCTTCGTCCGTCAGCTGACGGACTTCGCCTGGCTTACGCCAAAAGAA
>JAZDLM010000033.1:0-10034 GCA_043801895.1 bacterium
TCCAAGCGCAGTGATAATCGTAATCGTCGCAACCAGCGTCGCCGCAACCGGCGGGTCAATCGTTCTGCCGTACCGCAGAACCGCTCCAGGCGGCCAGCCCCACGACCCCAGGGCCAGCGGCCTCGGCCTACGGCGGCCGGCGGCTCCCCAACTCTCCGCGTTGTCCCACTGGGCGGTGTCGGCACCATGGGTAAAAACATGGTGGCGATAGAATACGGCAACGATATTGTGGTGGTGGACTGTGGCCTAATGATGCCCGATGAATCGATGCTCGGCATCGACTATGTTATCCCCGAGATAACCTATCTCGAACAAAATCGCAAAAAGGTGCGCGCTTTTGTGATTACCCATGGACATGAAGACCATATCGGCGCTGTCCCCTATGTCGTGCCCAAATTGGGTGTGCCGGTATTCGCGCCTAAACTGGCCGCTGCGCTGATCCGCGTAAATCTTGAAGAATATTCCAATATCGGCAATGTTCAGATTATTGATTACCAAGCCAATGATAAATTCCGCCTAGGCGTTTTCACAGTTTCCTTCTTCCGCGTGAATCACAGTATCCCCGACGCTTTCGGTATTATCATTGAAACGCCAGTAGGCACTATTCTCTATACCGGTGATTTCAAATTCGATCCCACGCCGCCCGATGGAATTCTGGCCGATTACGACAAGCTTAAAAAAGTTGGCTCCCAGCACCCACTACTGCTAATGAGCGAAAGCACTAACGCCCATACCCCGGGGCGCACCCCGTCGGAGCAAGTTATCGCTGACGCTTTTATGGAAATATTTGCCACTACGCCGGGACGGTTGATCGTATCGTCGTTCGCGTCCCGGATCGACCGAATGCAACATGTCATCGCTGCCGCCATCAAACATAAGCGCAAAGTGGCGATCGCCGGCCGGAGTATGATCAAGTATTTCGATGTAGCCAGCAAGCTCGGCTACCTCAAACATCCTCGAGACCTCATGGTCCCGCTCAGAAATCTCAAGCAGTATCGGGATAACCAGCTAGTCATCCTTAGCACCGGTAGCCAGGGGCAGGAGGGCTCGGCCTTGCAGCGGATGGCCTTTGGTGAACATAAGCAGGTCAAGATCAAGACCGGCGATACGGTAGTTCTCTCGTCTTCCGCTATCCCCGGGAACGAGCGGTCCGTAACGGCGGTAATCAACAATCTTTACCGCGAAGGCGCTAATGTCATCTTCGACAAGAAGATGCAGGTACATGTCACCGGTCACGCCTACCAGGAGGAAATGAAGATGATGCTGGATATGGTTAAGCCCAAATACTTTATTCCCGTGCACGGCGAATACCACATGATGGTTGCCCACAAAGAACTGGCTGAAGGGATGGGCTTTAACCCCAAAAACATCTTCCTGATCGAAGACGGAGATGTAATGGAATTTGATCGGGCCGGCCAGGCCAGAAAGTCAAACAGGCGCGTGCAGGTCGGTTCGGTGCTGGTGGACGGCCTGGGTGTGGGCGATGTGAAAGAAGTAGTGCTACGTGATCGTAAAACCATGGCTGCTGAGGGCATGATCATGCTCATCGCGGTAGTGGATAAAAAGGGTAAGCTGATCGGCAGCCCCGACATCGTTTCCCGTGGCTTTGTCTATATGCGTGAAAAAGGCGACCTGATTAATAAAGTTCGCCAACAGATCAAACAACTCTTCGCCAAGCATGTCAGTGCCGTGCCTGACGACTGGACAAATATCAAAACCAAGCTGCGGGAGACCGTCAGCGACTATCTGTATCGCGAAACCGAACGCCGCCCGCTAGTCCTGCCAGTGATAATCGAGGTCTAAACGGTTATTTAATAAACAACTGGCGAGCAAGTTCTTTGAACTCCTCGGCGTAGATTTTGGTTTGCTGATGCACTACCGGTTCGAATTCCGGGAAGCGGTTCATGATGTACACGATAGCTTCCTCGGCCGAGGTTTTGTCGGTATAGTCGGCAATCTCAGTTTTATCCTGTTCTGACAAAAAGCTGTCTCCCAAAAATTCGACTGACCGAGCCAGAATAATTTGGGCCATCTCGCCCGCCAATCGCTCGGCATCGGTTTCGGTAATCGTTGCCCCCGCGTCCTTTGCCGCGGTGATAGCTAGAGCTTTGAGATCAATAGTTTTTTCAAATAAAGACATGGCGGTGTTCAATTATTACGGGGTCTGACTTCTGGCTAATTCTTCCTCGAGACGTTTGCGTAAACCAGCTAGCGTCGCCTCGTCAGAAGCGCCAGCACTGACTCTAGCTTCCCCGGCCAATACCACTTGAGCTAATCCCCGCGCTCGATCCCCCAGTCGTCGGTAGGAACCTTCGATCTCCCCCCATCCATCCTCCAGCGACACCCGTCTTGATAATATTGAATCCATTATATCGCCAGCGTGGCTCATGAACGCCTCTACCTCTTCGGCGGCTTGAGCTAGTTCAGGATCGTTGGCCGGATCCCCCTCCTCTCCCTCTTCCGGTGGCGTTGTCTCTGTCCCGCTACTTTCGCCGGAAGGTTGCTCTGGTCTGTCAGCGTTTATAGCCCCCCCGGCTGGCCTGCCCGTCAGCCCGATTAAATCAATTAGCCGTCTGCCAACGCCAATGGTCGCTGCTCGCATTACTACCACTTTCCCAATAGCCCAGCCTGCTCCTGCCGCGGTAAGTGGGGCACCGGTGCTCAACAGAGTGAGATAGCCCATAACTCCAGCACCCTTACGCAACAGAGAACGCTTAAGCCGAGTAAGTCTGTCGGTTTCCATGGTTCTTAGCCGGCCGCGTTGAACTTCTAATATCGATTCTAGCGCTCCGCGGACCACTTCGGGATTATTCTCCACTCCTCTTAACTGTTCGGGGTCGGTTATTTCGCGCAGCACGATGTCGCGTAGCAGATCGTAATATGCTCGCTGCAAAGTCCTATATTGTGCATGGCGGAAGTAGGTTGAACTGTCCGGAGTAATTACCTCGCGGCCAGAGGACATCAAGGTAGCATCTAAGCTGATAGCCAAAGACTTTTGGACGTGGGCGGACATTCGACGGGTGATCTCTTCCAAAACCTCCGTCTCCAGCTCTTCAATACTCCCAAACTCAAGTCGTTCTAGCCCCTTAGCTTTCAGCCATTCCCGTATGCTAATACCGATGTCCATAAATTGTGGCGGGGACTCTCTCCGTGCGCGAGGAGAAGCGGTTTCGCCCTCCCGTGCCGGCATAGGCGGCTCTGCCACGTCGGCTCCCGGCTCCGCTGAAGCAGCATCATATTCCTTTTCGGCAGCCTTTCGGGCAAAGTCGATCTGGCGCGCCTTCATAGTTTCTCGTGCCAACTCTTCTAGAGCAGTTATCTCTAAGCTGGCGTAGGCGCTTGGCGTGTGTCTTTCGTAGGCCTTTACGATATCGCGGGTGTTATCATTGCCGGGTGCCACATGGTCATAGATCTCGTCGATCAGCGACATATCTAAAATTCGACCGGCAAATCGGCTAAGTCGTTTGAGCGAGAACTGGCCTTGGCCAATCCCGCGAACTACTTCCTGGTCCACGTATTGTTTTACTAAGTAATCATCCCAGCGCTGCATCGCCGCGATCAATTCAGTTGCCATCTTCTCTAAAATTTCTGCCCGCTGTTGGGAGGTCAGCTTTTCGTCACTAAGCGCGCTCTCATAAAAACGAGCCGATTCAGCAACTTGAGCGATCAGAAATTCCCCTTCTTCTTCCTGGGCGGCCTGAATAGCTGCGTCTAGCATGATCTTGGCGTTGTCTCGAGACAGCTCCATCCGCTTATTCATAGTGACCCAGCCGATTTTAGCCCAATTAAGCGGGGCTCTTAAACCTCGGCCGATCCGGCGTACTAATGTCCAAACTTCTCCGAGTTGTTTAGTGTTTTGGCTCTTCTCCGGATTATCATAATCACCGGCTCTTATCATTTCTCCATACAGCCGTTTACCAAAAACTAATTCAGCCGTGGCAGCCTGCCAGTCAATCCCGGCCGCTCGTCGGCCATCGGGGGCTGGGGTTTCTGTGGCGCCTTCGGCCACCGGAGGTTGCCCTTCTGCGCCATTCGCCGGAGCTTCTTGATTTTTTTGGAACGCCGCAGGAATATGGTCCTCTACCACTTTTACTATCTTCTCTGTAAACCAGGTTCCGACTTCGATAGCTCGTCCTATCTCGAGGTTTAATTTTTTAGCTTCTCTTGGGTTCTCCGCTGCTTCTATCTTTCGCCCCGCGTGCTCTACTGCCGGGGGCTGGGGAACTTCTCCGTAGCCAGCATATCCACGGATATGACCATAGAGATCCATTACCTCCATCAGCCGCGCCATAGCACGACCACCCTCCATACTCGCCTCGTATTCCTCATCATTTTCAGGTCGAGGCAGTTCAAAAAATTCCTCCGGATCAATTTGATCTGGCTCTGTCTTTTTTCTGCGCTTAGACCGACGCCCTTCAATAGTCTGACGAAGCAACTGTCTCATCGAGTCGTCTTGACTCTCGGGCTGTCCCCCCTGCGGCTGTGGCTCGCGATCATCGGTGGCCATAAGTAGGTTTTATTTGAATTTTTAGCGCTGTTTCATTATATCACTTTCGGGGGCTCGTGTCAAGTCTTAAGCACTCGGGTGGCCCGAGGCAGCCTCTTTCGTTTTTTGGATATGCAGTAACAGCAACACTCCCTCCCTCTTCACAATATTGGCGTAAAGGCGAGATTGTCGCTCGCGGAGCCTGATAAATTCAGCGATCCGAGCCTGGCTAAGCGTTTTCCCCTCGAGTCGCGTAAGGTCCTCGAACACTCGGCCGTATCTTCGGATCTGAGTCTGAAGATTATTAGCCTCTCTCGCTACTCGGAGGTCGGTTCTATACCGATGCTGACCGAGATAAATTAGCTCTTGGGGGGTAGTAGGATTTTCGCTCAGGTCTTCATCGCTCCGGATAGTCTTTTCTCCCAGTAGTCGGCTGAAGCGCATTGCCACCAAATCCCACTCGATTTGAAAATCGGTCATTACTAAATGCGAGTCAACTAATCTTTTCTCCGGTTTATTGGTGTCAGGATTTATCTCAACTATTTCAATAGGCTCGGTTTCGTCCCCCGAGTCGTAGCTAAATTTGCCATCTATCCCTAAGTAATCTGGGTTGGCGGCGTACAATGCCATCTCCAACTGGGCTAGGCTAAATTTCGACTTTACCTGTTTATCGTTTTTTTCGCTCAGAGGAGCTTTACGATCTTCCAGCTCTTTGATCGCCGCCGCTTGTCGCGCTTTTTGTTCAGCTGTGTAGGCCGGGCGGCTCTCGACGCGAGCGATCAGCCCATCTATACAGCGTATATATTCAGCATCACCAGCCTCGATTAACTTAGTTTGTTCAAGGGCGATTATGTTATCCACGATTAAGCGGGATTCGACCGCTGCTATTGCTTCGTTGGTGAGGCCGGTTTCAATAGCCTTAAAATGATCGGCTATCCACCCCTCGCGTAATTTGGCCGACTCGTTCTTGATCCACTGCTTTTTAGCCGATTCACTATGCTTTCGTTGACGGTCCGCCGGGCTTAACTCATTGTCCTTTGCGCCAAACATGCTCAGCCAGCGTTGTTCCAGATGGCGCTCTAATGAGACCGGCTTTCCGGTCTTTTCATCCTCAGCCCAATCAGCTGTTTTCTCTCCCCAGGCTTCGGCCAGCTGCGCCTGAAAATCCTTAGCCAGCTTAGTTTGCCCAGCCGATAACTCGCGCCGACGCTCCCCCACCTGTTCGGCAATATGGCGGACCTCAATACCATACAGCTCTTCTGATTCTGGTCGGTATTGTCCATAAACATCAGCCAGTTTCTCGGCAAGAGTCCAGTCGGCGTGCGCCTCACGTTCGCCGCGGGTGCGTAGAGTAGCTTTGGGTTCAGCGGCTTTATCAGAACCAGTTATCGCTTTTGTTTCGACATCCCCTATCACTAAGACGTGGCCGAAGGGATCGCCTGACTTAAGAGGCTTTCCCAATCCCACTAATCCCTCGAGTACTGATAGACTAAAAGGAAGAACGTGCAGAGTATCTTCGCCTATGGGGCTGCTCGGGTTCGGGTCTCGAAGAATGATATGTTCTTTGTTGGACGGGTCACGATAAACCAACACAGAATGTCGGGCCTGGCCGTTCCCAATGAAGATAACGGCACCTTTCTTGTCGCTATCGTCAGCCAGCTCCTTCATTAAGTCTTCGGCGGAGTTAATAGTGATAGCAGTATATTGGTTTAGCTCCGCTACCTTAGCGGCGTCTTTGACCGAGATCCCAGCATCCGCACTATAGAGTGGCTTGCCACTTTTGTCTTTTTGATGCTTTATTTTGCGTAAAGCCGAATCATCAGTTTCTGTCCCCGGCTCATCAGCAACGACATACTTTTCAAAATTCCTCAAACTGGCCAAAAAACAGTCTTTGTCTTCCGACATTGGCTCGGTTTCTCCAATCGCTTCCCGCTGTTCTCGGGTCAGCTTGATCTCGTCTTCGGAGATCCGCTTAGACTCCAGACCCGATTCGATGTCGTCGGGGAATTCGGCGCCGGCAGAAGGGTTTTCTACAGTCATAAATTTAAATTGGCTATTTTCTAATTATACCACACATTTTTGATTTAGTCAATACCAGAGCGGATTTCTGTTAATTTGACTCGAGAACCGATCTCTCCCCCGTGATATAATTAACAGGTCAAATTATCTCCTATGGCACGCAGAAAAAGGGGGCGGCCAGCCAAGAAGGCCGTCGCAAAAAGGAAGTATAGATACCGCTCCTACCAGACCTCCAAGTGGGCGGATAACCTCAACTTTGATCTGGAGTTGGAGCCGGCAGTCCTGCGCGAGATCGCGGCGATTTTACTGATCGGTCTTTCTATATTTACCCTGCTGGCTATCATCGGCGGAGCGGGCAATGTGGGGAATTTGTTCTATACCGCTCTTCGGCTCGGATTAGGCTGGACCAGTTTTGTCATGCCGGTGCTATTAGCCGCTACCGGGGTAGCATTGTTTTTCCCGGTCCGCTACAAATTCAAAGCCGCCAACGCGATTGGCCTAGTGCTGTTTATCGTATCGCTCTCCGCCCTGCTCCATGTATTTACCGGGCCCGATTTGGGCTACGAGCTAGCCACTGAGGGCGGCGGCGGTGGATACTTAGGCTTTGTGGTTAGTCGCTCACTAGTGAACTTGTTAGATTTCTGGGCATCGTTCCTGATTTTAGTGGTGGCTTTCGTCGTATCGTTGTTGTTTGCTTTCGGCCAGCCGCTCCGCGAGCTATTCCTGCGCACTAAACTGGCTCTGCCCAATATTCCCGATTTCAAAATTAACAACGACTTTGCCAAGGGCCGGACTGCGGCCGAGGACTTAGAGGAAGAAGCCGACGCCGAAGCTAAGCCCGAGGTCAAATCGCTTAAGCCCGGCGCTCCTCGTCCGGTAAGAGTGAACGGGGTCAAACTCAAAGGAAAAGACACCGACTTTGTCCCTCAATTTAATCCGACCGGCGACTGGAATCCCCCATCACTCGACCTGCTCAATAACATGCCAACTAAAGTGGACAGCGGCAACATTAATGCCAATGTGGGAATTATTCAAGAGACCTTGGAGGATTTTGGAATTCAAGTTGAGATGCACGAAGCCAATGTCGGCCCGACCGTCACCCAGTACACCTTAAAACCCGCCGCCGGAATTAAGCTCTCGCGCATTTCTAATTTGTCCAACGATCTGGCCCTGGCCCTGGCTGCTCACCCTATCCGAATTGAGGCACCGATCCCGGGCCGCTCACTAGTGGGCATAGAGGTTCCCAATAAACGGACCGCCATCGTTCGCCTCAGAGAAATTTTGGAATCTGACGAATTCGATAATGTAAAATCATTGCTCCGAATTCCGTTGGGTCGCGATGTGGCGGGCGCGCCCGTGGCTACCGATCTGCTCAGGATGCCCCATCTGCTTATCGCTGGCGCTACTGGTGCCGGCAAAAGTGTTTTCCTGAACGATTTATTAATTAGCTTGTTGTATCAAAACTCACCCGCCGATTTACGGATGATCTTAGTAGACCCGAAGCGAGTCGAATTCACTGCCTATAATGATATTCCCCATCTTCTCTCGCCGGTGGTGGTAGACCCGCATAAGACTATTAATGCGTTGAAGTGGCTGGTGACCGAAATGGATCGCCGCTATCGCGTAATGTCAGAGGCTAAGGTACGCGAGATCGTCTCGTTTAACCGTCAGGCCAAACCAGACGGCAAGTTCCCCTACATTGTATTGGTAATCGATGAGTTAGCTGACCTCATGGCAATATCCGCCCGGGAAGTCGAGGCTTATATTTGCCGCTTAGCGCAAATGTCGCGCGCGGTCGGTATCCACCTGGTATTAGCTACGCAAAGGCCAAGCGTAGATGTTATTACCGGCTTGATCAAAGCCAATTTCCCTTCTCGGATTGCTTTCACGGTAACTTCCGGGACCGACTCGCGAACAATTTTGGACACTGTCGGCGCCGATAAGTTGCTCGGAAATGGCGACATGCTGTTTATGCCCTCTGATGCGGCCAAACCGAAACGGATCCAAGCTTGCTATGTCGGCGACAAGGAAGTAAAAGCGGTTACCGACGCGCTGAAAACTCTCGAAGGCCCCCAATATATCGAAGAAGTGGTTAGGGATGCCAAGCGGGGCGGGTTATTTGGCGGTAAGGATGGCGACAGCGGCGATGATTTAACGCAAGATGCCATGGACCTGGTAGTGAAAACCGGCAAGGCCTCCGCCTCATATTTGCAGCGGAGATTCAGGATCGGCTATGCTCGCGCCGCCAGACTGTTGGATATTTTGGAAGAAAAAGGTGTGATCGGCCCGGGCGATGGCGCTAAGCCGCGGGAAGTATTAATGAAACAGACCGACCTGGTCGGGGTGGGGGTTGGCCGCGATGTTGACGATGAAACTGGTGAAGAGTTTCACGAAGGCGAAGATTATTAGACTTGCTCTCTCCCATCGTCCCAGACTTGATCCGGGATCCAGAAATAAAAATAAACGCTAGCGCTTTTTAATTTTAGTTTTCTAGATTCCGGCTTCCCCAATCAAGTCGAGGACGGGCTTCGACCGAATGACAAATACAAGATAATTTAGCTCTAGTATGGCAAGTGATCACAGCTTTGATATTGTATCGGAGATTGATCTGCAGGAACTCCGCAACGCGCTGGAGCAGACCCGCAAAGAACTGGCAGTCCGCTACGACTTCAAAGATGTACCGACGGAGATCAAGCAGGAGGAAAAGCAACTCATCATTACTACTGCCGATGAGTATAAATTGAAGGCGGTTCGGGATATCTTGGAAAGTAAACTTCTGCGCCGAGGACTCGATTTAAAAATCCTTAGCGAACCCAAAAACGAATCTGCCACCCAAAACCAAATCCGTTCGACCATTCTGCTGGTATCTGGAGTGTCGGCGGAAAAAGCGAAGGCGATCAACAAACTATTGCACGACATGTTCCCTAAGATCCGGCCTACCATTCAGGGTGAAACGATCCGGGTGGTCGCCAAAAGTATCGACGAACTCCAAGCCGCCATCGACTTATTAAAAAACAGCCCTCAGATCGATCTCCCCCTTCAATTCATTAATTACCGCTAAATAAGTGATAAAGTAAATCTATGGCTATTAAATTAGAGACCAAATCGACCCCGCTAGATGATGCGATCAGCGCTATCCATAAGAGCTACGGTGAAGGCGCCATCATGCGCTTGGGCGACGCTCGGCAGATGGATGTAGAAGTGATCCCGACTGGCTCGCTGAACCTAGATATCGCGCTGGGCGTCGGTGGCGTGCCGCGGGGGCGGGTGATTGAAATTTTCGGGCCGGAGTCTTCCGGTAAAACTACCCTGGCCTTGCATATTGTGGCGGAAGCTCAAAAGAAAGGCGATGTGGCGGCGTTCGTTGACGCCGAACATGCGCTCGACCCAGAGTACGCTAGGCGGATCGGGGTGAATACCAAAGAACTGTTGATTTCCCAGCCCGACACCGGCGAGCAGGCCCTCGATATCGTTGAGGCACTCATCCGGTCGAACGCAGTTGGTGTTATCGTGATCGATTCGGTGGCCG
>JAZDLM010000008.1:0-5209 GCA_043801895.1 bacterium
ATTATATTTATTTAATTCGCCCTGATTGACGATGGAGGAGACTACCACCAAAACGCAAAATCCGATTGTTCGGCGATTCACTCGTGAAGGCGATGATGTGTATAAATTGGTCGAATGGAATAAGCGGCATACCGAGCTGAAGGATGTAGATGGGAAAATTTTACTCGATAAGGAGGTGGAGGTGCCCAGCTCTTGGTCGGACACGGCGGCCACCATCGCGGCCTATAAATATTTGCGTAAGCGGGGGGTGGGGAGTGAGGACGGCTCAGAGACCTCGATTCGTCAGTTAGTTCACCGAGTAGCTCATACGATCAGGAAGGGCGGAGAAAGTCTCGGCCATATCAAAACTGCGGCCGAAGGCGACACGTTTGAAGATGAGCTGGCCTATATTTTGCTAACCCAACGCGGCGCGTTCAATTCACCAGTGTGGTTTAATGTCGGTTTATGGCATGAGTATGGCATTACTGGCACTTCGGTTAATTTCTTTTGGAACAAAGAAACCAACGAAGTCGAGCGAGTGATCAACGCTTACGAATATCCGCAGGGCTCGGCCTGTTTCATCCAATCATTAGACGATGATTTGGCCAGCATCTTCGATTTGGTCAAAAAAGAATCGCAACTATTCAAATATGGCAGTGGTACCGGCACAAACTTTTCGGCGCTCCGATCGAAGTGGGAGCGATTGTCTAGCGGCGGCACCTCTTCGGGGGTGATGTCGTTCCTGAAAGTCTTTGATGCCGGTGCGGCGGCCACGAAATCCGGCGGCACTACCCGGCGGGCTGCTAAGATGGTCATTTTGAATATTGACCACCCCGAGATAATGGACTTTATTCGATGGAAGGCGCGCGAGGAAGAAAAAGCCAAGATCTTAATTGAGTTCGGCGGCTTACCCTCAGATTTCAATGGCGAAGCGTATCACACCGTTAGTGGGCAGAATTCCAACAATTCAGTCCGGGTGACCGACGAGTTTATGAAGGCGGTTGAAGAGGGCGGCGAATGGAGCGCGCGAGAAGTTACTACCGGCAACATTGTTGAGGCCTGGCCAGCTCGCCAGGTAATGCGGGAGATCGCTAGGGCGGCCTGGCAATGCGCTGATCCGGGGATGCAATACGACACCGTAACGAACAAGTGGCATACCTGCAAAGCCTCCGGTCGGATCAATGCCAGTAATCCCTGTAGCGAATACATGTTTTTGGACGATTCGGCGTGTAATTTGGCCTCGATCAACTTGGTAAAGTTTTTGAACGGTGACGGAACATTCAATATCGAAGATTTTCGCCACACCGTCGATGTGTTTATTTTGGCGCAGGAGATTTTAGTGGACTTTTGTTCTTACCCATCTCGCATGATGGCACAGAACTCACATGATTTTAGGCCGCTCGGTTTAGGTTACGCCAATCTTGGAGCGTATTTAATGCGGATCGGCTTGCCTTACGATTCCGACGAAGGGAGGAGTTGGGCAGCGGCGATTACCGCGATTATGACCGGTCGGGCTTACGCCCGGTCAGCCAGAATCGCCCAACAAACCGGTCCATTCGCGCAGTACCAGATCAATGCCCAAAGTATGCTCGAGGTGATTGATATGCATCGCCAGGCGGCCTATCAACTGGGTGGGACTAGGCTACAGCCCGAACTGATGGCGGCCGCCAAAGAGGATTGGGATATTGCCTACGATCTAGGCGAGAAATACGGTTATCGCAATGCACAGGCTACCCTGTTAGCGCCGACCGGCACCATCGGCCCGCTAATGGATGTGGATACAACCGGGGTGGAACCCGAGTTTGCTTTAGTAAAGTATAAGAAACTGGCTGGCGGCGGTGGTTATTCTATCGTTAATCAGTCGGTCCCGGCCGCTTTGGAAAAACTGGGCTACAACAGCACAGAGATCAAAGAAATCACAGATTACATCTTGCAAACTGGTGGGATGGAGGGCGCTCCGCATATTCGCCTGGAGCATTTACCAATTTTCGATGTAGCTAGTCGGGTAGGAAATGGTAAACGATTTATCCGACCGATGGGGCACGTGGATATGATGGCGGCGATCCAGCCATTTTTAAGCGGGGCGATCAGCAAAACGGTCAACATGCCGGAGGAAGTTTCTATTGAAGACGTGGAAGGCATTTACATCCAAGCCTGGAAGAAGGGCTTAAAAGCTCTGGCGATCTATCGCGATAACTGCAAAGCCTCACAGCCCCTTACCGTCGGGAAGAAAGCTGAGGGCAAAACCGAAGAACCGAAAGTGGTATATAAAACTCGCGAGTTTGAAATGCCAAAAACTCGCGAAGGCATCACCCACAGTTTTATTGTTGGTAATCATAAAGTTTACCTAACTGCCAACAAAACTACCGATGACAAACTGGGGGAGATTTTCTTGAAATCGGCTCGGGAGGGCTCGATGGTGTCGGGTCTGCTAGATACTTTGGCGCGGCTGATGTCGAAAGCCCTGCAACGCGGCGAAACAGTCGAATCGTTAGTTGACTCACTCATCAATATGCGGTTCGAACCCTGGGGAGCGACTGATGACTTGGACATCCCGTTTGCTAAATCGTTGCCGGATTACATCGCACGCTGGTTAGGCCGACGGTATCTGCCACTCGATCGCCAAGTAATGATGGGGATTGTGGGCGCCGATATCGCTAAAGAGCTGGAAGATGTTAATGCTACTAATATTGATCCCGACGAACAGACTGAACCAATGGCGCCGCCGCAAGAAGCGCCCGAGCCGGTGGTGCTGCAGGCTAGTCTGGAGAGCATGATGCAGCATAGTGATAGCAGCGTGATAGAAGGTTCGGCGCCGCCCTGTCCGACCTGTGGGGCACTGATGGTGCGGAGTGGGACTTGCTATCATTGTCGCGAGTGTGGCACTACTACGGGCTGTAGTTAAATCCAAATGAAGGACTTCCCCGCTACCTGCCTAGAGCTAGTTAATGATTACGATGAAGCATCTTGGGAAGAGATCGCGGCTTTGCGGGATAGCTTTGTCGATAAGGTGGTCTATGCGATCCAAGAACACATTTTTACGCCAGAATACGGGCAAATGTGGATCGATGGGTTCGACGCATGTGTTAAACAAGAGCATCGCGAAAATCTAATGGACCTAATCGATGACTTTATTGCTTCGGGGCAAGAAGCACTAGCCATTATCCAAGAAGCACTAGCCACCGATCTACTGAATGAAAAAGAAAAATGGGAGCATTGGACCGAGGCAATGTTGCTGAGTTATAAAGCCCAGTTGCTTAAAGGCGAGGAGTTGCTGAAATTAATAGACGACTTGCGCAAGCTGCGAACCCAGTTCGTAAAAGTACAGAGCGACCGGCGGATATCGCCAAAACAAAAAGCGGCATTGGCATCGGAGTTCGCTTCCGCTAATTCTGAACACAAAGAGCGGGTAATCCAAAAAGCTGCTCGAGCAGCTTCGGAAGAAACTAGGCGAGAGATAGAAAGAGACTTTGCAAAATATAAAATTGACCAGGCGATTAGCCGCGGTGATTTTAGTGGCGCGCGGGCGATTTGGATCGGTGCAATGAATCATTTTTCAGACAATGCTGAGCGCCTGGCGGTTGAGCAAAAGATCAGCCGGGCGGAATGCGCGAGTCTGCGAGCTGATTTAGCTATCGATAAATCATTTTCGTCATGAGGCGGATAGTTGTTAATGTGGTCCCGCGCGCGCCTCGTAATCTAGTTGAGGAGATAGGGGAGAGCGAATACAAGGTTTGGACTACGGCACCGCCGGTACAGGGCAAGGCGAACCGAATGGTGGCCGAGTTGCTCAGCAGACATCTCGGGGTGGCGAAATCCCAAGTGCGGCTAGTGGCGGGTCAAACCACTCGCCATAAATTATTCGAGATCGAGTAGGGCGGCCAGGGGATATCTAAAAAGCTTGACTGGGAGCCAACTTTCTGGTATACTGGAGAGATGGATATTGAATCAGGCCAATTTGGCTTAGAGGCAGAGGCTCCGCGAGAGCCCTGGACCTATCCGTTATCACCGGAAGAAACGACATGGTATTGGGCATTAGTTCGGTCGTTTCACGATGCCGAGCATGGCAAAGATCCAGAGGAGAGAGAGGCGAAACTGGCTGAGGTTCGCGAGGAAATAGAGCGGCTGCAGATGTCTCCGATGATTTTTCAGGAACTCGTTGAACGAGAAGCCATGGGGGTATTGGCTTGGCGGGGAGGGCCCGATTACGCAACATTTGATCGGTTGGTAAGAGTATTCGGTTTATCTGGTGATGAGGTAGAACGAATTGGTCGTCGAGCGGCGGATGATCTAGAAACCCAGGGGGAGGGGGGCCGAGCCCGAGAAGTAGCCGAGAGACTTCATCTGTCTGATAGCAGGGAATAATGGGGACGCTCCCCAGAAAGCTTGACTGGGAGCTGGTTTTTTGCTATGCTTAGGTCAGTAAAACGGTCAAAGGAGGCCCAGCAATGGGGACCCTGTTCATTAGACATGCTGCTCTCGAGTGGGTTTTCTACTTGGGAGTTTGCGCAACACTGATCGTCGCGGTGGTCATGGTGGCCGTCCGGATTATCTGCTGGGCTCGGCATCGCTGTTTTCTCCACGGGGAGGAACGGGCTGAGCTGGCCTATCAGGCTGGCTGGAGCGATGAGGCGGTGAAAGCGCAGCGACGGACGCTGCAGCCGCGCCAATTCTCGCCCCCAGAGTTGCTGGAGGCGATGGGTTGCGATGGCCCTGGACGCGCGAGTGAATTCGGCGATCGTCACTGCATTGCCGAGGAGGATACGCCTCCAGACGGTGGGCGCTGTGGCGAAAAGAGTCCTGAAACAGGTAGCGGGCTGATGTTGATGGGCGACCACCCAGCGGCGTACTACGCCTACAGCGTAGGGCTGAGGCTTGGCCGACGACATCGCTACTCCATGCCGGCTCGGCTGCGCAGCGGCCGTCGGAAGCCGCTGGTAGTGGTAGCATTTTCGGCCCAGGCCGCACTCGAGTGGGTAATGCAGCGCTACGGCGTGGGTCGGCGTCATCTGAGCGTGTGCCGCAAGAGGCTAAGGGAAATCTCCTAATAATGAGTTTGCCCGCGCTCCGCGAGTATATTCTCAGTCGGCCTAAAGCCAAGGAGCTCCCCCGCGAACCACCCCCTTCTCTGGAAACGGAGAGGGGGTTTTTGTTTTGTTTGGCTGGAACAGCAAAATCGGTATAATAAAGGAGATATTTTTTATATTTGATCCTATGTCTAGTCAATATG
>JAZDLM010000018.1:0-6944 GCA_043801895.1 bacterium
ACTAGCCCGGTCAAAACGAGCAACGGCCAGCGGATGGATTTCAGCGGTGGAATGGGATGAGGCTCACCGGCAGTAGCAGGAAGCAGCTGGGCTTGGGCTATTTCAATTGTGGTAGGCTGAATATCTTTCATCTCCGCTGGAGTAGCCGCGGCAGCCGTTGGGATTAGCGGGGAGGATTGGACCGGGGCGGTCCAAGTAGGCTGGGCTGTTTCGGCAACTCCCGCTACTGCTTCAATCAGCGGGGCGACCATCGGAGCCAGACCAGCGGCAAATTTGCTAATGTCTTTGGCAATTGAAGTGGCCGGCGCTCCGAAGTGCTGGACGACAAAGGTAGTTTCTTGATCTTCGTACCGACCCGTTGCCATCCCCACGCCCATCTGAGTGAATTTGGGCTCAACCATATTCTTCAAGTGGGACAGGCTAGCCGCCCAGGCATCTATTAGCCTATTCAGGGAATGATATCCCTTGGCGATGTTCTCTCCCGCCAGAGCATAGGTATAGCCGGCACCATTAATCCAATAGGCCATTCTTTGTCCTTGGGGATTAGCGTGACTGAAATATCCCTGGTTGGCCATGTCGGCAGCTTTGCGTGCAGCTGAGGTCATTAACCGATTGTCCATAACCAGCGCCGGCAGACCGGCCTGAACCCGAATTTGATTGGTCTCTTCTATAATGGCCTGCTCCTGCCCTATCAGCGGGTTGGCGGCCGCCAATGTCGGCGTAAATCGGGTGTTCCCAATCACCACCAACAGCGCCACGGGCAAAGCCTTGGCTAGGTTTAATAATACGCGAAAAGCTAGTTGAGTGGTTTTGTTTTTGTTTTCCACGACCCGAACTGGTTTATTTTGATCTTTAGCTTCTTTTCATTATAGCACAAAATTGCGCTACTGTCAAATAGGGAGCTGGGCTCCGGACTACAGATAACAAGGGAGCCGGGGCGATGGTCCCCGGCTCCTAAACGTTGTTAGTAAAGGCCGCAGAGAGGCTAATCTCCCTGGTAAGTGGTTCGGCTTAACATATAGGCTTGGAGTTCGGTGTCGCTGAATCGGATGAATTTAACTGTCAGTTGATTGGTCAGATATTTGCCGCGCAGCCTGAGAATGTGATATTCGTTGCGCACTCGGCCCCCGATCTTGGGCGGGACGATAGTGGTGTAGCCGCCATTGCTACTGGACGGTGAGTGCTCCCAGGGAGTTTGATCGGATACGATCATTATCGACTTTTCGAGCGGGATGGACTGCCCGTCATTGGTATGTTCTGACTTGGGCGGCAATTGATACTCCGTCCCCTCCAGTACCACGATATCAGCGCCCTGCATGGCCGCTTTTAGGATTGATCGCAGCGGCTTGGCTGGGTCCAGCCCAGTATTGCTATCCAAGCCGGAGGTGGCCACATAGAGTTTTAGGCTGGGATGACCGGGCGGGATAATGGTAAACGCGGGGCTGGGCGCAATAGACTTTACGATCAACACCGCCACAATGATGACGGCGACGATCGAAACCGGCCAGGCTAAATTAAAAGGTTTCGTTTTTGGCGCAGCTTTAGCGCGAGTAGCTGTTTTGGCGACCGTGCGTTTTCGGGTTCGGGCCATTGGAATAACAAAAAATAATATCAGCCTAATCATACAGCTAGAGCAAAAAAATAAAACTCCGATTTACAGCTTCGCCGCTCTCCCCCGCCTCTTGACAAAGAGACTGCCTCTGCTACTATGCTACGATAAGCCAACTGGCTTTGTTTGCCCTTTTACATCATGGATACACATCAAGGAGAGGAGGTTTGCCGATGCCTAAACAATGCCACGGCCCACAACACCCACTTGGCATCGGTATGACGCCAAGCCCATGGCCCTTGGGGCAATTCATTAGAACGCGCCGGATCGCTCTAGGCTTGCGGCAAGCGCAGGTGGCGAAGTCGGCCGGGATTGGCCAGAGCACTTGGAGCACCCTAGAAGTGAGGTGCCAATATCTCAGCGAGGTATTTGTCGAGCCGGTAGCTCGAGCGCTACAATGCTCGCGCGACCAATTGCTGATGTTCACTCGTGGCTACCAACAAGAGTCGAGGACCGAATTGGGCAGGCTGATCCGCGCGAGACGATGCGAGCTCAAGCTATCCATCGCAGAATTGGCTGCCCGCTGGGGGGTAAGCAAATCTGTCGCCGCGAACTTCGACCGCGGCGGCAGCGCGACACTACCCTGCGCTTTATTACCCATGCTAGCTAAGGCGCTCGGGCTGGACGCCTATAGACTTTTCCCGTTCGCCGCGCATTATCCTCTGGAGCGATCAAGCGGTCTGGGCAGGTTGATCTCGTTCGAACGGCTGGCACAAGGGTTAACCGGATGGGATTTGGCCAAGAGGGCAAAAATTACCCGACAGTACTTAGGTTTGATTGAGTTGGGGGAAATCGGTCTTGTACAAGCCAACAACCCGTCCCTAGGCCGATTGGCAGAAGCCCTCGGCTTGGACATATCGCGGCTTAAAGCCCAAGTCGTCTATCGGACATTAGGCAAGCGGCTTTCCAAGCCGCAGCTGAAAGGGACCGGACTGACCCTGTTTCATTCTGCGTTCAAAGGGCTCGAGCCGACTCTGTTCTGCCCGCCAGCAACCGAACTGACACACCACCGCCCCAGAGAGGGGAAGCGGGTAGATATGGTACTCCCAGGAGTGCCCGAGCTGACTCTGGGCGACTGGTTGTTCAACCGGAGGCGGGAACTGGGCCTTACGCGAGTCGCTCTGGCCAAAAAGGCTTCGGTAAGTTCTAGTACAATCTGTATGATCGAGGCGCCCGCCGACCAAGCATCGCAGTATGCCCCAAAGCTCTCCACTCTACGGCTGATAGCGCAAGCCCTGGGAACCAAACCGCCGGTCGGGCTGCTGCCTCCGAAACTCAAGACAAAAGCGAGAATTACTCTCTCGCCGTCAACTATCAAGGCTTTGGCCGAGATACAACTACAGTTACAGTCCGACGAGAGCTTTGACCAGATCGTCCAGCGAGCCTTACAGCTACTACTAGTGCAGGCGGAGATGTTCCAGCCACCATCTCAACCGCCTGTTCAATAATCATCAATCATCTACGCAACCTACCACGAGCCGATCGTTCCCTAGGGGGACGGGCGGCTCGTTTTTATTTTGGTTAATCCAAACGATTACTTCTAGCCGGCAGGGCAGCTCGATCCCGGTGGTTATTTTAATACTTCCTTCAGAAGCTCGGGAAATTTTCTGGTCTTCATGTCGTTGTAGCAAAAATGGCCGCGATTCTTAAATTCCCGATAGCGGATGCCTGGGATTGTTTCACGCAGGACTTTAACGCTTTGTTGAATATCGGCGTAGTCATCGATGGAGTTAAAAATCGTGATCCCTTTGGTCCGCTTCAGT
The DNA here is from genome assembly GCA_043801895.1 of bacterium. Lineage (GTDB taxonomy): Bacteria > Patescibacteriota > Kazan-3B-28 > Kazan-3B-28 > Kazan-3B-28 > JAZDLM01. The sequence continues at coordinate 3,373 of JAZDLM010000018.1, forward strand.
AGATTTTTATCAATTTTGAAATTGAAAAACTCACTGCTGATTAATTTGCGCCCGGATTTCTTATCCGGATTTATCCATGGCGCTACCAAAATTACCTTGCCGACTTTGATTTTGTGTTCGCTTAGCCAGCGCACCAAAAATCCAGCTCCGCAGCTATGACCGATTAACAGAGTGTCTTTACCGACGTGGAATTGGTCAAAAACCTTTGACCATGCCTTATAATCTGGATCGTACGGTTTTGGCCACTCGGGAGTTTGCGCCAAGACGTCCTTTAATAATAGTTGGCGCTGAAGCCATGGCAGCCAATGCTCGTTTGATTGCGATTCTCTTTTGGGATCGTAGTACCCTGTCTTAGAGGGCATCCCGTGAAGAATGATGGCGGTCTTCATAGTTAATCGATTAACGCCTGCTCTTTTAATCTCGGCAAAACTTCATGTTTGAATACCGAACCTACTTTGATGTCCTTGGGAATTTCGGAAGTAATCCAGCGAATTTCTTCGACTTCGCTATTGGGTTGCGGCTCGCCATTCCAGTTTTTTACAGTAAAAACATCCATCCGAACAATCTTAGCTTCTTGTCCGGCAGCAGAAGCGTAAAATACCCCAAACTCTTCCAAGTCAGCTTCGACCACATCAATCGCAAACTCCTCTTGCAATTCGCGGATTAATGCTTGGCGTGGGGTTTCACCTTGCTCGATTGAACCACCAGGGGCAATGAAGAATTCTTTGCCTAAAGACCGTTCAACCAAAAGCCTTCCGTCTCGGATGATAATGCCCCCTGATTTGTGGATATCAAACTCCATGGATACGCCTACTGTAATTTATCGCCGACGGTAACAGAACTTTTGGCTGGAGTAATTAATACCCAGCCGATGCCATCAGCGTGTTTGAACCCCAGCGTTAGAACTTCTGAGGTAAAATCCCCTATCCGCTTGGGCGGAAAATTGACCACGCAGCAAACTAGCATACTCTCCAGCTCCTCTTTGGTATGAGCCCCAACCGCCTGAACACTGGAGGTTTTAATGCCAAGTTCGGAGCCAAAATCTATCTTCAGCTTGAAGGCTGGTTTCTTGGCCTCTGGATAATCCTGCACTTCAACAATCCGGCCAAGCCGAATGTCTACTTTTTCAAAATCTTCATAGGTGATATCCATACGACATTCTTGGAGGCACTACAAATATTTTGCCATCTTAGCTGTTGGCAGGGCAGACGGATTGCTGGTCGTGCCCACGTCAGTCCTCCGTAGTTCTGCTGTCCAGCAGAACGAAGGATGGAAGGAGATAATTCAGATTGTTTTTAGCGTACTTTAGAGAGACGGGTTTAGTATAGCCCGTCCGTAGCTTTATGCGTAGGAGGGTCCAGCACCCCGAAGAGAACCTGCCTATGCCCCCAGCTTTGGAACAGGCAGATTCGCGCCCCTGCAGAGAAGTTTGTCTGGGGGTGGGTTTTGGGTGTATAGTAGCCGATTATGGGAGTAATTGAGGTCAACAACCTAACCAAGTATTACGGGCGCGTCAGGGGGGTGGAAGGCCTCAGCTTTAGCGTTAGCGAAGGTGAAATCTTTGGGTTTTTGGGTCCCAACGGGGCTGGCAAAACTACCGCTATTCGACTGATGCTGGATTTCATCCGACCGCAGACGGGCAGCGTTAGCCTGTTCGGTTTTGATGCCCATCGGGACGCTGCAGCCGTTCACCGCTACATCGGCTATGTTTCGAGCGAGCCGTTTTTGTATCCGTTTATGCGCGGACGGGAATTACTAAATTGGCTAAAAACTTTTCGCGCGAAAACCGCCGACGATCTGGCGCTCACACGGTTGTGCGAGATTTTGCAGTTCAATCCCAAGCACTTCATCAAAAATTATTCCGGCGGCAACCGCAAGAAATTGGCGCTTATTCAGGCATTGATGCATCGGCCACGGTTACTGATTTTAGACGAACCGACCAACGGGCTAGACCCGATTATCAAACAAGATTTTTATGCTATCTTACGCAGCTTGAAGCAGGGTGGCACGACAATATTTTTCTCCTCGCACGATTTAACCGAAGTCCAGAAGGTGTGCGACCGAGTGTCAATTATTAAAAACGGTCGGGTCGTGGCGGTGGAGGAGGTGGCAAATCTCACCCACAAAAGCAGTCTGCTTGTGGAAGTGGCTTTCAGCCAGATGCCCGACGAAGCAGCTTTGGCTGGGCTCAAAGTCGTTGAGCGTAATGGACGGTCGGTAAAATTGCAGGTGGGACGAGCAGAAATTAATGCTGCGTTGGCTCAACTGAATCATCACCCAATCACCAACATCACTATTTCCCAGCCAACTTTGGAGGATATATTCTTGACTTGGTATCGATAATGAGTCCCGTTACAAGTCTGCTGCAATATTCCCTAACATCCAACTAAAAATATGAATCATTCTCTTCTTGTTATAGCAATTAATATGCGTAAAATATTTCTAATGGAAATATTTTACGCCGAGGACTTGTAACGGGATGAGCTGGCCGATTTTTTGGCAAACCCTTAAAAGCTACTGGCTAACCATCCTCTTCTACTGCGGCGGTCTATTCCTTTACAGTATGTTTTTGACATTTATCTATCCCGTGGCTCGCGATGTAGGGACGAATTATACCGAGATCTTTAATAAAATACCGGTGCAAATTCGTGAGGCGATGGGGGGAGCAAACTTCTTAGACAACGGGCTGAGCTTTGAGGGATTTTTATCATTGGAACATCTTAAATTTTTCTGGGTAATCGCTGTTTGCGCTTTTATTATCGGGTTTGCCTCTCGGGCGATTGCGGGAGAAGTGGAACAAGGTACAATTGCCCTACTGCTGTCCCAACCGGTTACCCGCACGCAAATCTTCTTCAGTAAATTGGCTGTCGGAGTAATAGGAATAGTAGCGCTAGTCGGGGCAACCATAGGAGGGATACTCTGGCAGACCTACCGCTTGGATATTGCCATCGCACCGATCGAGGGATATTGGCTATTTACCAATGTGGCTATTCTATTTTTTATCAGCATTCTCGCGATTGCGATGATGTTTTCGACCATGGTGGCGGAGCGGGGGCGGGCAACGCTGTTGCCGTTGTTATTTGTGATCGTTTCTTTCGCAATAGACTTGTTTGCTAAGTTGAATGAGGATTGGGAAAACTTAAAATGGCTCTCGATATTCAATTATTACGGTACGCCGGACTCGATTATCACCACCGCCAGCATTGATGACTTGAACTTGTGGGTATTCGGCGGAATTATTGTAGTGGCAACTATCGCCGGATTAGCAACTTTCAACCGGCGAGATATTGCAGTGTAGTTGGTTAATTTGAATACGCGGAGCGCGGCACTCGGGAAGGATGGCAGGGCGTACGACTCTGTGGTCATGCCCAAGGAGATAATTTGGGCTGTTTTCAGCGTACTTCAGGGGAACGGGTTCATTATAGAACTGAACAAACTTTCTTTACAGCTGAACAGGCTTTTCTTACATCCTGAATATTGTTGTAGATATAAAAACTTAGCCTACAGGTTGCGGGAGGATCCAATTTGTAATAATGATGCGCTAAAGTCGCGCAGTGGCATCCCGCCCTTGA
>JAZDLM010000030.1:0-4426 GCA_043801895.1 bacterium
GATTATTTTGGCATTAAATACGAATATCCCGTCGGAGTGATCCATACTTTCTATCCTGATTATCTTGTGCAGCTAGTGGACGGACGGCTTGGAGTTTTTGAAACGAAAGATATGGGAGATCGCGACGGTGGAAATTATACGAAAGCCAAGGCGGAAGAACTGCAGGAATATGTCAAAGAACAGAAAAGTCAAAAACTTTTTGGTGGTATTGTAATTGAAAAGAGCGACGGTTGGAAGATAAATCAAAAGGCAGCGTACAATTGGAACAAGTGTGAAAAGAACGATTGGAGTGATTGGGATAGGTTGACACTCTAGAGAGATGGCGGCACTATATACTGGTCTTAGACCTAAGTTTTTAATGTTTGGATCCTGAATCAAGTCCAGGATGACGGGAGAGAATGAAGAATGAAGGGGGAGAGGTTTTTGTGATAATATATGGTTGCTATGAATAAGATTACTGCTTTCATTAAGCGCCAGGGCAAAAGTTATTGGGCGTATAGCCCAAGCTTAACTGGTTGCTATTCACAGGGGCCAACCAAAAAGGCGGTGGTGGCTAATTTTACCAAGGCGGCTAATGTTCATTTGGCGGCTAGAAAGACAATTGAGAAGCGTTTAGCTCGGAAAGCAGGGATTCAAACGGTTGAGCTAACTTTGGGGAGTCGTGCCTAGAATACCGATAACTGCGGGTGATAAATTAGTCAAAGCCCTGCTAAAAGTGGGGTTTGAGCAGATCAGACGAGAGAGCAGTCATGTTTCTTTGTGGAGGGAACATGACAATTTGCATATTACTATTCCTGTGCATATTGGTCGGACTCTAGGAAAGGGGCTGTTGAGTAGGGTACTAAAGGATGTTGGTCTGTCTGTTGAAGGTTTAAGAAAGTTGTTGTAGGGTAGTTGGGTATGAAAATCACTAGATCTGCTGGCGACCCCACTTCGCTCTACGAGCTACGACGGGCTGCGCAAGGAGATAATTATGAAAGTAGATAAGGAGCTTGCTGGAAATAATCATGTGAAGCTGGCGATTAAGCTGACCTCTTCGGAGTGGGAGGCGACTTTGGATAAGGCCGCCACTAAGGTGTCGGAGGGGTTGAAGATCGATGGGTTTCGGGCCGGCAAGGCACCTAGAGAAGTGGTTATTGCCAAGGCGGGGGAGGCGAGGGTGGTTAGCGAGGCCATCGAGTTGGCGGTGGAGGAGTTTTATCCTGTTGCTGCCAGGCAAGAAAATATTCGGCCGATAGCGTTTCCTAAGGTATCAGTAGAGAAGGGGAGCCTGACTGAGCCGTTGGAATTTTCGGCGGAGGTTGCCGTGTTGCCCGAAGTTGTGCTGGGGGATTATTCCAAATTGAAGGTGAACAAGACCGTTGAGCCGGTGACGGACGAACAGGTTGATGGCATTTTAAAGAATATGCAAAAGAAGGCGGTAGAGTTCACTGAAGTTGAACGGGCCGCGGCGATGGGTGATTGGACCGAAATTGATTTCGATGGATTTATTGACGGCAAAGCATTTGAAGGCGGGAGTTCAAAGAAGCACCCGTTAATTATTGGTGATAAAGTTTTTATTCCCGGCTTCGAAGAAGGTTTGATCGGGATGGGCGTGGGCGAAGAAAAGGAAATTGAAGTGACCTTCCCGAAAGATTATCACAAAGAGGATTTGGCGGGTAAGCCGGTTAAGTTCAAAGTGAAAATGCTGCAAGTGAAAGCGGTGAAGTATCCCGATATTGATGACGCGTTCGCCAAAAAAGCGGCCGGGCTCGATACATTGGAAGCGCTTAAAACCGACATCCGCAAATTTATGGTTGAGGAAGCCGAGCGCAAAGCCAATGAACAGGTGCGGGAAGATGCGGTGATGGCGCTGGTAAAATTGGCGAAAGTAGATTTGCCTACTGAATTGGTGGACCAAGAGCTCGACGGCATGCTGCATGATCTTAAGCACCAAGCCGAAGCTAGCGGTATGAGTTTTGATGATTATTTGAAGCGTGGCGGCGCCACCGAAGAAAAAGTGCGGAACGATTGGCGCGAGCAAGCCGAGCACCGCGTGCGCGCCGGGTTAGCTTTGGAAGCGTTTCGCAATCAGGAAAAAATTGACGCTAACGATGAAGAGGTTGCCGCGGAAATCGAAAAGCTGAAGAAAATGTATCCGGAGGAAGTTGAAAAGATAAATACGGAATACAGTAAAGGGAGGGGGAGAGATAGATTACGGCAGATGTTGGCGAGTAGGAAGGCAATTGATTACTTGGTCGAATTAGCGACCAAGTAATCTAACCAATTTTCCCAATTTATCCCAATCTAACCAAAAAAGAAGTTGGTGAGATTGTTTAGATTGCCTAGATTGGTGAGATTGATAATAAAAATCCCACATGCCGAAGGGCAGAGGTGGGGAAGTTGCGATGGGGGATGTGCGGGTTAGGCGGCGGCGACTCTGGCGGCGGGGTAGAACTTGTTCAGGACCACTGTTTCGATGCCGAGGCCGAGCGGGAGGAGAACTTCGGCCACCCGCGAAAGGCGTTCTGCGTTGGAGTCGTAGATCCGAATGAAGGGGGCGGGAGTAGTCTTGCCGTTGACGGCATCGACTGCGTGACAGGCACCATGGGCGGAGGTGTAAACTACATCAGCTGCCAGTTCTGGCGCGTCAGTAGCGATTGCCTGGACTGCTTGAGCCATCACGGCATAGTCATTGTCTTTATCGAGGCTGTGAAATTCGATGTTTGACATCAATTTCTCCTGTGGCCGAATCGGCCAGGTGCAAAAATAATCACCTGCAGGATAAAGGAAAAACTGCTTCCGGTCAAGGTTCTACTTGACTGGGAGCGGATTTTGGCGTAGAAATGAGGCAGCATTGTCCGAGGAGGACTGAACCAATGGGATCCCCAACACTTGATTTGACCAAGCCGCGTGAGGCTGGTCAAGTAGCTAGCCCGCTCGCTAACGAGGTGTCAGAGTATTTCGTGGCCTGCGGTGGTGGCAAGGACAGGAACTACCCTCCCCTCAATGCTGTCGGACTAAAGCGCTTGATAGCCCTCTGCAAGATACCCGAGCTGCCTGGAAACGGACCCGATTTCCTTGAAGGGGTCGCTCTGGTCAAGGGCGCTTGCGAAGCCGATCTGAACGATCGGATACTCGTCCAAGAGCTGGGCTTTACCACTAGTGATGGCGAGAAGGTGCTCCAGCACCCCAATGCGCTGGTGCGATTGATCGGCCAGGTGCTCCTACTCTGTGCTGCGGCTCATTACATTGGCTAGGTAGTCAGTGTCGAGTCGTCCAGCCGCCGTCCTCCAGACGACGGCTTTTTTGTTGAGGTATAATCAGAACGGTAGGTCTTAACTTCTCTATTATGAAAATTGTTTATGGTTTGATCGTGCTGGGGGTGTTGGCTCTGATTGCTTTTGGCGCTCAGTGGCTTGCGCCCAAGGATAGCCAGCCCGCCGAGGTCGCTCAAAACACCCAGTCGGAATTGTTAAAGCAGTACGACGCAAAAGACGATCGCTACCGACTGATCGATCTCGATCAGGTTCCCAGTATCGAATGGCTCAACGAGAACTTCCCGGTTTATCCAGCTACCAATGCTCTTAGCGAGGATCAGTTTGCCGATCGAATGATGATAGACTTGTCCCAGGCGAAAATCCTAGACACTTATACCGTGGAGGCGGATCCGGAAATTGGCCCAGAGCCTTTTGTTGATATTGAGGTGGGTAATCACAAAACAAAGCTGGTTTTGGGCACCGGGCTGCCATTTGAAGAAATAAATGCGCGGTGGGAAAGCCGCCCCGAGGGGAATGGGGAATTTGCTAAAGCTCTCCTCCTGGTCGCCAGTGGATATGAGGCCGACGGAGGCCAAATAACCGTGAGGGGCCAGTTGCACGATATAATAACCGTAGAACCAGAGTCTGTGTATTCCCAATATTCTTAGTCCTATAATCTTAACTAATTGCCGCTATGAGTTTGATCCCAATGGTGATAGAGAAGTCGCCGATGGGCGAGCGAGCGTACGATATTTACTCCCGATTGTTGAAGGACCGGATTGTTTTTGTCGGTGGGCCGATTGATGATGAAATGGCTAATTCGGTGATTGCTCAGCTGCTCTTTTTAGACAGCGAAGATACCAAAAAAGATATTTATCTCTACATCAACAGCCCGGGCGGCTCGGTTTCTGATGGGATGGCGATTTACGACACGATGCAGCACATTAAAGCGCCGGTAGCGACAGTGTGCGTTGGCATAGCAGCTTCAATGGGCGCGGTGTTGTTGGCAGGCGGCGCCAAGGGCAAAAGATTTGCGTTGCCGAATTCGCGAGTGATGATCCACCAAGTTTTAGGTGGTGCACAGGGTCAGGCCAGCGACATTGAAATTCACGCCAAAGAAATCCTGAAGTGGAAGAGCAAGCTAAATGAAATTTTGGCAAAGCATTCTGGCCAAGAGCTATCAAAGA
>JAZDLM010000063.1:0-5717 GCA_043801895.1 bacterium
GACATCGATGTGTCCGACTTTATCGGTGGCTTAGTCCGGTGGACGATCTTGTTGATCGCCTTCCTGGCTGCCGCTGATGTGTTGGGCTTGGCCAAGGTCACTGATTTCTTGAATCAGATCTTGATCTACATCCCGAATGTCTTCGTTGCCATTGCCATTCTCTTGATTGGTGTGTTGGCCGCTCACTTCTTCGCCGGTTTGGTTCGTGGGACTGTTGGCGCGGCCAAAGTCCATGCCGCCCATTTCTTGGGCGCCGCTACCAAGTGGACGATTTACATCTTCACTATCTTGGTCGCGTTGAACCAACTGGGCATCGCTGCCTCGATCGTCGATCGCTTGATCACCGCACTCTTCTTCATGATTGCGTTGGCCGGCGGTCTCGCCTTCGGTTTGGGCGGGCAGAAAGCTGCCTCTGAAACCTTGGAAGACTTGAGGAAAGAGGTTGGCCACAAGAGGTAAACCTTAAAACTAAAAACTCGCTTCCCCTCGGAAGCGAGTTTTTAGTTGAATTGAGATCAGATATTTCTTACCAATACTTTGAGGCTACAGTTTCCCGAGCCTCAAATTTACTTTTTTCGTCTTCCCTTCGCGAATGTATTCGATCTCTACTGATTCCCCAGGCGTATATTTCTGCAAGATAGACGGGATGCTGGTAGTATCGGTGATCTTCTGACTACCGATGGACACAATAATATCCCCTTCCTTAATCCCCGCCAAATCAGCCGGGCCGCCTGGCTGCACCGCCACTTCGGCGGCAGTATTGCCCCGGGCCACCAGTACGCCTTCGGCAATATCCATTTTGTTTAGTGCGGCAAATTCTTTAGTAATTTGGATATAGCGCAAGCCGAGTTTAGGCCGCACAATTTCCCCCTTGGCAATCACCGCCTTGATCGCAGTTCGCACGCTATTAATTGGGAGGGCAAATCCGACTGCTTGGCCTTGACTGTCGATGGCAACATTGATCCCGATCACTTGGCCGGCCAGATTTACTAATGGACCGCCGGAGTTGCCCGGATTGATCGCCGCGTCGGTTTGGATCACACCGTCCAATTTTTCGCTTTGACCTTGGGCGTTGATGGCGTTAATGGTCCGGCCGATACCGCTAATCACCCCTGTAGTGACAGTATTTTGGTACTCCCCCAGAGCATTACCAATAGCAACTACCCGTTGTCCCAACTCCAATTTGTCTGAGTCGCCCAACTCTACCACCGCAAGATTACTAGCCTTGATCCGCACCATTGCCAAATCGGCCAAGGGATCTCGGGCCACTATTTCCGCCTCGTAACTTTTGCCATTAGCAGTTAGCACCTGATATTTGGCCTGGTCCGAACTAACCACATGTTTATTGGTGACGATTAGACCGTCGGACTCGACAATGAACCCTGTCCCAGCCTCCTTTTGTTCGACAAGCCCGCCGAAGATACTGCGAACATTTTGGCTGCTAACAATACTAACTACGGTTGGCGACACTTTTTTGACCGTCTCAATAATAGCGGAGTCTTCGGTGAGAGTGACGGTTTCATTTTTATTCACTCCTCTGTCAGTCTGGTTCTGCGAGAACCACCACCAAGCCCCACCGAGCGTAAGAGCGCTGCCTAGAATGGCAGCGATAACTAATTGTCCGATTGATTGTAGATTGAGACTTTTCATTGCAGTACAAATAACCAATCGAATATAAAGATGGCTATAAGCAAGCCGATTACCAATCCAACATATTCCACCGCTACTTTGACTGTCAATACGCCCCGAGCATAGTGCATGATAAAGTCGCTAAAGACATAAAAAACGATGGTGAGCAGGAAAGCTTTCAGATACACTCCCCGGTGCCAGGAGCTGATCACCCAAAGCACCTCCTCCGCTACCATTGCCGTTAATAGAGTATAAAACCATTTACGGGCCGAGGTCACCTTTTTGCGCCAGAAACGCAGATTGATGGCAAAAATCACCTGCAGCGCCAGTAGTACCATTAAGATACTCAGATCGAAAGTATAGAAATCGGTCGCCGATAGCAACGCCGCCGTGACGAAGAAAAAGGCCAATATATCCAGAAAATTGAGCATGGAAAACACCTGGACCGGCCAAGTTTCGTCCCGAAGGTACTGGTCGTAAAATCGTAGCATACTGCCTAAAATCACGACCATCACTGCCGCTGCCATCTGGAACTGCCAGGGACCCAGCGCATTGAATACCACCAGCCCAACACCGCCAGTAGTTAACCAGATCACTTCCCCCCAGAGCGGCAACCAGCGGGCAAACTGACGGTTTAATCCACCCAGCCACCACATCCCCAGGGAGAGTACCACCAACTCTGCTAGCAGCCACCAGATCAGATAGAAGGGTACGTAGAACATTAACTCCAACACCGCCACAAAAACTGTGACGGTGATGAGTATTTTCCGGTTATCCCACAGCCAGCGGCTGGCCTGCTGTAGCATCATAGCTTTTCTATGGTACTACTTGTTGGCAGATTCGCCTACCACCACCCGCGCGCCTACGCCGGTCGGGAGAGTCACCTTTTCGTCGTTCACCGTGGCTGACAATAGTTCGGCTAAACGGCGGATAGCGCTAGTGTTGGCATCGTCACCCCCGCTATAGATCGTAGTGGTGGCGAAGCCGCGAGTGGCATTGTTACCCGTTCTGGTCACTTCAAAACCAGCTGCCGCTTTGATCGTCTCGGCTACCTTAGCCGCCAAGCCGGTGACATTAGTCCCGTTCAAAACTTCAATTCTCAGTGGCTCAGTGCTCATTTCCTCCTGCGTCGGCTCTTCTGGCGAGGTTTGCGTGATAGCTTGCGTCACAAACTCTTTGATCCCGTTGTAATTGTCATCCACTGGCTTCAAGACATATATTTCATCTACCTTAGTCCCATAGAGTAAGCCCGCTGGACTGTCATCAAAGACTTTATGGGTCACTCTGGCTGGGTCAAATCCCGCCAACAGCTGCAACGCGCGCTCCGACTCCTTCTGGGTTAGATTAGTCGAGAAGTGGTCTTTGATGATCTCGCCAATGGCCACGATCTTACCGGGCGCGGTGAGCATATCCAACTCGAATGCCTTCTGCCGCAGAGCTAGCAAAACTTGCTGTTGCCGCTTGGCGCGGTCGAAATCGGAAGTGGTCTTGCGAGAACGGACATACTTAAGCGCCAGGTTGCCATCCATAGTATAAGTACCGGCCTTAATTTCTAGTGTTTCGTAGCCTTTGTTAGCGGTAGGATAGGTCGGATCGATCAAATCCTTTTCCACATTAACCGTCACTCCGCCCAGCTCGTCTACCACCTGTTTGAACCCGTCAAAGTCAATCGTCGCATAGTATGGGATATCAAGTCCGACTAAATCCCCGACTGTTTTCATCGCGGTTCCCGGTCCATCATTCAGTTTCGACGCACCGATCTCGTAAGCGCTGTTGATCTTGGCTGAGCCATATCCTTCGATCTGGACATACAGGTCGCGAGGGATCGAGAAGAGATGCAGATAATTGTCGGTTGTATTGTAGCTGGCCACGATTACCGTATCGGTCAAATCTGGCCCTTCCACGGTCCCGTCGCCCTTACCGGGCTGACCCAGTAGCAACACATTGACCCGGCCTTCATTTTCACCGATCAACTTAGCCGAGCGCCAATTGAACAGGTTGGTCAAGAAATTGCCCTTGCCACCCTTAGTGATATCTACCCCCACCATTACTGCGCGGGCGGTAAACCAGCCCACGCCCAACAGCAGAGCGATCAGCACGACCATGAACACAATCCGACGAGCGTTGCCTCCGCGGCGGGATCGCATCAATCGGCTGCTGCTCGGAGCGGCTACCTCTGGCCCATCCGCCGAAGATGTCTTGCGGGTAACTTTTATACGATGGGTATCTAAATCTGTCTTGCGTCTAACCATATTAAAATTGCTTTTAAAACATATGGACTATTTTACACGACTTAACTATAGCAGAAAATTGATTTAACCAGGAGGCTCCCCGTACAATTGATTTATGATCCCAAAAGCACGCTTACGCGCCCAGCGACCGCAGACTGTTCTGTATGGGGGGCTGGGTATCGCCTTGGTGATTGTGATAGTTGGGTCAATGGTGGCGGTCAGCCAAACCGGTATTACCTGGGCTACCATCCAACACGACACCGAACAATTTGTGGTGCGCTTAGGCGGTGCGAATTTAATCGCGCAGGTCGATCGTACTATTTTGCCGGCCGACGGCAAAAGCCAAAGTGTTATCCAAATTACCCCACTTCACACCAGCAATCCGATTACTGTTAATATTCTTAAGGGTGGCGGGCAAATTGAACAACAAACCACGCCGACCGGCGAGGCTACTAATACAATAAGGTTCACTTATATCGCAGCGGGCGAACCAGGCGATGTCATTATCCGTTTCCGATCGGGAGCACTCGAACAGTTAGTAGCCATCAAGTTAGTCCAGGCCGTTGCTCCGACGCCTCCTGCTATTACTAGCCCACCAGACAAAACCTTAGTCAGCAGTGGGCAGCCCGAAGTAATTGGGACCGGCCCGGTTAGCACGAAGATCATCGTCACCGACAATGGCGAGACCAACACCACCACGCAAACTGACGAGCGCGGCAATTTCCAGACCCACCTAGAGAAACCGCTATATAATGGGCAGCACACCCTCGGCGCTACCGCAGTCAGCCCGCTCGGGATGCTTAGCCCGACCAGTAATCTGGTAACGATCACGGTAAAAACCGATCCGGTGCAGTTAGACCAAGTAAATATCCGAATTACGCCCAAAAAGGTAGTGGCTGGCAGCAGCTTCGGTTTATTTGTTCCGGCATCGCTTAATGCTGCCAAGGTAGTAGTAGAAATAGCCGGAGGCAGTTACCAGCTGTTCGATTACAATAAGTCCAGTATTTTCAGTGCCGCTCTCCCCGCCCCTGACCAGCCCGGCACTTATCTGGGGGATCTCATCGTCACCGATAATAGCGGCAATTCTACCCGATTTGCCAAGGTGGTCAACCTAGTAGTTGTATCATCTTTCTAGGTTGACAAATCGAGCTGTCTTGGTTATGATGATGCTGGCGGTAGAGCACTCGTAAGGTCAGTAGCTCTTTTTGTTTATGCCCCCAGTTGGCCCTGTCTGAACACGGGCCTTTCGGGGTTGCCCCGACATACTATTAACTCATTCAAGTTATTAGTACCGATAAGCGCTCTCGTTTTAGCCGACTATCAGAACGGTTGCGGCGGCGAGTCGCCCACAAACCAACACCGGCCAATAGAGACAATCGGCCAGCCCTCAAATCCAAATCTACCCAGAAATCATTAAAGGATCTGGGTTTTGCTATATCCTCGCCGGTGGGCAAAATCACTAGGGGGGTTGGCGGTCGCCTGCCGCGATTTTCTTTTTCCTTTAAGCTCCTTCTCCGATCGATGCGTAGCTTTGGCGGCCATTGGGCAATGATAGTGCTAGCTATGGCTGTAATTTTGGCCAGCTGGGCTCCTCGTCGCATCGCCTCGGTGGCTGGCAGCGAACTGCCGCGCTATCGAACCGTGGCTGAGTTGGCATCCGCCGAGTATTTTAACGAGGATGTGGTTTACGACGAAGTAATTACTACTGTGGGGGATAACAATGATTACATCTTTAAAACTGGCGCCACCCAAACCATCATTTCCCGCAACAGCCGGACCGAAACCATTACCTACACGGTAAAAACCGGTGAGTCGGTGAACTCGGTCGCGGCAGATTTTGGGCTCAGTCCAGAAACT
>JAZDLM010000023.1:0-4407 GCA_043801895.1 bacterium
GGCCGTGGTTGAGCGCAACAAGGAGCTGGGTATGAAGGATCGCGACTTTCGCCGGCTGATCGCTGGCCAGTCGCATCTGCGCATCCCGGCCGCCTACGCTGATGAGTTCAAGTCATGGTACGCAACTCGGATCGACCCGACTGCGTCACCTGACTGGGTGTCGCCGATCGCGGATAAGGATCCGGAGGTACCCGGGAATAGCAACTCGAGTAGGTCATCATGGCCACTCGTTCTAGCTGGATTAGGCCTAGCTGGTGCGGCAGTTGTCGGTACCCGCGAGTACCGCAAGTTCCGCAACCCATTCTCCCATCCACCCATGGTGGAAGGGGGATTTCCCAGCATGGCCGAAGCCGGAGCGCACATCGCGACCCAGTACCAGGGCTGGAGAAGATCTCTTCCGCAATCACAACAGGTAGCATTACCTGAGAATGTGACATTCACCGGAAGGGTAGTTGACCTTCGCGGCGACGTGGAAGTCGAGATACCTAACGGCGAGAGCGGAAGCCGCTGGGTACGAAAGAACATCAAGGACTGGACTTGCGGGTACGAGTTCCGCTCAGACTCAGGAACGGTCCTCTATGACCTGCAGCGTTGCGGCAATGGTGTGCGCGCCAGGAATGGCATGCGCAGCTTGTCCAACACCCAGGTTCGTGACTGTGAACATCAGGGAGGGCATCGACATCAGCCGATAACAGTCACGGCGTGGAGTACCGAGATCGCCAACACGAACCCGACTCCCACCCCCGAGCCACCCGCTGGCACCACGCCGACGCAAGGCGAGGGAACAACCCCAGCCCCGGCCGAGGTGACCGAGGACACGACGTCCCGGGCTTCGACTCCGGAACCGACCGCCCCGGCTCCGATCAGCTCTGACAAAGAGCCGGTCGAATTCACCGAGATCGCCTGCGTCGCGCCCGGAGTATTCCGGATCCGCAAGCAGGGGATCGAGGAACCGGCTGAGCTGGACCTCAGCTCGTTGGCCGGGTCGAGGGTGATCATCACCCATGACGGGGCTGTGCTCCTGGATGTGGGCCTGGGGCATCGGCCTACGGTACTGGGTCGCGTGATCCAGCCCGCCCCGGACCAGCCCGAGGAGAGCGAAATCCCGACTACGTAACAACGTAGACAACGCAAGATGAACAACCCGGGGAGGAGAGAGTAAAATCTTTCCTCCCCAACTTCCTCAAGCCATGCAGTACAAGGCGTAGCAGCCTTGCATATCTTGAATGGTTTAAGGAAGTAGTACATCAAAACAGAATAAAGCATTCTTGTCCCCGCGCAGCCAAAGATTTATCTTTGGCTGGTTAGATATATTAAACTATGACGAGGATAAAATCCTCGTCTGCGCGTTTTTGTCTTCATATAATATCCAGGCTTGTATTCCGAGATTTGTTATTATAGACTAAATATTAACATGGCTTTTGACGCACAGGATCTAGTTTACCGAACACCTTTTGACTACACTTCCAAAAGGAAAAATCGTTCCCGATATAGTCTGCTGCATAAAAACGGTCAGATAAAAAATATCTTAATACACGGTACGCCATATATTCTAACCATCGATGAAAAGAATCGGTTGCAGGTTTTGCGTAACCAGTCTGTTTATATTGAAGACGGAATTATCAAGGATATATTTCCTGCCTCTGATAGTGAAAAGGTTGACTGGTCAAAAGTTGATTTGATCTATGATGCAGAACAGCATGGCGGGATCGTTATCACCCCCGGTTTTGTAAATGCCCATGCACATCCCCCTATGTATCTACTTCGGGGGGCAATTGTGATGATGGAAGATGATTTGGGTCTGGCTCTGAAAGCCATGGCTAAGCTAGAGGGGCGCATGACTTATGATGATTTCGTAATTGGAACAGTGGGCGATCTAACAGAACAGCAAAAGTCGGGCATAACCACCACAGTTTCACACTATGGTACATTTGAGCCGATCGAAGAAGCAGCCAAGATTTGCCAACAAAGAGTGATCAACGCTATTAGCGCGGCTTCCAACTCTCATCCAAAAAATACTCCAGCGCTGATCAGTCGCTATGCCAAGAATCAGGAAAAATATTATTCCCAACCGGCCGCGGCTATCCACTATACTTATCGGGCTAGTCCTGCGCAGTTAAAAAAAATAGCCGAGGTAGTTAATAAGTACAAACTACTATTTACTCTGCATGTAGCTGAGACAGAAAAATCAGTAGCTCAATGTATTGAAGTTCACGGCGATCGACCGATTGCTGTTCTAGATCGGTACAAGCTACTTCATAAAAAGACGTTGCTATCTCATGGCGTTCATTTAACACCCGAAGAAATTAAGCTGATAAAAAAGCGACAAGCAGCGGTGGTCCATTTACCAACCTCGAATTTCCTGCATAAGAGCGGACGCTTTAACTATCCGTTATTTTGCAAGCTAAAAGCGAATTCACAGATCGCCTTAGGTACCGATAGCGTTGTCAGCAAGAACCGCCTGGATCTTTTATCAGAAGCCCTACAGACGAAAACCATGCATCAGTCGGAACGAATAGTATCTTATACGGAATTGTTCAATGTCATTACCGCGCAGGGCGCCAGATTGATCGGCGAACCACGCTTAGGTCGAATTGCCAAGGGATATAAAGCAGACATTGCTTTTTGGAAACTAAAAGACCGCGGGTTCATGCCGTTTGATGAAAACAAGCCAGCGACGTTGATTGCCAATATGATCACCCATGGCGGCAGGAATATCCGTGATCTGATGATCAACGGCCAGTTTGTCATTTCTAATCGGATGCATAATTTGGTCGATGAAAGCTCGCTAATCCAAAATCTCCAAACAGCCCATATGGAGCTAAGGGCGAAGGATAACAAGAAAAAAAACTAGCTAATAATTAGCCGGTCTTTTACTAATGGTTATATTATGAGGATGATTTTCGGCTAAACCCGCGGAACTGATTTTTATAAAGCGCGCCTGCTTACGTGCTTCGGCAACTGTCTGGCTGCCAATATAGGCCAAGCCGGAGCGTATGCCTCCGGTAATCTGTTGTAGTTGTTTGCCAGCGGATCCGCGATAGGGGATCCGGCCAGTCACACCCTCGGCTATCAATTCGTCTTTACCTTTATCATCCTGAGCATAGCGATCTTTACTGCCTACTACCATTGCTTCGACAGAGCCCATGCCTCGGTACTGCTTATAAGTAGAGCCGTTTTCGTGTATTAGATCGCCGGGTGATTCATTGGTCCCGGCTAGTAAATTACCAAGCATGACACTGTCGGCACCGGCGGCCAGGGCTTTTACGATATCGCCAGAATATTTAATACCGCCATCAGCGATTATTGGCACATTCTTACCGCTGGCTTTTCTCCCTTTGACAGCTTCCATTACCGCAGTTAATTGTGGGACACCGATACCAGCCACCACTCTAGTCGTACAGATCGAGCCAGGACCAACACCTACTTTAACAGCATCAGCACCAGCTTTGATCAGGGCCATGGTTCCTTCTTTTGTCGCGGTATTCCCGGCAATGACATCAACCTTGCTAAAGATCGGATGTTTCTTAAGTTTCCTGACGGTGTCAATTACTCCCTTAGAATGTCCATGGGCTACGTCAACAACCAAAACATCCACTCCGGCCGCTACCAGGACCTTAGCTCGTTCGATAGCCTCATCGCCAACTGAGATGGCCGCGCCAACTCTTAGCTGTTTCTTGTTATCCTTGTTGGCCAAGGGGAAGGCCTCGTTCTTTTCCAGGTCTTTTCGGCTGACCAGCGACATTAATTTGTCGTTCTGGTCGACGATTGGCAAGACTGATAATTTTTTTGCTCGGATCAGGGTATTAGCCTGTTTTAGGGTCATGCCTTTTTTACCTACCACTACTTTTGCTCGTGGCACCATCTTTAGTTTAATTGGCAGGCCGAGATCATCTGGAGTAAAATAATCAAGATCTGTGAGCAGGCCCACTAGCTTTCCAATTTTGTTGACTATGGGTATTTTTTTGTAGCCATACTCCTGTTTGATATGATAGGCATCCTCGATGCGATCCTCCGGAGCCAGAGTTACCGGATCTTCGATAAAACCATTTTCCCACCGTTTAACTTTGCCCACTTCATCAGCTTGCTCGGCGGGCGTCAGGTTCTTATGAATAATCCCGATTCCGCCAAGCTGTGCCATACTTATCGCCATAGTGTGCTCAGTAACCGTGTCCATGGGTGAAGATACGATCGGGATTTCCAAAGCCACTCGGCGACTTAGTTTTGTGGCCAGGCTTATCTGTGAGGGCCTTACCTCGGAGTAGCGCGGCTCGAGTAGAAGATCGTCAAATGTAAGTCCTTCTTTGATCATGATTATTTGTAGTATAGGCAATGTTTTAGATATAATCAACCCAACATGTTAAAACAGGACATAATCTATATTATCGATTTTGGTTCGCAATATAC
>JAZDLM010000004.1:0-11602 GCA_043801895.1 bacterium
GGAGAATTTGCGGGTGTTATACGGAGAATTGCTGGCTAAGTCGGCTTGGGTGATTGGGCTAGTCCAATTGTCGGTGATGTAGCGCACCGTGGCGTCCACATCCAGCCGCATGCCTTTATCTAGCCGATTCAACAATACGCCCGCGATAAGTTTCCTATCCTCGTCGGTGCGAGCCTCTTTTTCCACCAATGAGGCTAGAGTGAGAATCTGGTGGATCATGAGAGATTGAGTGGTAGCGCCAACCTGCGCCAGAGGTGCCTCCAGCCTTCTTTTTAGCGTCGCTAGCATTTGATCTATTACCTCCTGCGGAGTGGCGCCCTTGCTCATGCGATAAGTGTCAGGGAAAAGATATCCCTCCAGCGAGCCGTCTTCGGGACGGGAGTTCATAAAATCTAAGTTGCCGGTATAGTGCTCAGCGGCGGTAGTGAAATCATCGGCCGGCATAATGCTTTTTTTCTCTAACAGCGCAGCGATCTGTTTAATGGTGTAGCCCTCGGGGATAGTAATGTTGGAGTCGGTAGTGTTGCCGCCACCGATGATTTGGGCGATCTGCCAGGCATCCATCCGCGGGGAGAGATCGTAGCTGCCGGCTCGCACCCGACTGGCTCGGCTCAACTTAAAGGCAATCCGGGTGCCTAGCTCGGAGCGCACTAATTTATCTTTAGCTAGCCCGTCTACGATCTGCGCTACACTTTGGCCGGTTTGGACTTTGAAAACCTTTGGAGCCCCCCGATAGTTAGCCGGCGCGAACCAGACGAAATAGGCGCTGAGCGTAAGAATCGCCAGCGCCCCCAACCCACCAACAATAATTGCCAGTTGTCTGGTCATGGATAATTACTCGCCGATCCTCGTTCTACCGCTCGCCCAGAAATCCCTTCAGCCCGATTATGATCAGGATCAACGGCCAGTAGGCCAGCCAGGCTACACTCAGCAGACCAACATTGACCAACAGTAAAATCACGCCGACGAACACCACCAGCAGCTTGTCGAAGAAATCCAAACCACAGAAGATGCCCCCGCCGCACATATGATCATCTTTTTTCATCGAACAGTCTCCTTAATAAATCGATATAAATTACTTCCCTAATAATTTGAGCGCGTAGCGGATTCGGGCTTCAGTATCAGTAATGTCAGCGGGAATATCGTGAATGATTTTACGCACCTCATACGCATTATAGCCTAGGCTGGCGAGAGCTGTCAGTATATCTTGAGTATCCACGCTCGCCCCATCGGCTGAGCTTTCCAATTTGTTCTTCAGTTCGACAATGATCCGTTCAGCAGTTTTTTTGCCAATGCCGCTGATGGTGGTGAAGATCGCCACATTCGATTTAGTGATGGCCGCTTTAAGTTCCTCGACATGACCGGCGTTCAGTACCCCTAAGGCGCTCTTTGGCCCCACGCCAGAAACTCCGATTAGCTGCGCGAAGAAATTGAGCTCGGCTTCGGTCTCAAAGCCGTACAAAGACATTTGGTCTTCGCGCACCACCAAATGAGTAAGCAGATGAATGTCGGCGCCGATCTTATATTTGGCGACGGTATCAAAAGGAGTGAACACTTTATAGCCAACTCCACCGGCGGTTGAGACGATGATCCAGCTGGCTCCCGAAGCTTCGACTTTGCCGGTTAGACTGCCTATCATTTTGTCTGTTCGTTAATCTTAGAGGAGTGGGCGCAGGTGATGGCGATGGCCAAGGCGTCAGCCGCGTCATCCGGTCCGGGGAGTTCAGCTAGACCCATTACTATTTTAACCATTTTCTGGATTTGTTTCTTATCGGCCTTTCCATAGCCGGTTAGGGCCTGCTTGACCTGAAGGGGAGTGAAGCTCATCACCGGCAGCCCCGCGCTGGCCGCGGTCTCTAATAACACCCCGCGCGCCTGAGCTACTGACATAGCGGTGCTGACATTCTTAAAGAAATACAGGCTCTCTACCGCGACTAGGTCAGGTTGATATTTTCGCAATAGGGCTTTAAATTCTTTGGCAATAGTTTGTAGCCGGTGGTGCTGTTCGCTACCAGCCGGGGTAAGAATGCATCCGTGAGCTAGATGCCGCAATTGGCGACCATCATCAATTAGCACACCGTATCCGGTAGTGGCCGTGCCCGGGTCGAGTCCAAAAATAATTTTAGCGGTAGGTTGAACCATGATTTTAAAGTGCGGCTAGCGTGCTGTCGTCGATATCAAAATTGGTAAATACTTCCGCTACATCCTGGTGGTCCTCCAGCGCTTCGATGAATTGAACGATTTTTTGAGCCTGAGCCGAGTTAGTGATCTTGACCAGAGAGTTAGGGATCATTGCCAGCCGATCGTCTTTGACCGAGAGCCCCATACCTAATAGATTCTGTTTTACTTGGTTGAGCGCTTTGGGGTCAGTATACACCTCGTAGGCATCGCCGACATCTCCAAAATCTTCCGCGCCGGCATCGATCAATTTCAATTCCATATCATTGCCCGATTTAGGGACCAGGATGACGCCCTTGTTTTGAAATTGCCAAGCTACCGAGCCGCTGTTGCCTAAATTGCCGCCCGCTTTAGTGAACAAGCTGCGTAGTTCGGATACGGTTCGGTTTTTATTATCGGTCATGGCTTGGATCAACACCGCGATGTTGCCGGGGCCAACTCCCTCGTATGCGATTTCGTCAATGTTGCTGGCGTCCTTGTCCAGCCCCGCCCCCTTCCGAATAGCTCGCTCAATGTTAGCGGCCGGAAGATTGGCCGATTTGGCAGTTTGCACCGCCAGCTTCAGCCTAAAGTTGGCATTGGGGTCAGCCCCCGACTTGGCAGCTACCTCGATCAGTCGAGCTAGTTTACTAAACTCGGCACCGCGCTTAACATCCGCTGCGCCCTTTTTCCGCTTGATAGTGGACCATTTGGAGTGACCTGACATCCTGGGAGAGAGATTAATCCGCTATAACTTGTGTCCCAGTCTAGATAATTCGCGCTCGGCGAGAGAGAAGCTCTAGCGGGATGACAAGGTCAGTATAGCAAACCCCTCTTAAGCAAGAGTGATGTGGCATAATAACGATACGGATATGGATAAAGCGATTCTGGCGGGTCTTAATCGTGAGCAGTTGGCCGCCGTTAAGCAGATTAACGGCCCCGTTTTAGTATTAGCCGGAGCCGGCTCGGGTAAGACCAAAGCCCTGACTCAGCGCATCGCTTACTTAGTGGCAAGCGGTCAAGCTTTGCCATCACAAATTCTAGCGATCACCTTTACTAATAAAGCGGCAGGGGAGATCCGGGACCGGGTATTAAAATTGACCGGCAAGCGTGTGGGGCAGGCACTCACCATCGGCACATTCCATTCAGTCTGCGCCCGACTCTTAAGAATCGAGGCGCGGCAGATCGGCTATGGCTCCAACTTCACTATCTTGGATTCGGACGATCAGCTAGCCGCAGTCAAACGGGCGATGGAACAACTGAACATAGACACCAAGCGCACCGCGCCGGAAGCAGTCCGAGCACACATCTCGTCAGCCAAAAATGAACTGATAGAACCGACCGCCTACGCCCGAATGGCAGCGGGCAGTTTTCAGCAAACCGTAGCACGAGTGTACCCGGTGTACCAAGACATTGTTCGGCGCAGCCAGGCAATGGATTTCGATGACTTGATCATGAACACCGTCAAATTATTCGAGGCTAGCCCTGAAGTGTTAGCCAAATACCAACAGCGGTTCAAATACATCCTGGTGGACGAGTACCAAGACACGAACACTGCCCAGTATCGGCTAACAAAACTCTTGGCCCAGGATCACCGCAATTTATTCGTGGTGGGAGATGACTGGCAAAGCATCTATTCTTGGCGAGGGGCCAATTTCCAAAACATTTTGGATTTCAATCGCGACTATCCCGACGCTCGAGTGGTCAAGCTAGAACGCAACTATCGTTCGACGCAAACGATTTTGGATGCTGCGCACGCAGTGATCGTCCATAATCAGAATCGCAGTCAAAAAAAGTTATGGACCGAGCAGTCAGCCGGTGAACCGATTACCCTTTATGAGGCGCTGAACGAGAAAGATGAGGCAGATTTTGTAATTCGCGAGGTCCAACGCCATCAAGTCGAACACAATGCCCACCTGAGTGATTTTGTAGTGTTGTACCGCACTAACGCGCAATCCAGGAGTTTAGAGGAAAGTCTGCTCCGCGCCGGGATGCCGTACCGAGTAGTGGGGGGAGTCCGCTTCTATGAACGGCGGGAGATCAAAGATATGCTGGCGTTTTTGTCGCTCCTGGTTAACCCAAATGATAATTTAGCTCTCATTAGAGTGATTAATATCCCGCGCCGGGGGATCGGCAAGCAAACTCTCGACGGGCTAGAGCGGGCGGCCAGCGAACAGGGGCTAAGTATTTATCAACATCTAGTTGGGATTAAACAACCAACCCCGGCGATCGCTGATTTTCTACGATTGATCGGCCGGCTCACCCGCCAAAGCCAAAAGGCGGTCTTAAGCCGATTACTGGACATGCTCCTGACCGTTACCGGCTACAAGCAGATGTTGAAGGACGAAGGAGTAGAGGGGGAAACTCGGCTAGAAAATATCTTGGAGTTAAAGTCGGTGATGGAGAAGTATGACCATCTGAAGTCCGGTGAGGCGCTCGGAGTATTCCTAGAAGAGGTTAGATTGGTATCCGATATTGACACCTACCAACCCGATGATGAGGCGCTCACGCTCATGACGATCCACTCCGCCAAAGGGCTAGAGTTTGACCATGTCTTCTTGGTTGGGATGGAGGAAAATCTTTTCCCTCACAGCCGGACCTTATTCGATCAAGCCGAGCTAGAGGAAGAGCGGCGACTATGTTATGTCGGGATTACCCGCGCCAAGCAGAAAGTGTATCTTACCCACGCGTGTGAGCGGTTATTGTACGGGGGATTGCAAAATAACTCCGCTTCCCGATTTATTTCTGACATTCCCGACTACCTCGTAGAGGTTATTCGCCGCGGCGGAACTCAGCGGACGATCATCGAAGCGGTATCACTCTCGCCAAAATCTCGGATCAAGCCCGGCAGCAAGGTTACCCATAAACAATTTGGGGCAGGAGTGGTGATCAGTAAGACCGGAGAGATTCTGACTATCGCTTTCGCCAAAGAGGGGATCAAGAATTTGGTAGAAGGAGTGGCCGATCTCAAGCCGACAGCACAACAATGAACAAATCAATACTGGTTTCGTGGATTTCATTTGTCATCGTCGCGGTGATAGCGATGGCTGCGATGACTGCTGGCGCTCGGCACCCAACCGATCCCCACGACATTACCATTAGCTACAATGGCTACTCTTGGACTGTCACCACCCAAGCGCAGGATGTAGCGGAATTACTATTAGAAAATTTTGACGAGTACGCTGGTTGGCAAATTAACCCTGGCCCAGCCACTCGGCTAACCGATAATCTAACCGTGACCGTGGTCGATACAACCGCCAGCCCGCTGGCTAAGTCCGTAGCCACCAATCTGGCGGCGGCAGTAAAGCAGGCTGAGGCGCCGCCGCCTAAACCCAAACCACAGATCCACTCGGGTTGGGCAACTTGGTATAATTTCGGCGACCAACTCACGGCGGCTAGCCGAGAGTTCCCTAAAGGAACTAAACTACGAGTGGCGGCAGTAAACTCCGGCAAGACTGTAGATGTGGTGATAAACGACTACGGCCCACAAGCCTGGACCGGCATGGCACTTGATCTCAATCGACCGGCCTTCGCCAAATTGGCGCCGATCGGAGCGGGGCGTATCCAAGTTAAATACTATAAGTTATGAATCCCGTTACAAACCTACCTGGCTCGAAACGGGTTAGTCATTACCGCTAATGAAATATATTCGATTAGTTAACATCCCCCGTACCAAAAATGATTTTCCCAAAATTATTTTTGCGAAGGGCTCGTAACGGGATGAATTTAGACCTTACCGACCCCTCCACGATCAAGAGTTTGCTTACTCACTACAATGTCTCGGCGCAAAAAAGCTTGGGGCAACATTTTTTGATCGATCGCGAGGTGCTAGAGAAGATCGTCGAGGCCGCCGATCTCTCCAAGCATGACTTTGTCGTAGAAATCGGCCCAGGGTTTGGCACCTTAACTTTCCCGCTGGCCGAAGCGGCTGGCCGAATTTTGGCGGTCGAAACTGATAAACGGATCATTAATATTCTCAAGGCGCTGGGTAGCGGTTATTACAATATCGATTTATTGCCAGCCAATATTCTCAAACTCAGCGACCGCGATCTGTATAGCCGGTATCGGCTATGGTCAAAGGCTAAATCCGGGGCAACCCACTACAAACTGGTTTCCAATTTGCCCTACTACATCACCTCGCCAATTCTAAAACAATTTCTCGAAACCCTCTTCCCACCCGACCTGATCGTAGTAATGGTACAAAAAGAGGTCGCCGAACGGATCACCGCCAAACCGGGCGACTTAAGTGTTTTGGGTGTGTCAGTACAATTCTTTGGTGAGCCGGAAATTATCGCCATCGTGCCAAAAACCTCCTTCTGGCCCAGGCCAGCGGTAGATTCAGCCATTATCAAAATCCAACCATTTAAGAAATCGCCTTACAATGTAGATGACATCCGGTTTTTCTTCCGTGTGGTCAAAGCCGGATTTGGCGAGCGCCGCAAACAACTCCACAATTCACTATCGGGCGGGCTCAACCTAGAGAGTCGGGTAGTGGCCAATACTCTAGCGGGGGTAGGGGTTGACCCGAAGGCTCGCGCTCAAGATCTTACTCTCCCTCAATGGGTAAAAATTTATCAACAATTCAAAGCCCTAGCGTGAAAACTGGAACAGCCATCAAACACCGCCGCAATCTGCGCCAATATTTCACCATCTCTCCTAATGGAGTGGTGACTGCGGCGGCCGATAATGATCCAACTGGAATTGCCACTTATTTGCAGGCCGGCGCGACTACCGGCTTGTCGCTGTTGTGGTTAGTGGCAATATTGGTACCATTGGCTTCGGCCGTTGAAGAGATGAGCGCCCGAGTGGGGGTAGTAACCAAAAAGGGGATTACCCGATTGATCCGCGAACATTACGGCGTGGGGGTGGCTATGGTAGTAGCGGCGATCACCGCTATCTGCAATATTGTGGCAATTAGCGCGGGAATCGAGGTGGTGGCTGATTTGCTAGCGCTGTTTACGCCGATCCCGTCGATCGCCTGGATCGTGATCGTAGCAGGTCTGTTGGTGTGGTTATTGATCAAAAATGGTTATCAATTGGTTAGCCGCTATTTGATCGGGGCAACCGTCGTTTTGATGTTGTATGTCATAACTGCTATCATCATCCGTCCGGATTGGCTCTCGGTGGCACAGCATTTTGTTAGCCCGGTAATCCACATTGAACAGCTCTGGCTGTTAGCCGCTTTGGGGATTGTGGGCAATACTCTGGCGCCCTATTTGATCATTTGGCAAACGACCGAAGAACTAGAGAGCAAAAAAACCATTCACGACCTCCGGCAAGAAGCCACTGGGGTAATCTGGGGGTTTGTGTATAGCGGGGTGATCGCAGCTTCGATCATTATCACCGCCGCCGTAGTGTACGCCGCCGCCCCCGGCCTAATTACTAGCACCGCGGACGCCGCCTTGGCGCTTAAGCCGATCGCCGGTCAATGGGCACTCATTTTGTTCGGCCTGGGGATGTTAGTATCAGGGATATTGGGCATCCCGGTGCTGGTGGCTTCCACCGCCTACATGAGCGCCGAGGCACTGCATTGGCGAGAAGGGCTAGGCAAAAGTTGGCATAAGGTCGGAGGATTTTATGGAATTATCATTATTACCTGCATCCTGGCTGCGATCATGACTCTAGCCAATCTCCCCTCCATGGTGACATTGTTGTACAGCCAGGTGCTAAGTGGAGCGCTAACTCCGATTATGCTGTTTATCATGTTGCTGATGGGCAACAATCCTCGGATCATGGGCCGACATATTAACCCGTGGCTAAGCAATCTGTTGGGAGGGCTGGCCTTGGCATTGGTTCTGGGCCTAGATGTAATTTGGCTGCTAATTTACTGCTAATGTTATTTGTGGTTGCTACGCCAATTGGAAATCTGGCCGATATCACCCTGCGGGCGATTGATACGCTTAAGCAAGCCGACTTGATCGTGGCCGAAGATACTCGCCATGCCGGTAAATTATTGCAGCACTATCAAATTAAACGGCCGGCGATCAGCTTTCACCAACATTCATCCCCCGGCCAATTGAAACAAATTATTGACCATTTACAGCGAGGGGAGAGCGTCGCCCTCATCACCGATGCAGGGACTCCGGGCATCGCCGATCCCGGCCAAAAATTGGTCGCGGCAGCCCAGGCAGCTAGCGTTCGAGTAGTTCCAATTCCTGGCCCGAGCTCGGTCACCGCTATTTTGAGCGTGGCGGGAATTGACACCGATGCCTTTATGTTCGTCGGGTGGCTGCCGAAGAAGAAAGGGAGGAGCGGGTTTTGGGATGAGTTGCGCAACTTGAGTGTCCCGATAGTTTTATTTGAATCGCCGATGCGTTTATTGCGGACTTTGCAAGACATCAAGCAGCAGCTAGGTGACGATAAAACCGTGATCATCGGCCGCGAATTAACCAAATTACACGAAGAGGTCCTCCGGCTCCCCATCCCACAAGCCATCGACCATTTCACCCAACATCCGCCACGGGGAGAGTTTGTCATCGTGATTACTTGAGTCTATAATTTGAGTGAGCAACCAGTAATTATGGTCAATAAGAAAAAAGGCAAGGCCAAGATCGCGCAAGCGACCAAGCGAGCTAGCCTCAAAAAAAGACTTGCTATCATTATCATGCCGGAGGACCGCGACGATACTCCGCATTGGTTATTTTGGGTATTGGTCATGATCTTTGTCGCTTTGCTTGTGACGATCGTGTGGCAGCAAATGTCGATGTCGTCTAGTCTCCAAGCTTACCTCCCCTATCTTTAAGGGTACGGCCAGCAGTTAAAAGGAGCGGCCAGCCACCCCTCCTAAACCCGCAGATCCACGAAAAACCTTGACCAGAGGCGGTTTTTTTGGTATAATGGAAGAACGCTATTCGGCGCCAAAATTGAGACAAAATGTGCTTTCAAAAATTTAAAATAATCCTAGCGTCCTTTATTGGTTTTTCGCTAGTAGCAGGAGTCTGGGATATCTACGGAGTGGGGGCGGAGCCGGGAAACCCTCAGGCCCCGGCGGTTGATTATTTAATAACTAGTCTCCCGCAGCAGCTAACATTGGCTCCCGACCAAGTCATTGGTGTTAGTGTAACCCTCAAAAATGTTTCCGGTGTGAGTTGGGAAACCGACTTACTGCGGCTGGGGACTATCTTCGCTCACGGCGCAAAAGACCGACCCAGCGCTTGGGCCAAGGATGGCGAACAGCTACTCCCAGGGTGGGAATCGGTTACTCGAATATTGCCCGGTCAAGCTGACGCGGCCGTCTCCGGTCAGACCATCCAATTTGATTTTCAAATCAAAGCTCCCGCCCGAACCGGGATGTACCAAGAAACTTTTCAGCCGGTACTGGATGGAGTGAGGTGGTTGGGGGGCGACCCGGTTGCATTGGTTATCCAAGTAGGAAAACTTGTCACGATCGCCGGAGAGTCAACTGAGCCCATTAAACAAATGGTAATTCATTTAGATACCCAGGAGGGGGATCTAGTCGAAAATGGAGTGGTGGTAGCCACTCTGTTGGTGTCATCCGGCAAGTCGGGATATCGCACCC
The DNA here is from genome assembly GCA_043801895.1 of bacterium. Taxonomy (GTDB): domain Bacteria; phylum Patescibacteriota; class Kazan-3B-28; order Kazan-3B-28; family Kazan-3B-28; genus JAZDLM01. Next base: position 9,677 of record JAZDLM010000004.1, read on the forward strand.
CCAAGGGAAAGTACACCATTATGAACCACATTGAAAATGCTTTCTCCGCTGAGTACGAATTGTGGATGCCGAATTGGATGGGCTTGAAAAACGACCGCGGGCAATTCTTAGGCTATGGATTTCACGGTTTACCCTACTGGGTGGTTCGTAGGGGCAATAAGGTTGATGGAACGATTTATCCGGGCGGCCGGTTGTATATGGCGGGCCGACTCTACGAAGGCTACGAACACCTGGGGAAAGCAGTATCTCATGGCTGTGTTCGGTTTGGAGTACATGAGTCGGGGGTATTATACGACTGGGCATCAAACGGTACGCCAGTAAGTATTGTGTAATTGGGTGAAACAAAAAAGCGGCCAAGGGGCCGCTTAAGCGTGGGTTAAGTTGCGAGTAAGTGGGGGCTGGTAGTGCCTTCGATTTAGTGAGGGATATCCCACTTCTCTGTCCACTTAGAATTCGGGGAGCCGGAGGTCATCAACGACCAACCGCCAAGGTACAGGGTGATCCCGAGCCATCTCCCGTCAATGTTACCCTCGGCGTAAACAAACTCTGCTCTAAGCCAACAAAGGTACCAGTCTTCCCAACGAATCCGCTCGATGTAGTAGCTCGGGGTCTTAGCGCAAAGCTTGGCCTTCTCACTGAAATTGGTGTAAGCCACGGAGAACGCCTCAAGCGAGTCGAGTCGGCTGGAAGCAAGCAGCTCGGAGGCATTGTCGCGGTTGAGTGGGGTCTCTTCCCAAACCCGCTCGCGCCAACGGGTCGCATTGAGGATCCAGAACGCGATTAGAATGGCGAACATCGACAGGGCGCTGCCGAGGCGGAGATGGAGAAGGGGCGGTAAGCCCATAGAGAGAGCCATGATGACCGCCACCCATAGCCACACAACCGCGCCTACCACATTTCGCACAGGGCGCCGGTTGATGATATCGGCAACTCGGCGCCGATGTTTATCTACCTCCTCGGAGGTGTAGATGGTGATGATGCCGTGCTCGAGTAACACATCCATCAGCCTCCCGAGGTTGGACCAGGCCTTAAATCGATCCTTAAGGTTAGGGTCCGGGCTGCCAAAGATGGCGGACAGTCGAGGATCCTCTCCTTGCTTGGGGAGGGGAGATTCCCCCCGGAGGGAGTCGAGATAGTCACGGACATCGGTCCCCCGAGGCTGCTGCAAGATGGTTGGTGCTGGCATTGAAATGCCTCCTTTCGCTAGTTGTGATCGGTACCAAAAACCACCATCAGGCTAGCACAGGGCCGACCTTCGGTCAAATAAAAAAGCTGTCTGGTAGCGAGCTTTTAGAGTTTGTGCAGTTGACGAATTTCTTTCTCTAAATCCTTGGCTAATTTAGGATTGGTGACTAAATAAGCCCGAGCAGCTTCCCGCCCTTGAGCGATCTTTTCGCCATTGTATTCGTACCAAGCTCCGCTCTTATTCACTAAGCCCATTTGCACAGCCAGGTCGAGGACTTCGCCGGTGCGGGAAATTCCTTCGTTGAACATAATATCGAACTCGGCTTGGCGGAACGGGGGAGCGACCTTGTTCTTTACTACTTTCACTCGAACATGGTTGCCGGTAGGGTTGTCGCCATCCTTAATGGTTTCAATTCGGCGAATATCTAATCGTACCGAAGAATAAAACTTCAGCGCGTTGCCGCCGCTGGTAGTTTCTGGGTTGCCAAACATGATCCCGATTTTCATCCGGATCTGATTGACGAAAATAATAGTCGTGCGTGAGCGAGAGGCCACCGCAGTGATTTTGCGCAAAGCCTGGCTCATCAGGCGAGCTTGCAACCCCATGTGTGATTCACCCATGTCGCCCTCGATCTCGGCCTTGGGGGTAAGCGCGGCCACCGAATCGATCACGATAACACCAACTGCGTTCGACCGGATGAGTGCCTCAACGATATCGAGGGCCTGCTCGCCGGTGTCGGG
>JAZDLM010000019.1:0-7807 GCA_043801895.1 bacterium
AAGTAATAGTTCCATTATTTTCTTTTCATAAATTCTACCCTGTTTTTATCAGGGTCAAGGATACTAAATTGAATCGCCCAAGGACGGTCTGCTAGCTCTTCGTAAAAATCCAGATTTGCTGATTTGAATTGGTTATAAAACTTTTCAATATCATCCACGCCGATAAACACAGTCTGACCACCTGGCTTCTCTCGTTCCTCAACCGCTGTTTTAATGCCTAGTCGTCCGCCGTTTGGGAAAATGAATGAGACAAACTTATTGGGCTGTTCATACTCTAGTTTGAAACCTAAAATATCCCGATAAAACGGGATGACTTTATTAATATCGTGGCTATATAGAACTGCGCTGTCTAAGTCCATTTTCTTATCCTTTCGTAATTTTACTGACCCCAGTCGATTAGGTCGGTGAATCTTAAATAAAATCCGAACGGATCTTCCATGCGGAAGTCGCGCCATTTCAGTTCGCCATCTTCTTTGTCCATTACTGGCTGAAGGATGTTGGCTTGGAGAGTCGAAACGATTTTGTTGTAGAAATCATCGATATTGGCAACGGGAATGGTGATGGAGGTCGCATATCCCCGTTTGGTATCTTGGGAAAAGTTTTTGAAATACGATTGGTTGTACACCAAATCGTTTCCGCCGTAGAAATTGATTATTGTCTCGCCCAGTTCGGCGGTCATTTTCATTACCATATAACCGGGTTTATCTGTAGCGGGAGCGTGCTCCATAATTACCTTAAATCCCAGCGCTCCATAAAACTGCTTTGCCACATTAAAATCTGGCACGTGAAGCTCGATAATTAGGTTGTTGCGAATTGGTGTTCTGCTCATAAAATGGTCGGCAAATGGTCTACCCCAAAGAATTCGGGAACGATATATGGCTTAATCTTATTTTGGATATCTGGTGTCAACTGAGTCCAAGTAATCTCGTTAACACCAATGCTTTCGCAGGTGTCGTCGACGATAATATCTGGCATTATGCGTGTTGCCGCATCGCCGTAAGTTTCTTCTCCCTGCCGATAATATAGGGGCGCCTCGGGGAAATTATATCTATCTAAGACACCCTGGATATCGGCGATCTCCTCGGGCTTTCTTCGGGACGTCAGATAGCAGATTTCATATCCATTCGCCTGCCATTCAGCCACTTTGGCTGGAGCATTACCAATAGGAATATATTCTGAATATTCCTTAATGTTCGGAATCTGATCCAAATTCTGTTGGATAATCTCATTCCGGGCATGCCCGACCGACTCGGAATGAATAAGGATGGTGCCTTCGGTAAAAATTAATAGTTTGCTCATTTCATCCCCTCCGGGTCTTCGGACCCGTAGGGTCGGAGACCAATTACTTGCCAGCCGTATTTTTCGATTTCCTCTGGCGTGTGGTTATGGAAATCACTGCCCTTGGTTTTGACGACCACGGTGACTTCTTTTTCGATCTTCCGGCCGGTGTAGTCTTTGGTTGCTGGGTTCCATTCGCGAAGCACCAGCGTGTCGCCTTTTTCGATATCAAAATCGGCCAAGCGAAATTCGAAGGTCTTTTCGCCTGAAAGGATTTTTTCGAAGAATTCCGGCCAGGTTTTCTTTTCTACGGTTTTGCTCATTTTTTCCTTGGCTTTATTTGATACACATTATACATATGCCTACCACCGAAGCTCTGTATGTTCCTCTGGGATGCTACATTGTCTGGTCGAACATAGGCTTCAATCTTGTCTAATTTGAATTTCGAAAGTTGCCTGAGCCGAACTTCGGTAAGCGCATGGGCAATGCCTTGTTTTCTGTACTTTGGCTCAACCCAAATAGCATCAAGGTCAGCAACTTTCTTTTTCTTGCCGGTTCGTCTTGAAGCCGTAGCAAAGCCCACTAAGTTACCCTCCGCTTCGGCCACAAAGATAAAGTAGTTCTTATCTTTGAAATCTGACGATATTCTTCTTAGCACCTCTGCTCTGGATGGCGCCCCGTAAAGGTGGCTACGCCTGTACTCCGAGGTATCCAACTTGTAACGAAAATCGGCAAGCGTGTCCTTGTCTTTCTTGGTAGCCGAACGAATTGTGAAATCTAATTTCTTCATGCCTCCAGTTTACCACTTCAAAAAGATAGCTCTGGATGCTAATTTTGTTGACTAGATAAACATGGTTTGCTACTGTATCAGTAGTGTACTTTTACTCCGAGGAGGGGTGCTATGACTACCCACCGTACGGTGACCTCGTGTGAGTGGTTAACCACCATACTGCTCATGCCTCTCGTGTTGATCATCGGCTGTTGGCCGTTCGCCGTGGTGTTCTGCGTTATCGCGTTAGCAATAGCGCTAGGGACGGCTTTCCTAGTTCCTATGAACACGGCCGAGATCAATTTGCCCTACCTGAGACTACTCATCGCTGCGATTATTGAGTACGGCCTCTGGGTAGGCTTCATCGTTCTTTTCGCTAGGCGGCGGAGGCTGCTATGACCAGGGCTACAGATGCGCCACGGAAATACATAAGCTGCTCGCTGGGACTCACCAGTAAGCAGCTGTTTTTTATTTAATCCCTATTACTTGCCAGCTATACCCTACCGATTTCGATCGCTATAACGCCAAACTCGGCTTCTTGTTCTGGAGTATAGAACTGTCGGTAAGCCTGCATAGCTTGGTCTATGTTTTTAATGTCTGGCAGGATCTCATTAAGCTTTTCGCGACTCAACATTTCTAAAAGTGTTGGGTAGGGCCGAACGTCTTTTACGATAACTTCAACACTATCGGTCTCGTCATCGTTCTGGACAACAATATGGTCTCCCGTCTTCAAGTTGGCGTATTCGCCCTTTTTTAGTCTGCCCTCAATTGTTTTTTGCCCATTTTTCACAAATGTAAAATGCGGCTCAGCTCGATGATTGCTGAAAGTAGTGAAGTCGGTTGAAGCGGTAATCTTTTTCATGCCCCCAGTATACCTCTTCACAGAGCGGGTTCTGGGGTACATAATTAGGCATCTGGGGGGCACATTAATAACTCGCTATCCCCCGCAAAAAAGTTAAGGAGGACCGCCTTATGAGCGGTATTGGAACCAGGTGTATCCATGCAGGATACAAACCAGAAATGCATTGGGGGGCGGTGATGCCTCCCATCTACCAGACCTCGACCTTCACACTTGAAAGCGCTGAAGAGGGCGCACGGCGGTTTGCCGGCGACGGGAAAGACACGGGGTACATCTACACTCGTCTGGGCAATCCGACCATCAGCGTGTTGGAGAAATGCGTGGCCAATCTGGAGGGCGGAGCAGCCGGGCTTGCTTGCTCCAGCGGGATGGGCGCCTTCAACACGCTGCTTTTCGGCTTGCTGAAGGCTGGCGACCATATGATCGGCGGCCGGACACTCTACGGGCCGAGTCGGAGTATCGTGGAGAATAACTGGAACCAGTTGGGCGTTCAGTCGTCCTTCGTGGACACCTCGGACCTAGAGCAAATTCAGGCCGCTTGGCGGCCGAACACAAAACTACTCTTCGTCGAAACGCCGGCTAATCCCAACCTCACCATCACCGACATCAAGGCCTGCGCCGAGCTGGCTCACAAGCAAGATGCGATTTTGGTGGTGGACAACACCTTCATGTCGCCGATCCTGCAACAGCCGATCCGGTTCGGGGCCGACTACGTGCTCAACCGCGCTACCAAGTTCTGGGGCGGCCACAGCGACGTGATCGGCGGGATCATCGTTGCGCATACTCTGGAAGAGGGCGAACAGTTGCGCTCGGCATGGTGCAACCTCGGCGCAACCATGGATCCGCACCAAGCGTGGCTGATCCTTCGCAGTATTAAGACGCTAAAACTGCGAGTACTGGCAGCGCAGAAGAGTGCAGTAGAAATCGCACTTCATCTGCAGGAGCATCCTGCGGTGAAGACGGTGATGTACCCTTACCTCTCAGCTCATCCGGGGAGCAGCATCCATTCTCGCCAAGCACATGGCGGGGGCTCGCTAATCAGCTTCGAACTGAAAGGCGGACTGGAGTCTGGCCGGGACCTGATGAATCGCGTAAGACTAATCACGCTCGCCGTTAGTATGGGCGGGGTGGAGAGCCTCATCGAACATCCGGCTAGCATGACGCATTCCAGGATGCCGCCCGAGCAGCGCCTCGAGGCTGGTATCAGCGACGGACTGGTGCGGTTGAGTGTCGGGTGTGAGGATGTCGAGGACCTCGTCGCGGACCTCGTCCAAGCGCTCGCTTCTTAGTACCTCTTGTACCAAGTAAGATCCAAACCGGTGCCCGTGGGCACCGGTTTTCTGTTTATTTATTCCTTGTCAAAACCCGCTTCCAGAGCCACTTTTCCCTTGACAGGGACCGAGAATCGGAGTATAATGGAGAGAATAGTACGTTGACAAGTTATATCGTCACCAACCTCCTCTGGAGGGTCATTGCTCTACCCTTAAGGAGGGGCAGAAATGCGCATCTTACAATGGACTCTGTCGATCATGGGTCTGGGCAAGACCCAGCAGCCGGCCTACATCCGCCGGGCCCAGTTTATCTGGAAGCGGATGCAGAGATGCCACAAGGCAACCTTGGGGAAATGGCACCTCGAAATCGGGAAAGCACCTGGCGGTAAGTTCCGTCCGGGAGTCTCCGGCGAGGAGCAAGAAGTGGGCCTGATCTCTGGTTCACTGGTACTCGGGTTCTATAAAAGTTGGGACCTGGGGAACAGCGGGCTGAACAGCCCCGACCGGACTATCCGACTCGATCAAGGCCTCGAAGTTCTGGAGCGGCTAGAGGATGACTTTTTGAAGTCGCTCCAAGAAGAACTGATGAAGACCTACCCAAAGGTCGATGTTATGGGCATTGGCCTAACGGTATGCGGCTTGGCTAATACCTGCAAGGCCGCTCTCGCCACAATGTCACCCGTCAGACGTTAAAGCGCCGGGGTAAAGGAGTCTCTGTTATGCAACGCCTATTTACTCCCGAAACCTCCGTCGTCGCTGATGGATGGTCGGGAAGATTTGTGGAGGAGTTTCAACTCTCCTGGATCGTGAGCCCGGGAATGCTCGGAGGAGACGCCTTCACCGAGCTCTTCCTCACCACCGCTTCCGGCAACATCTACCGGATCGGTGAGCCGATCCGCCGCGACTGCGACGTCGCTCTTCGGACATGGGAAATCATGAATTCCGAGCGGCAGCGCGGGAAGGGCTACGATGCCCAGGGACATCCCATCAGTCGGGAAGAGGCTAAGAAGCTCATCCTGAAAGTGGGCGCTCCCCTCGTCTGGTCGCGCGGCAACACGACTAGTCTGACCGCTATCTTAGCGGTCAATGCCAGCCGAATCTATTTCAGCGGGCTCAACGATCCTCCCACCTCGCTTCGGCACGAGTTCTGGGAGCGGGTGTTCCAGGGGCAGGAGTGTCCATACTTCGCCCCGATCGGCTGGAAGCCGCCCGTTGCCACTAAGGGCTAGCTTCCTCAAGTGAAGCACAGGCCATCTCTGGTCCGACCGGAGATGGCTTTTTTCTTTGCTTGATAAAATCCGCTTCTGGAGCTAGATTATGTTGACATTATCCTGAGTGGAGATTATAAGAATGTTGTGTACTTTTTTGTTATTACCAGCGGACGCGAGACGGCGTCGGGGTAAAGAGGTTGGGTGATGGATACCCCAGATATAGCAATGGGAAAAGCTATCACTGAGCTACGCCTCAGTCGTAGTGAAGCGCGCTCACGACTGACTTGTCACAGCCAGAAGTTGGAACAGCGCACTTGGGCGCCACGGCAGGATGGGCCTGACCTACTTAGCCTCATTGATGCGATCGTACATTCCCTGCCTGTATGGCATGCCAACGATCAACAGAAGGCATGCAAGACTGAGGAGGATGAGACACGCTGTGCGTTGGCTGGGTCTCCGTTGGTTGATGCAGGGGTGTCAACGCTGCTGGCTGAGATCTCTGTATATACGGCGCGCTATTGCGATGCTGCCAAGGATCAGAGTCCGTTGGCAGAAGAAAATAGCGCGGAACTTCTGCGCAAGCTGGATCAGCTGTTTTACTCGCTTCCGTCATAACCAGACTATCCTCGCTGGCATTTGTGCCAATAAAGACCATGTTCGGGCTTATCCGAACCTCTGGTCTTTTTTCTTGCCAAAATCAGCTTCCAGAGCTATAATCTTGACTAATGTAAAATGAAATTAGAACTCGTCCCGTTAGAAATCTCCTACCGAGGGAAACGGGATGCGGACAGTGGCAAAATATATACGCTAGGACGATTTTTAACGGGATGAGGCGAAAGATATTACTAGGAGAGGTTCCGCGAGAGCTGAAAGAATTAAAAGGCATCAGCAAACCGGTGGCGGAAGTGACAAAAGAAACCAAGCAATTGGTGCTGGATATATTTGATGCGATGCATGGCGACAATGGCGTGGGCTTGTCCGCGCCGCAAGTAGGCGTGCTGCAGAGAATTATTGTCACTGAATACAGGGAAGGTATCCCCCCGATTCCTCGCACCGTGCTTATCAACCCCGAAATCACCTGGACCTCAAAGCAAATTAAACTCGATGAAGAGGGATGTTTATCGTTCCCGAACCTATTCGGCATGGTCCGCCGGCCAGAGAAAATTAAATATCGCGGGCTGGATGAAAATGGCAAAGTAATCGAGGGCAAGGCGAGCGGGCTGCTGGCGCGGATAATCCAACACGAATACGATCACCTGGACGGCATACTATTTATAGATAAGGTCGAGGGCGACCTCTATATTTACGAACGAGTTGACACCAAAGTGCTCTAATCCGTCATCCCCGACCTGATCGGGGATCCCCGCCCGAATCGCTCCGCTTATCGGTGCGGGCGGGCAGAAAATAACAAAAATGTTTTTTATTTTTTATGTCTGGATTCCCGCTTTCGCGGGAATGATGAAACAGAAATGGAACAATCAAAAAAATATCGAGTAATCTTTATGGGGACGCCGGACGCTGCGGTGCCCAGCCTAAAAGCGTTACTGAGCGACGCTCAGTTTGAGGTAGTGGCAGTAGTGACCCAGCCGGACAAACCAGTTGGACGGAAGCAAATCATCACGCCGTCCCCCGTTAAGGTGGTGGCAGGAGAAAATAATATTCCCGTGTTGCAGCCGGTAAAAATAAAAAATAATCAGGAACTTTGGAAACAGCTGCGAGAATTAAATCCTGATGTGATCGTAGTAGTTGTTTATGGTAAAATTTTGCCACAAGAGGTCTTGGATATTCCCACTAAGGGCATCGTCAATGTTCATCCCTCGTTTTTGCCTAAATATCGTGGTACTTCGCCAGTTGTTAGCGCAATCTTGAACGGCGAGCAAGAAACGGGCGTGACGATTATGAAAATAGAGTTGGAAATGGATAGCGGCGGCATCATCGCCAAAAGTGAACCGGTAACAATTTCCCCCACCGATACCACCGCCACGCTCGCCGAAAAATTAGCAGAGGTCGGCGCGCAAGTTTTGCTGGAAAGTTTGCCAAAATATTTGAACGGTGAGATTACACCAACACCGCAAAATGAATCCGAAGCGACTTATGTCAAAATGATTCAAAAAGAAGATGGGTTGATTGATTGGAATAATGATGAAAATTATATCGCCCGCCAAGTTCGCGCCTATCATCCCTGGCCGTCAGCATATACAGTCTGGGGCGGCCAACAATTAAAAATTTTACGGGCCACTTATATGCCAAGTATCGAAAACCCACCTGGACATGTAGCCAGCCTAGACGGGGCAATGTTCATTGGCAAGCTTCGGATAGATCGCTTACAGCTATCGGGCAAGAAAGCGGTGTCGGGGACGGAATTTCTCCGTGGTTATCCCCAAATTATCGGGGTATCCGTGGTATAATTAGCCTGCTC
>JAZDLM010000022.1:0-2907 GCA_043801895.1 bacterium
TGATGTAGAAAAAAACGCTCCTTATTTAGAGTCGTGAGCGCAACGACCGCAGATACCGTCTTTTGGCAGCCCAGAACGGAACAAATCCCCATACTGACACCAGTGTCGCCACTAGTAGAAATACTACCGTAACGAACATTGGATGATTCATCCAGGGAGTCGGATGGAACCACCAGCAGACGATCGCGAACACCAACCAAACATCCAGCAACCCATTAGCCTGTCGACTCTCATCTTCCGCAGTCTCCCGAAAATAATGGCGTCGCAATGTCAGCAGCATTGGGTCCGGCCGGATCATTCCCCAACCGAACATTACCGCCGGTGGGGCCATAAGCCAGGATTCTTCCCAGCGTCCGGTCAGATACAACCCAATCCAAACAGGCAGCATTGCAATTAACGCCCACCGCCCAATCCGCCAATGGGCCCATTCGGATCCTATTCGTAATGGCAGTGTACCTTTATAGCCCTTATCTGCCTTAGCATCCTGGATGTCCTTCAGCACCTCCCGAATCATCAACACTATCCCCGTCATCATGAACATCCCCAGAATTAACGGAGTGTGTGGACCAGCTACTGGGACCACCAGCAAACACGGGCTGGCGCCGGTTATCGCCACCGTCAGATTGTTGAGCAGATAATATGGTCTTACTCGATTGTAAATCCATACCCCCACTCCAATCTGCGATAGCAAAATGGCAGTCTGCCAAACGCTAACGCTGGAGTGATAAGCTGTTCCATACACCAACGCTAGTCCAACCAACCACCACCATTGCCGAATCGCCGATTGCTTGAGCGAACGATACTCATCATCGGACATTGCTCGACCTTTCTTCGTGTCCTGTTTTCTATCGGCCAAATCATTCCACACCATAGTTAGGCCGCAAATCCAGAACTGAAGAACAGCCAGAATGATTGTCCAAAAACCGAACTGATATGCCTGAACTGCAGCGGCAACCAACAGACCGATCGCCAAGAAACTGACTCCAGGCCGATATCTGGCCAGAGTTTTCCACACCTTTCTTCACCTCCTAGTTGTGCAAGTTGCACTCCTAAAATCTACCATACTGCCAATCCTACCCATCGAACCAATTCTGTTATCCGACAGCAAAATTGGCGCAGCGAAGGCGTTGTTTGACGACCGGTTAGGGAGGAGTTCGCCGTAAGCCAGAAAGCCAATTTTGCTAGTCGGATAGGATATTGGTGAGTGGGGCGTCTTTTGGGGAGCCACCCGTTTGGACGAGCAAATGGGTGGCAAAGAGAAAGTGGATTCCCGCCTACGCGGGAATGGCGGGTTGGAGCGAAGAGGGTTGACCTCTCGAAAGCACTCAGCTATACTCCTCCTATACATCAGCTACCCTTTTCTCCCGGCCAACCCGGGATTTCCCACGGGAAAGGATTGTTCAACATGGAAGAGAAAGAGCTTCTAACCAATTACGAGATTACGGTGGTAGTCCCCGCGGATGTCTCCGAGGCAGACGCCCAAAAAGTAATCGCTAAACTTCACGACTCCATCACCAAAAAGGGTGGATCCGTCTATAGCCAAGATTTTTGGGGTAAGCAGCGGCTGGCCTATCCAATTAACAAACACGAGTTCGGCTACTATGCCACACTAGTGTTCAACCTACTTCCGGCCACGATGGCCGAACTTGCCAATGAAGTTCGCATGATGCCCGAAATCCTGCGTCATTTACTTATCTCTCTCGACAAAGAAGGGATAAAGCCAGGCAGCCTCAAGCGAGTTGAGCCATTTAGGGAACAGGCAGCCCCCAGAACTTTCGCCAGAACCTTCACGCCGACCCCTCGCCCGGCCATGGTTCGCCGTGCCCCAGTAGCGGCCGTGCCGAAAAAGGACGAGTCGGAGCGGATGAAAGATCTCGATGCCAAGCTGGAGAATATTTTAAAGGAGGAATAAGAGAAGAATTAAAAATGCCAAATTAAGAATTAAGAATTTTTGGTCTTCGGCTCTGTCGAACTTCATTCATTCTCAATTATTCATTCTTCATTATTAATTAATTTCTAAATCATGCGTGATGTAAACAAGGTGATATTGATCGGTAACCTGACCCGCGACCCTGAGATCCGCTCCACCAACAGCGGCCAGAGCGTGGCGTCGTTTTCCGTCGCTTGCAACCGCAGCTGGAACGATCAACAGGGCGTTCGCCAGGATGCGGTGGAATATGTTGATATTGTGGCCTGGGGCAAGTTAGCCGAAATCGTCGGCCAAATTTACCACAAAGGTCGCCGCACCTATGTCGAAGGTCGTCTCCAAACTCGCAACTGGGAAGCTCAAGATGGTACCAAACGTTACAAGACCGAAGTGATCGCCTCCGATCTGATCTTGCTTGACCGCGCGCCAGCTGGCGAAATGAGTGCCACCGAACCGGCGGTCAAAACTGCCGACGCCCCCGCTACCCCGAACAGCACTGTCAAAGAAGACGAAATTAATATCGAAGATATCCCTTTCTAAGCTATGGGGTTTCATAAATCACCAAATCGGGGTTCTACTAAAAAGCGGATGAGCTTCGCCATTGCGCCGAAGCGGGTCTGTTATTTTTGCAGCGAGGGTATCGGCTACATCGACCACAAAGATACTCGCCTTTTGCAAAAGTTTATCTCCCGCTACATGAAAATTGAGTCGCGCCGACGAACCGGCACTTGCGCCAAGCACCAACGCTACCTTACTACGGCACTCAAGCGCAGCCGCCACTTGGCAATGCTGCCGTTCGTTATTCAATAGCTTACGCTGCTACCCATCATGCTGTCATTAACCGATCTAAAAAACGGAGTGGTCATTGAGCTAGATGGCGCGCCCTATGAGGTAGTGCGCTATCAGCATTCCAAAATGGGGCGAGGAGGCGCAATTATGCGTACCACGCTCAAGAATTTGATCACCGGCAACAACATCGA
>JAZDLM010000032.1:0-12159 GCA_043801895.1 bacterium
CCCGAAGCGGGGTACTAGATAGATCACCCCCGCGATAATCCCAAGGTTGTACAAAATCGGCGCTAGCGAATAAGCCAAAAAGTTTTTAAAAGAGTTGAGGATCCCGCCGGCAAGATTGCTCAGCCCAAAAAATAGCGGCGAGAGAAACATTACTCGCATCATATTGATCACCATTTCTTGTTTATCAGGAGGAAACCCGGGCGCAACTACCTTAACCAGTGCCGGAGCCAGCAAGCTGCCAGCCAACAACACCACGGCCAACGCCACCACCCCGATATTGATCAAGGAATTCACTACTCCCCATGCCTCATCCCGACTACCGCCATTGCGATGAATGTATTCGGTAAAGATCGGGATAAAGGCGGACGATAGTGCGCCTAAAATCAGCAAATTAAAAATAAAATCGGGGATGGTAAAAGCAGCTAGATAGGCATCGGCAACATCCCCTGCTCCAAAATGAGCGGCCAGTGTGCGGTCGCGAATTACCCCAAATAACCGACTAACTAACGAGGCGATCGCCAAAACCGCCGCCGCCTCCGAAATGCTGGATGTTCGGGTAATTAACTTTCTGAACATGTTTTACTTGGCAAAGAAGCTCTCGAACTCTTCGCGGTTCAGGGTTTCTTTCTGAGCCAATTCTTTAGCGATCGCGGTCAGCTCCGCTGAGTAATCCCGCAAAATCTTCTCGGCCCGCCTCTCGGCATCTTTAATGATTGTTTCTACTTCGTCGTCGATGGTCGCAGCGATCTTGTCACTATAGTTCTGCTGCTCATGCAAATCTTTGCCCAAAAATACCAACTCTTCGCGCCGACCGAATGTTACCGGACCCAATTTCTCGCTCATGCCATAGCGCATCACCATTTGGCGCGCCAGCTCCGATACCCGCTGCAAATCGTTAGCTGCGCCCGTGGTTATCTCTTTAAAGGTCAGTTGCTCAGCTACGCGCCCGCCCAACATTTGAGCAATTTCGTCAATGAAATATTCCCGAGAATATAGTTGCTGATCGCGTTCGGGCATAGACCAAGTATACCCCAAGGCCATCCCTCGGCTGATCACCGAAACCTTGTGAATTGGGTCCCCGGTCGGCAAAATGTGGCCGACAATAGCATGTCCCGCTTCGTGGTAGGCGGTAATCTCCTTTTCGTGTTCCGATAAGATCTTATTGTGGCGCTCGGGACCGAGTAATACTTTCTCAACCGCCGCATCAAATTCGCGAGCACCGATCACTTTTTTATTTGCCCGAGCTGCCAGAATTGCTGCTTCATTGACCAGGTTTTGCAGATCGGCTCCCGAAAAACCCGGGGTATGCAGAGCTACTTTATGTAGATCGACGGTGGAATCCAACGGCTTGTTCCTAACATGAACGACGAGAATCGCCTCTCGGTCTTTAATATCAGGTTTGTCCAGCACCACCCGCCGATCGAACCGACCCGGCCGCAATAGTGCTGGGTCAAGCACATCTGGCCGATTGGTCGCCGCAATGATAATGACATTAGTTTCGGTTTCGAAACCATCCATCTCCACCAAAATTTGGTTGAGGGTTTGCTCACGTTCATCGTGTCCTCCGCCCAAGCCAGCTCCCCGCTGACGCCCGACCGCGTCAATTTCATCAATAAAGATGATGGCCGGTGCGTTGCGCTTGGCCTTGGCGAATAGATCGCGGACGCGAGAAGCGCCTACCCCAACAAACATCTCCACAAATTCGCTCCCGCTAATGTTAAAAAATGGGACATTAGCTTCTCCGGCCACTGCTTTGGCCAACAGAGTTTTGCCGGTCCCTGGCGGACCCACCAATAATACCCCGGAGGGGATTTTAGCCCCCAAATTTAAGAACTTGGTTGGATACTTAAGAAATTCCACCACTTCCATTAACTCTTGCTTGGCTTCGTGGGCCCCCGCTACATCTTTGAAGGTGATTTTATTGCGTGAACCCACCATTAATCGCGCTCGGGACTTGCCAAAAGAAACGGCCTGGTTCCCCGAACCCTGGGCCTGACGGAACATAAAGAACAGGAACCCGAAGATGATCAGAAATGGAATGAACGAGGCTAAGAAACTCCAAATCCAGGAGTTAGCCTGATCATCTTTCACATCCACCTCGATCTGGCTAGTGTTAACGCCGCTGTCTTTTAGGGAAACATCGGCCTCCTTGCGCGACTTAAATTGCTTGCCGTCAGTAGTGAAAATTGTCAGCTCGCTTCCCTTGACCTCAATCTTGTCTACCTTGCCGGCATCAACTTTAGAAATTAGCTCGCTTAGGGGAATTTGTTGAACAGCGGTGTGATCGTAGCTGAACAGACTGTACAACAAAGCGCCCACCACCAGAATGGCGAGGACATACCCCACTGCTTTGGAAACTGTCATCTTCATGTCAGCCTATCCTACTAATAGTAATCTTATCATGGGCGCATACCACCAACAATTTGCTCGGGAATCGCTTGGAGACAGACTTTTTTGGACTAGCCAAAAGCCCTAGCAACTCCTCGAAGTGAATATGTTTCAAGCCCTGCACTCCGCCCACCACCTGGCTGATGGCTAGTTTCAGCACTTCGATTTGCATAAGCGGAGCTAGCTCTCGGAGGCGGGAAATCGAGACACTCACCTTACCACTCTGGGCTCTTCCCATCAAGCCCAGGTAAATTACCGCCAGCTCCCGCAAAGCTATGTCGGCTTGCTGGAAAATATAGCTATTGCGTAGCCAAACCTCCTCGAGGTTTGGGTTAAACCGCCTGAGTACCGGCATGAGTTTGTGGCGGATCCGATTGCGAGTCAGGTTAGTATCGGTATTGGTTACATCGATACCAAACTTGATCCGCCGCCTCTGGGCGAACCTGAGCAGCTCCTCTTTGCTCACGCCTAGTAGCGGCCTGAGGATCCCTTCGTTCGCCTCGCGCATCCCGCCTAGGCCGCGAATCCCACTCCCGCGCAAAAAGTTAAAGACGATGGTTTCGATCTGATCGTCGCGATGATGAGCAGTAATGATCCAGTCAGCCTGGAGCCCTTTTGCGATCCGGCGCAATGCCGCGTAGCGCAGCTCGCGCGCCACCTCTTCCACTCCACCGCCCCGCCGATTGAGCTCTCCTTTAACATCCACTCGTTCCAACACATAGTCGATGGCATGAGCTCGGCAATAATCATGAACGAGCTTAGCGTCAGCGCCTGACCTTTTCCTTAAACCGTGATCGATATGGGCAGTTGTCAGTTCCAGTTCCATCTCATCGGCCAGGCTGCCTAGAATATCCAGTAGGGCCATGGAATCGGGCCCACCCGAAACCGCCACCAGCAGTCTATCTCCCCGACCGATCCCGACTGAGAGCAATTTTGCCCGCACCAATCCCAATAAATCTTGCTTTTTCATTTCACCATATCTACTATACTAGAGTCATTGGGATCTCGAACTGTTATCTGCCTGGTTCTCTACCCTATCTCTAAACCTGCCCAAAACTACAAACCAAGCAAAGCCGTTTGTAGTTTTGTAAGGAGGAACAGCGAGACCCCAAGCCGACCCGAGCTCCCCGCCGATAGACGAATCGGGTCGCGCGTAATGTCGAGCTTGTTCCGACGAGCCAGCGTAGCTCAGCAGTACCTGCCCGAACGACTGGCGTCGTTCCCCGCCAGAATGAAAAACATTCTTTCGGGCTGGAGTCGGGCGGGGAGCAGATGGATCCACCCCGTTAAAAATTCGGCCAGGGTAGCTCAGAGGTAGAGCAGTGGACTCATAAGCCATTGGTCGTGAGTTCGATTCTCACCCCTGGCACCAGAATTTCTAACGGGGCAAGTAAGCTACTGGCCACAAGCCTGCCCCGTAGCGATAACTCCGCTGACATTGCGGCTGAGCAATTTCCGGCTTGTCTGCTATCGGGGTGCAAGTCCTGTCGCTGGCACCAAAACAGATCGGCTAGGCGGGTTTTGCTACACTTAGTTTGCATGCCAGAGAAAAAGCCATTGCGGATCCGAGTGCCCCGGGGGCGCGAATTGCGTACCCGTTTAATTATGACGGTGGGGATTGCCGTTTCGATTTATATGGCAGTTTCCACTATCCAAACCTTGTGGCAAAATTATCGCCTCGATCAGGAATTACTGAAATTACGCGAACAAAACGCCGAACTGAAATTGCACAATCAATACCTCCAAAACCTGATCGCCTACCGCAAAACCGATTCTTTCCGCGACAAAGAAGCCCGCTCCAAATTGAATTACCAAAAGCCGGGAGAAACCGTGCTGATCATCCCCGAAGAAAATACTGACCGCTTCACTCAGGGGAACATCACCGACCAAACCAAGACCTCAGCCCTTAAGCGCGAACCAGCCAACCCCGAAAAATGGTGGAACTTCATTTTTGGTAAGCCAGAAGAATAAAATAGACAAAACCCGCTCTCGCTGGTAGTATTCTACCTGCGGGGTGGAGAAGTTGGTCATCTCGTCAGGCTCATAACCTGAAGACCGTAGGTTCAAATCCTACCCCCGCAACCAAGAAACCGTCACCGTCAGGTGGCGATTTGTTGGTTACAGGTTGGCGATGAGAACCTATGCCAAAGGCATTAGGGGAACAAGGTCCGCCAAAGTGACATCTATATCACAAGAGGCAAATGGCCTACTTATGATGAGATGGAGCGGCGGCGGGAATCCTACCCCCGCAACCACGAACTATTCGCTTTGCTCAAGTTCATGGCGCCGCCAAGTACAATAGAAGCGAACAACGAGTGCCGTGTACCCTGAACCGCAAGGATTCAGGGCTTCGCCGGAGCGAAGCGACTGGTACTGCGGCTTCTTTATCACGCTAACCCCTCGACAGGCTCGGGGTTGCTTTTAGGTCTCGCTATTCCTCCTTCCAAAATTGTAAACCAACGGAGTGTTTACAATTTTGAGAGGAGAAATGCTAAACGCCAATAGCCGAGCGAGCTCTGTCGAGCTTGTGCGTAGCGTGAAGCCATTTTGACAACGTGGTGGGCTCGCTTGGATTCGAACCAAGGACTAATCCCTTATGAGGGGACTACTCTAACCACTGAGTTACGAGCCCCGTTAGAAATGCAGTCCAAATGACAAAAAATCTATTACCCAAAGAACCTTATCTATTCTAGCTCCATTCTACCGAACCCGGTCATAATTTCTAACGGGGCGAGCCCGGGTTCTAGATTATATTGTCTCGCTGCACCTCTCTCCACTCGCCCGGAGCTAACTTGCCCAGTCTCAGCTTACCAATTCTCACTCGAGTAAGTCTAACTACCTTATAGCCAAGCCGTTCGGCCACCTCGCGAATTTGTCGCTTCTTCCCCTCTTTCAACACTAGTCGCACCAGCCATCGCCCTCGCGCCAATATTCTTTGCCCGACTACCCGCATGGGTTGGGTAAGTGAACCATCAGTCCGATAGCTTTTTTTGAACCCAATGATTTTATCGGCACTAGAACCCGCCACAATTACTTCGTATTCCTTTTCATGTTGATATCGCGGATGGGTCAGTAAATTCGCCAACTCGCCATCATTGGTCACTAAAATCAACCCATCACTATTTTTATCTAGCCGCCCTACTGGATAAACCCGATTTTCTTTCGGGAAAAAATCGGCAATGGTCTTTTTAGCATGACTATCCGATACTGTCGAAGTTACTCCGACCGGTTTATTAAATGCGTAAATTGCCGGCTCCGCGACTTGAACTGCTCGCCCATGATATTCAACTCGATCTCGCCGAGGATCGATTAAACTCCCCAGCCGCCTAACAACCACACCGTTAACCTTGACTCGGCCATCCAAAATCAGCTGCTCGGCTTTTCGCCGGCTAGCTACACCTGCTCGAGCTAGAAACTTTTGGAGCCTTTCTTGCATATCTCGATTGTACAGCCTGAGCGTTTAACCCAAATGCCCGCCAATAGGCGGACATTTGGAAAATAAGTTCGCTGATCGTAGGCCTACTTGCCTACTCTACCCCACCAAGTGAACAGCATCCACAAAGCGGCCAGACCGACCAAGTCATAGATGACCTTGGCAAAGGTCGCATCGCCAAAGATGGCCTGCACCAGATCAAAGTCGAAGAAACCGACCAGGCCCCAGTTCAAACCACCGATCACGACGAGAATGAAAACTAACCAGTTGATAAATCCCATGATGATTGCGATAAACAATAACTATATGTCAATCGACCCAACTGCATTATATCAAGCTTTAGCCCACTGAATAAAAAAATAAGGAGGGTGACCGATGGTCGCCTCCCCAAAGGGGGGCGGTAAGGGGATAAGCTGATTAGTTCTCCCGCACCTCACAGGCGCCAAGGCGGGGGTACTCGCCGAAAGGCTTAGCGTCAAATCTAAAACTCGATCCCCTCGTGCTCACAGATCTCGGCCAGCCCCCGGGTAATGGCAGCGATGTTCTGACTCCACCGGACAAAAAGATAAACTCTACTATACCCGCCAGCGACTGGTAGTATTATAAAACTAGAAATAGCCTTAACCCGATAGCTATGAAGATTTTTATTATTACCCTCGTCGTGCTGGTCCTCGCCGGCATTGGCTTGGCTGCCTATTCCTACACTAAAAATCTGCGCCCGGACTTGATCGGCGGCCAGACAGATGAACATGGTTGTATCATCCCCGCCGGCTACAGCTGGTGCGAGGTCAAAGCAAAATGTCTCCGCACTTGGGAAGAATTTTGCGATATTAACACCACCGAACACGATATCATTGCCTTATTCGCCGCCAAGTACAACAAATCTCTCGATGATATCAGAGTTGAGTTTACTGATTCAGACAATACTCACATTCACGGCAATATCAGTTTTGCCCCGTTTGACGCCAATAACGAGGGCGGGATGTTTCTGGCCGTCAAAACTGACAATCAATGGGAGCTAGTATTCGACGGCAACGGCAGCGTTGATTGCCAGAATCTTGCCCAATACAACTTCACCGCTAGTATGCTCAAAGGATTTTGCGACTAGCGGTCTATTTATAGAGAGCTACTAAAGCCTGATAGACCAGAAACGCTGGCCAAACCAAGGCTTTTAAGAACCCTAAAACACCGGCCCAAAATGTAGTGGCCTGGCTGATAAAATATACCGCCGCGCCGATCAGCCCCAAACCATAAACCGCTGACCCGCCACCATGATGCATATGTTTACCCATATGCCAATTGTAGCAAAAGTTTCTTAGCCCCAGCTATTTCCCTTTCTTCGCCGCACCGACAATTACCATCACCAAACCGAGGATGAAAAAAATCAGGGCAACAATGGCAAAAAAGGCCCACATCAAGCCGCTTGTGCCATAGACGATCGGCAGTATTGGTCGGCCGTTACTCGACGCACCGGCCAGAAATCCCAGCAGGAAAAAGACCACAACACCAATTAATCCGCCCCAGAGAAATATTTTTTCATAAAAACTCCTTTCGCTAGTATTATCACACAAAAAGCACCTCAGTCGCTTTACTCCCGTACATAAGCCGCAGTACTAGCAGTAGTTACAGCGTTTCTGGCGGGCATCGTTGCAGGCAGGGAACTTTGGATTGGAAGAGGACGATAAAGCTCGATCTTAAAATGCTAACCTATTTGGCATTAACATAGCTATAAATCGTCGAGGAAACCTTGCTAATGGCAGTTTCTAGGTCAGCGTAGTTAACCCCCTTTGTCATTACGCACACCGAGTAGGGTTTGTCAGTATAATAAACAATCCCACAGTCATGTACCCCCTTGCCGATTGTCGGATTGCCGTAAATACCAAACTTATGAGCCACTCTGGTATTAGCCGGTAATCCAGCCGCCAGACCATCAGCAAAAACAGCATGGCTCAATAGCCCCAAGACCTTCTCCGACATAGCCGCGTTCAAAAAAGTCGCATTGTACAACACCCGCAGTAGCAGTGAATATTGCCGAGGTGAAATTCCATAGTCCGCATCGGCCAACCCTTCATAGGGTACGGGAATGTCTAACGTATCAAACAGACTCGTTAAAACTTCGACGTCAGTAGCCCCCTCCAATAAGTCTTTGGCGTTGTTATCTGAATCAACGATCATCGCTTCAATTAGCTGATCCACGGTATAGGAAGAGCCGGCTTCCAGATGAGTGCTGGTCGAGCTATTAAACTCATTAGAGTTTTCAGCTGCCGTCTGCCGATAGACAATTCTGCGACTAAGCAGTGCCGCATCGGTTTCCGCCTCTTTATATAAAGCCAACGCCACTGGCAATTTTAATAAACTGGCCGGATAAAACTGAGCATCCTCGTTCACGCCCGTCCATTGACCGGTTTGCAAATCACGAAAATATACCGCCACAGCAGAGACACGCCCAGTCTGGATTTCTTGGCTAACTACATTGTCTAGTTTTGCTTTCAAATCTTTGTATGCAGACAGCAAGCTTTTGTCTGGACTTTTACAGGCCAACAAGGGGCTAATGAAAGCGTAATCGGATGTAGTGTCTCGCCAGTTGAATGCCGCGGGAATCGTCTTGCCTATCGTCCATCTGCTCACCTCGTAACCCAAACCCAGTCCTACTCCAAAAATGACCGCCCCAATCGCCAAAACTCGGAACCACCTAGTTGTCGCTCTTTTCCCCAGCATACGATCATTATACCTCATTCCATTCGGGGCGTTTCGTTTTGGCTCCCGGGGTCGGACTCGAACCGACAACCAGTCGCTTAACAGGCGACCGCTCTGCCATTGAGCTACCCGGGAACGAATTGTGAATCACCCTACTGGGTAGTCGATTGCTCCCCGCCCGTACCGAACGCCAGCCCGACACCGAGCGTGTCATTCTGGCCGGGGTACGTTCGGGTGGGTGCCTTGAGCTACCCGGGACTGTTGGGGCTCTACGCTGGGCATTATACCGCGTCCCCTGGCCAACTTCTACCCCCTTAAGACATAAAAAGCCGAGGGTATCGGCTGCTCCTTACAGCCACCCTCGGCGTTCTCACGCTAATTCGTTCTCTCGAGCACTTGCTCGACTTCGTCGCGACTTACCTCCTCCCAGGTGAATTCACGCGCCATCGCTTGACGGACATACTTGGTGTTGCTCACCTTCTTGCCCGCGTTATACCAACCCAGGGCGGTACGCTCGTCGTACTTTCGCTCTGGGTCATTGAGGGCAAAACTCAACAAGCCTAGACCACATTTCAGGTTGCCTGATAGGTCAGCGTAGTTGTAGCCCTTTTTCAGTTGCATGCCATCGTCAAGGATCTGGCAAATGCCCCATTCGCCAGAACCACCACGCTTCACACCGCCGCGTGAATTATAATGCCGACCGCCAGATTCCTGCCAAATCATTCGCCACCCAATTTCCACCGGGACATGTTTGTCCCAGCAGATATCGTTGACAAGCAAGGTTACCTTAGCGGCGTACCGCTTGGTGACCGCGCCCTTTTCAGCCAATTCACGCAAAACCGTTGGCCGAATCAACGCGGTGGGCAGACGAGGGATTTCTTGGGCCGCTTGGGCGACCTCGACGGCGACCGTCTGAGCCAGCTGCTCAATTGCAACCGGATCGATGGCGATTGATGTATCACCACCGGGTGTCTCGTGTATGCCTCCAGCATCTCGCTCGGCGGGCGCCGAACCGTTGGACAGACCAACACACAACAACAGCAACACGACAAACTCGGTGAGTGGCAACATTCGCTGCACGCTCCTTGTTAAATTTGGGAACGAATTCCCAAGGTACATACATTACAGCGCGGGGCAGACTCGATTAAGCCAATACCCGCACACGCCAAACTATACCGATTAAAACGGGATTAGGCAACCCCCGGCCTAATTGAGAATGGCTAATGCCAAGTGTCAAATGCTGGGCGCAGATTCTTGTGATTTGCGACGAATTACCACTAGTATCTTCACCAACTGCTCACATTCGCCGGACAATTCATTATATTGCTCAACGCCCAAACATTTCGCGTCTTTCAGCAGAGATAGCCAGTATAACGTCTCTTTCCCTTCCTTGATGGCTATCGACAACTTATTAACAAAATCCTTTCTCGTCGGAGCACCGTCGGCTTCCGCCAAATTAGCGCCCAAGGACGTACCAGACCTGATTGCCTGCGCCAACATATTTTGATTCATCGCGTCCCGATTCACAGATCTGATCTCTCGCAACAAAAGACATGAAAATGCATTGGCCCGAGTGTAAATATCTATTCCCCCGTTCTTCATCATTCATTCCTCATTCGGCATTCATCGTTGGGCATTACTTAAGATAGTCCCGAAGCCGCTTGCTATCTTTCGATTTCCTAAGTTTCATCAGTGCCTTGGCCTCAATCTGCCGAATACGCTCGCGAGTGACGCCAAATTCCCTGCCAACTTCTTCTAGCGTATGAGCCCACTCGCCGTCTAAGCCGAACCTCATCTTTAAGATTTTTTGCTCGCGAGGAGTAAGCAAGTGTAATACTTCCGACACATCTCGCTTGAGTAATTCATAAGCGGAAGCTTCCTCCGGCGTCATACTATCTTCGTCTTGGATAAAGTCGCCTAGAAGAGAGTCGTCTTCATCGCCAACCGATTTTTCTAAGCTAACGGTTTCCTGCGAGATTTTGAGAATGTGGTTTACCTTTTCGACCGTCAACTCCATTTCATTGGCAATTTCCTCAGGCGTTGGCTCACGGCCTAATTCCTGTACCAGCTGGCGCTGAGTCCTAGCCAGCCGGTTCATGGTTTCCACCATGTGCACCGGGATACGGATCGTCCGAGCCTGGTCAGCGATCGCTCGAGTAATCGCCTGACGAATCCACCAAGTTGCGTAAGTCGAGAATTTGAAGCCTCTATGCCAATCGAATTTCTCCACCGCGCGCATCAACCCAATATTCCCTTCCTGGATCAAATCCAGCAACGATAGCCCGCGGCCGATGTATTTTTTGGCGATCGAAACCACTAACCGCAGATTGGCTTCCGCCAACTGCTTCGAAGCTAGCGCATCGCCCTTCTCCACCCGCTTGGCTAGTGCCACCTCTTCCGCCCCGGTCAACAATGCCACCTGGCCGATCTCTTTTAAATACATCCGGACTGAGTCAGCGCTCACGCTGTCGTCGCCCAACTCTTCCGAGCGAATATCCAACTTGTTGCGCATCTTGCGTTTAGTAGCTTTGGTCTTCTTGGTCAAGCCAGCGGCAGCCTCGCCAGTCCCCGAAGCCCAAATCAGATCGCTTCTAACATCGACCACTTCGATGCCCTCTTCCATCAATACTTCAAACAGCTCATCGAGTAGTGCCACGCTTTTCTCGGCATTCGGGACTGCTTGCTCTAACTCCTGTTGCGTAATGAAGCCTTGGTCGCGCCCACGAGTCACCAAAAAATCTAGCTCGGTTGGGAGCTTGTGAATTTTCTTGGGCCGCTTCTTGGCAACTTCTGCTTCCTCTTCAAACAGCTTTACCTCGGGCTCCTCGATAATCCCTTTTTCCGGCAACTTTCCTTTCTTGGCTGGCTGCTTCTTCGATTGTCTAACGAGTTGCTTCCTCTTCTTGGCTGGCCTGGTTTTCTTGATGGTCCGCTTCGCTTTCTTTTTGACAACGGGCCGACGGAGTTTCCTGACCGGTTTCTTCTTTTTGACAACTTTCTTAGCTGGCTTACGAGCTGGCCGCCTTACCTTTTTTTTGGGCGAAGCCTTCTTCTTGCGCAGTGGCTTAGTTTTTTTAGCAGACTTCTTCATTGGACGGGGTGCTAAACGCCGCTTCGCTTTTGTAGCGAGCCGGGTGGCGCGAGCTCTTAACCTAGACTTTTGACGCGCTGGTTTTCTAATTTTCGCCATGGAGCATCTTTATGTAAATCCCTATAGCTTGCTCAGCTCTTCCAGCAGGTCCTTGAGTTGGACCGCGTCGTGAGCTGATTCCGCCGCCGCGATAGCCGCAGCTAATTCCTGCCGCCTCGCCGCGTATGACCGGGATTGTAAAATGTGCAAATAAAACGATAGCTCTTCTTCCACCTTCTTGGCATCGGCATCCGGGTAGGATTGCTCCACTACCAGCATTAATTCAAGTAAGCTGGTTTTTATATTATCCGAGAGCCGAACCAGAAGATTATTAACATCAAAAACTTCTCCAGCAGTATAGCAATTCGCCAGTTCCTCGTAAACTGTTTTTGCCAGTCCAGAGGCCCATTTCAGATCCTTTACCTCTGGGAGTAGCTGGCCGATCAAATCCGGATGAACGATGGCTAAAGCCAGTATTCGCTCCTCCAGCCAGGTGGCTGTGAGCTCAGCT
>JAZDLM010000038.1:0-9161 GCA_043801895.1 bacterium
GGGCAGCCATGGGGTAGAGGGGGTCGGGCGTTTCATGAAAAAACCTCCGCGAATTCAAGGGACACTCCTAGTGCCCCCTTAGGATTACCGAGCCGAGTATACTGGGGATAACAAAACTCCGCAACCAGTGCGGAGAATGAACGAGATTTGGGTAAAGAAAAAGCCCTCCCCACGACATTGTCGTAGTTCAGGCAAGATGGGGTCGCAATAAATCCTAGGCAGGCAATTAGGTTAGTATGCGGGTCGGAACAAGTGCGGCTGGGTGCAGGTTCGGGATTGATCTGGCATCAGGCAAACCCTGAATTGCCGTGATAAGATCGGTCAGAACAGGGTCCTGATACACCTGCGGTACATGCGCATGGATACCGATATGCATGTGATCTTTGAGATGAACCAAGATGGCATACGCAGGCGGGCTTTCTGCGGTTTGTGGCGGAGCAATGATGTACTTCTCATCAGAACCATCCCATTCCTGCTTGACCGGTATAGCACTGATCTGTTCCCGGCTGTAGTAGGAAATGGGATGGGACGGCGACCAAGCTTTTGGAGGGCAGAATCTCATGCTAACGTGATTTGGATTCCATCCCCTTTGTATGACCGCCGCGAAAATCGGATCGAGCAGGAAGTTGTTTACTCCCATTGAATCGGCGGTGATTTCGAATTGATCGCTAAACCGTGACTGAGCATAGCCCACCACTACCGTTCCCTCATCAACTTGATGGATGCTGTGGACGGTACCATGGTCAACCACCAACACGTACCGGATGCCATCGGGATTGCGTGCGATCATCGCAAATCCGTTATGCTGACAGGGATGTAAAAGTATCCCCTCAACGACCACGAATAGGATGTTCATTGCGTTTGTCTCCTTTGCAAGGTGCCCTCTAGGAGCCCCCTGTGAGATTGATGGGCACATTATGTTCCAACTGGGCTTTGGTGTCAAATAAAAAACCAGTCCTACAAAGGATATTTGAGTTAGCCCGTGCTTCGTTTAAAAGCTATGCAGGGCAGTCTTCGCTTATTTATCTATTAGCGAAGCCAGGCGTAGCTCTGGAGGAGCGAAGACTGGAACTAGCTATTGCGGATTAAACTCACCAACAGACTCACCCCATACCCGGTAGCACCGGAAGGCGGATTCCAGGATTCAAGTTCCTTAGCCTGCGAAGATGGCCCGGCAATATCGATGTGGACCCAGGGCGTATCGCCAACAAAGTAGGACAAAAATGCGGCTCCGGTTGAGGCGCCCGCTATCCGATCGAGTCCTTGAGCCAGGTTCCCTAAATCCGCGACCTTGCTTTTCATTTTTTCCTTGAATTGTTCATCCAGCGGCAGCGGCCAGACTTTATCCCCACTTAGCTTGCTGGCCTGTTCGACTTTGCGTACCAATTCCGCTTGGTTGCTGAACAATCCGGCGTATCTTTCGCCAAGGGCGGTAATGCAAGCTCCGGTAAGCGTGGCCAGGTCCACTACTAGTTGGGGATTAAATTCTTTGATGGCATAGCTTAGCGCGTCCGCCAGAACTAATCGGCCCTCCGCGTCGGTGTTCATGATCTCCACCGTTTTGCCGGAGTAGGATTTAATAATATCCGATGGCTTGTACGCGGCGCCGGAAATTAAGTTTTCAGTAGCAGGTACGATGCCGATAACTTTTTTCTTTATCCCTAAACTAGCCAACGCCTTAATAGTACCGATGACCGTAGCGCCAGCTGCCATATCGGTATGCATGGTTTCCATGGCGCCAGAGGGTTTGAGATTGTAGCCGCCCGAATCGAAAGTTAGACCCTTGCCGACTAGTACTATTGGTTTTTCGGTCCGTTCAGGATTGAGTTCTAGTACTATCATCCGTGGTTCGTGCGCGCTGCCTCGATTGACTGCTGCCAGCAGCCCCATCCCCTCTTCTTCAATTTCCTTTTTTGTGAGAGCACTGAATTTTACATTAGGGAATTGCTGGGCAATTTTTGCTGCCTCATGAGCCAAGTCTTCCGGCTTCAAATCTACTGGCGGAGCGGAGACCAGATCACGGACAAAATGAATTGCTTCGACGATTTTGACAAGCTCGCCAAGCTCTTTTTTGAACGCGGCATCCACCACGCCAATAACCGTGAGGTTATCGAATAGTTTTTTCTTAATGCCCTCGAGCTCTTCTCCGGTCTTGTAGCGACCATCGAGGTAGTTCCTTAACAGCAAGCCTTCAACTATTTTCAGAGCGATATTGGGCTTAAGGGATTTATCCAACAAAACCCCAACAGTTTGCTCGCTAACATCACCCAGAAAGTTCCAAGCTTTTCCGCCTGCGGTTTTGGATAACTCGGAGGCTAGCTTAGCTTTTTCGCCAAGACCAACAAAGACTATCTTTTGGCTGTCGCTGGAAACGGAAACGACCTCGCCCACCTTGCCCTTGAAGTCGCCCCGAGCTGCCAATGCCGCCAATTGAGCGTTTGCCCACTCAGGGGCTTCACCTACCTGAATAGTGCCCGACAAAACAGGTACGATAACTACCCCCTCTAACCCCGGGTTTTTCGCGAAATTGATGGTAATCATAGTTAAGAGCTTACTTTAAACACTCTATTATAGCGCCTAGAATGAAAAATAGGAGCCCCGGCTGGGAACTCCCTCTCTGGCGACAAAATCACCTTACCATTAACCGCGTCAAATATCTTTCTTGGTCGAGCTAGCTTTGAGAGTAAACTGCAGCGGAGTGCCAGTAAGGTCCCATTGTTCCCGGATCCGATTTTCCAAATAGCGCAAATATGAGAAATGGATATCGCGGGGGTGATTGGTTTTAATCTCGATCTTTGGCGGGTTGGTCGCAACCTGGTGTGAAAAATAGATCTTGGGGCTGGTCCGCCGTCCCTTAGGAGGCCTAGCGGCCACAGCGGTGGCTATTAGGCGATTCAGGTCCTTGGCGGGGATTTGTCGATTGCGAGCCGCCCACGCCGCCAAAATTGAATCGAAGACTTTATCTACCCGTTGGCCGGTCAGCGCCGAAATATATACTCGGGGCATCCATTTGGCAAAATTGTATTCGGCGTCTAGGTATTTCTCGAATTCAGCGGTGATACTCGGAGTTTTTTCAACTAAATCCCACTTGTTCAAGACTAAAATGGGGCTTTTGTCGCTCTCCAAGATCAATTGGAGCACATGCAAGTCCTGGGCGATAACCCCCTCGGAGGCTTCGGTAATTAACAAGCAAACATCGGCCTGCTGAACGGAGCGCAATACCCCCAAGCTGCTGACCTTTTCGATCCCTAGCTCGATCTTCCCGCGCTTTCGCAAGCCGGCCGTATCGATGAACTCGATCAGCCTCCCCTCATATACGATTTGTTCGTTGATAGCATCTCGGGTTGTGCCCGCGCTGCTGCTGACTACGCTACGCTTTTTCTTGATCAGTTTATTAAACAGGGTAGATTTGCCCACATTGGGGCGACCAACAATAGCGACCCGGATGGTTTCTTTCTCAGCCCGCGTAGGCCGGCCGATCTTTATTTTGCGCAACTGCTTGGCAACATCATCCAGAATGTCGCCCACGCCTTTACCGGTTAGACCCGAAATTTCAAAGCTCTTTTTAAATCCCAACCGATAAAACTCGCTAGCATTGGAATGAGTTCCCCGATAATCGGTTTTGTTGATCAACAACATCACCGGCTTATTGAATTTGCGGATCAACTGGGCTGCTCGAATATCTTCCGGATTGATGCCGGTCTTGGCATCTACCACCAACATTATTAAATCGGCCGATTTAGCCGCTGAATCGGTTTGCAGCATAATGTCCTGGGCTAGCTCCGATTTGGCATCAAATTCAATTCCGGCGGTATCGGCAATGGTGAATTTGACCCGATTCCAGGCTAACTCGCCAAACAGCACATCGCGAGTAGTGCCAGGGATATCCGAAAGGATCGCCCGGCGCTCGCCAATCAGGCGATTGAACAGGGTGGATTTGCCCACATTAGGGCGGCCGACGATAGCGACTAGTCGATTCATGAACCTATTCTAACATTGCTACCTGTTTAGAGGGCCTCGATCCAGGAATACGCCTTTAGCGCCCAATCTAGAGCCTTCTTGCCCTCCTGAAAGCGGTTAGGACTGTCCAAGAGTACCGCAATTACCTTTTGACCGCTATCCCCCTCCACCGAAGCAACCAGCGATTCACCCGCCTCTTCAGTAGTGCCAGTCTTCACGCCGATCACATTTCGGTAGCGGCCGATCAGCAGATTGGTATTGTCGAGTGAGTGGCTCACTTTACCGGTAGTATCTTTAACGGTTAACTTATCAACTGCCACGATTTCTGCGAAAACCGGATTGTTAAGCGCGAAGCGGGTAAGATTGGCAATATCTCGAGCGGTGGAATGGTGCCCCGTCTCATCCAGGCCGGTGGGATTAGTAAAGTGGGTATCAGACAGTCCTATTCCCTCAGCTTTGACATTCATCATCCGCACGAAACTGTCAGGTGTGTCAGCGATTTCCAGCGCGAAAGTCATCGCGGCGTCATTGGCCGATTGGATAAGCAGCCCGCGAAGTAGGTTATGCACCGTGATAGTCTCGCCCACCTGGAGCTTCATTTTAGAACCGGTCACTTCGGTAGCCGCGGCGGGCACTTTGATCGGAGTGTCCAAATCGTCTTGGTATTTGTCCAGCATTACTAATGCGGTCATAATCTTAGTAATCGAAGCGATTGGCAGTTTGCCATCCGGATTCTCGCTGAACAAAACCTTGCCGCTATCTTGATCTAGGATAATCGCCGATTTAGCATCCAACTTCAGGTCAGGATAGGCCGGGTTGCGTAGGGGACCCACGAGAATGTTTAGACTCCGCACGAAGTCCGTAATAGAAGTGCCGGTGTCAAAGATGTTGAACGCCCCTAAGAGCTGCGACTGAACAGCGCTAAGAGCGCCGCTGAAAAAGTGAGCTATCACCAAGATCAGGGCGAGAGATTTCATGGTGGTCTATTTTTTAGTTTGATTCCGAACCTGTAGCCCTAGCTCCTTGAGAGCAGTTTCGTCGATCGGCCGCGGCGAGCCCATCATTGGGTCGCGACCCTTGTCCGTCTTTGGGAAAGCAATCACTTCACGGATGTTGGGTTCATTTTGGAGTAGCATCACCAAGCGGTCGAGCCCCCAGGCGATGCCACCATGAGGTGGAGCGCCATACTTAAAAGCTTCCAGCATATGACCAAATTTTTGTTCAGCTTCAGCCCTATCTATTCCGATAATATCGAGGACTTTTTGTTGGAGTTCCGGTTGATGAATTCTAATTGAGCCGCTGGCCACTTCGTAACCATTAAGCACCATATCATAAGACGTGCTGATAACTTTTTCCGGAGCACTATCCAATAGCTTAATCTGGTCTGGCTTGGGCGCAGTGAACATATGATGTTCAGGTGTAAGCTTGCCGTCTTCTTTACCAAACAAAGGAAAGTCCACAATAAAGCAGAGCGCCAGTTCGTTGGGATTGTTTTTGTCTTTTCTTAAATCAGGCTTATCCGTACCATATTTCTCCATCGACTCTTTATAGGTAATGCGAGGCCATGGGTGTTTGGTGACGGTTTTTTGGGGATAAATAGTTTTGATAAGTTCAGTAAACAATTCTTCGGTGAGAGCGAGGATGTCATCTTGATCGACAAAAGACATTTCAAGGTCGAGTTGAGTAAACTCTGGCTGGCGATCGCCGCGAGAATCCTCGTCGCGCATACATTTGGCAATTTGGTAATAACGCTCAAAGTTGGCCACCATCAACAATTGTTTGTACTGTTGTGGACTCTGAGGAAGGGCGTAGAAACTGCCCTGATATTTGCGACTGGGGACAAGATAATCGCGCGCACCTTCCGGAGTAGCGGCGGTGATCAAAGGAGTTTCGATCTCTGTGAAGCGACGCTCATTTAAGAAGTTGCGGATAAATGACACTACCTGGTGTCGCATGATTATATTTTGGTGTAGGCGCTGATGGCGCAAATCGAGATAGCGATACTTCAGACGAGTCTCTTCATCCTCAACATTTTCTCTATCGATCTCGAATGGCGGGGTGATGGCCTCGTTCAAAATTTCTAATTCAGTAGCCTGGATTTCGATCTTACCGGTCGCGATCTTATCGTTCACGTTTTTGGCGCCGCGCTCAACCACTTTACCGGAAATCCGAACAACCGATTCTGGTTTAAGTTGGTCAGCGGCCTGTTGAAGCCCGGGATCATCGGCAAAAACTACCTGAACCAAGCCAAAACCATCGCGCAGATCAATGAAGATGATCTGCCCCATATTGCGCTTACTGTGTACCCAACCAGCCAAACTGATCTGTTTGCCGATATGGAGAATGGTATCTGCCGTAAAAATTCTTTCCATAAAATCCTCTGTTCGACTAATAAAAATCTCCTCTAGCATACCAAAACTGCCTTCTGAAGCCCACCCTGGCTCCTAGAGGCTAACTCTGGGGCTTACCAGTGACTAACACCGTGAGTGAGTCGAACAAGTTCTTGAGGATCGGCAGCAGCCCAGGAAAGAGCACCACCAGCAGCACCACCCAAAGCCAGTTGCGCTTGATCAGGCTAAACAGGAACGAAGCGATCGCCAGGATCAAGATCAACGATACGATCCACTGATAGGCTTCCGGGAAGATACCGACAAAGTGGTTATAGGCATCAGCGATCCGTTCGATTATCCCTTTAGCCGCGGCGTCAGCGACCTGTTGCGCTTGACCAGCTACTTCCTTAGTGACGGCGTTAACGATTTGGTTGTCCATCCCGTTATAAATTTATGGTTAGTGTTGGCTGGGTCTATGCTTGATATCTTTTCTTTCGGCCCGTTTTCTTGATTCTCCCGGGACAGGCAACACTTTGATTTTAGCACTCTTTTTATTAAGGATCCGACATTCTTTGTTATTTGTCATTCCGGCCTCCGAGCCGGAATCTAGACAAAAACAGAAAACTGTTTTTGTTTTTTCTGCCCGCCCGTACCGAATGCCAGCCCGACACGAGTGTGTCATTCTGGCGGGGTACATTCGGGCGGGGATCCCCAATCAAGTTGGGGATGACGGACGGGGCTGGAGTTATTTTGAAAGCTGTTTGAAGCTATCGACCAATTTTAATTCGCCCGGGTCAACCCCCATGGCCATAGCGAGATAATATGAGGCCCAGATCGCCGTCAAGATGGTGCTGAGAGCTTTCTTAGCGCGAGTATCGCCCGGCATATCCCAAATGGTAGTTTTCAAACCAATTGGACGCTCACGCAACAGCGCCGCTGCCACATCTATTTGCCGATTGATCCTGGGATCATCGCTAGGATCGCGGAATATCACGATCCGATAATTGTCCTTGGTGTTGATGAAGCCAGCCATCTCGTTGTGGTTGAATTCTGGAATTTGATTAAAAAAGGCGGGGATTTTAGTATTTTCATTAAGTTGGATTTTGGCTACCTCGGCCAATGGCCAATAACTACCCGCGGCATAGAAAACCGGGATAGTGCGCAGTAAACTTTCACCCAGTTGCTTGCCCTGCCCTTCGGCGTTAAGTTTAGTCAGATAATCGGCAGCTTCGGTCAGTAAACGGTCAGAAGCCAATGGCAATACACCTGCTTTAATATAGAGAGCGGTGAGGGCGCCGATAATATAACCACAGGCCATACGGGGCGGGAAATTGGGAGAGGGCTTGGGGACCCGCGCGAATTGCTGGCTGCCGCGTTGCGCCAACTCCAACAGACGGCCCCCCGCTGACATCGCTACGATTTGCCCGGAAGTTTTTAGGGCCTCTTGGTAGGCGCTGAGAGTCTCCTCAGTGTTGCCAGAGTAGGAGTTAACGATAACCAGGGTGCTGGCGTCCACCGGAGTAGTCAACCGATAGCCGCGATTAATCACAACTGGCACCTTAATA
The DNA here is from genome assembly GCA_043801895.1 of bacterium. Lineage (GTDB taxonomy): Bacteria > Patescibacteriota > Kazan-3B-28 > Kazan-3B-28 > Kazan-3B-28 > JAZDLM01. The sequence continues at coordinate 7,856 of JAZDLM010000038.1, forward strand.
TCGTCGGCAAACACACAATTAACCAGATCGGCCGGCCAAGCGCTCCCACCCACGCCGATGAGGACGATTTTAGTGATGGGGCGACAAATATCTACCAACTCGACCAACTTTAACCCCTCGGCGAGCTGATCCGACCAACCCTGGATCATCGAAAACATATTTGACTTATCTGTGCTTTGCATTTATTTGGCTAATTTTTTTAATGCCTGAATATCTTTAAGATCGTGTTGAAGATGATCGGTGCGCGGGGTTTCCAAAATAAAGGTCATGTTTTTTAGTTTGGGCGAGTGAAGTAAATTTCTGAAGCCAGCTAAGCCAATATACCCTTCGCCGATATGAGCATGCCGATCCTTACGGGAACCGAACTCATACAAAGCATCGTTGGCGTGAATGAATTCTAAGCGACCCAAGCCAATTAGTTTATCAAATTTACTCAACAATGAAGCAATATCTTTCTTGGTGCGGACATCCACCCCCGAAACGAAGAGGTGGCAAGTATCGAGGGTAAAGCCAAACCGTTTTTTATTCTTTAACCCCTTCCAAATCCTAGCCAACTCCTCCACCGTATCACCGATCCGGTTACCCGCGCCGGCATCGCTTTCGATGATTAATTTCACCGGCCACTTTTCATCCGTCAGCTCCGCTAGACGATTAAGGGTATGGATCGCATTGGCTATCCCCTGCCGATTTCCCTCTTGGTTGCTGCCACCGTGAAAATTATAACCATCTGCACCAATCGCGTAAGCCGCTCTAGCCTCGTCTTTCATCTTCTTCAGGCTAAAGTTGCGCAGACTGGCCTTGTGGCTAGAGGGGTTTGGCAGATAGGCAGCGTGGACCAGAACTTTTTTGACTTTTGATTTCTTCCAGGCCGCTTTGAATTGTGCGGCGGCTTTCGCGGAAACAGCCGGGGTGGTCCAGCTCTGCGGAGAACCGACAAAGATCTGGATAGCGTCGCAGCCTAACGCCTCGGCCTCCTTGAAAGCCTTATCAAGACCCCCGGCGGCAGAAACATGATAGCCAAACAACATAAGATAATTTAACCAATTTATTCCAATCTAACCAATCTCATCAATAGAGGGCTCATGCTGTGGTTTCTCTCTACGGCTGGACTGGAGTACAAAACTAGTGTACCAAAGATGGCGGGGTGGATGTTGGTATAATTAATTGGTTACGGCGCCATCCTCCTTCGCTCTCGGCCTGTTCGTCTAGTGGTTGAAAAATAAAGATAATTCTTCCGCCGTCGCTGTAAAAAGCCGCCATCGTCTAACGGTTAGGACGCAAGATTCTCATTCTTGTAATCGGGGTT
>JAZDLM010000037.1:0-2847 GCA_043801895.1 bacterium
TCAATCCAGTCTATGGAAGAATCGAAATATCTAAAAGAATGAGATATTGTCTTCCACATGGATGATAGATCATCGGGGGAAAGTGAGGCCCACTGCTGTGAATCGATATAAATCGGCAGTGTGTTCCGAGTACAGAGTTCGGAAACAATGTGTCTTGCAGTAAACGTCTTTCCTTGTCCGGGTTCTGCTATCAGTATGCCAACATCCGCTTGATTGCGGTTGTCATCAGTAGCAGCCATCATCAATAAAAGAGGATTGGGGAATTTATGTTTGAACCCAGAGGGGGCCTCATAAAATGGATTAATGAAGAACTCCGGCTTTATCTCTGATAATTTCCACTGATAAGCGCTCAATTGATCCTTAAAGAAAGAAGTTAGATATTCTTTACTTGTTTGGATTCCTTTGGCGTGTTTAATGAAAAATTTCTTAATGTCGCTTTCCCATTTTCTTAGTGATTGCGCATATACTACTTGCATACTATCGGGATTCTTATCCTTAATGGCATGAAACGCTCGCGTCATTGATTCTTTAGTTGCATCTGAGTAAAGATAGAGAACATTAAACTCATATTCAAAAAGGGGGACCTTGTTAACGCCTTGAAATAATGCCCACTTGTTCGGATCTGATTCAACAGGTTTTTCGCTAATCTTAGTAACCCGGCTATTATTGATAAGTTTGATCACTTCTTCAAAAGTAATGGATTTCATTTCTCCCTTTCTCCTTCCAGTTAATAGAACCGCAGAGACCTATTACCGACTTCTACAAAATTCTCTCCCCATCTGCCACCGCCGCTTTTCTACCGCGCTTCGCCTTTGGCTTCGAGGGTGTAACCTGACAGAGGCGCTCCAAGTTGTGGGCGATGGCGATGGAGCGGTCCTTCATGCAGACCTCTTCAACGCGCTTGGGCCAGATACTGTAAGCCAAATATGCCCAGTCGTATTCACCCTTTTCCAGCTTTTCCCAGCAGGCTTTGAGGTCCTTTTGCCACTTGGGTAGACGAAAAAGCTTCCATAAGGGGCTGGCGGTGATGATGACGCCGTCGTTAAGGTTCGGCTCCCAGGGAAGTTTAATGATGCGCTCGATCTCGGCGTGGAAGTCTGCCAGCTCCTTTTCTAAATCCAGTAACTCCTCCAGCCGGGCACGGTGGGTGGTGGTTTCGCGCAGGGCACTGATCTCGGCGCGGACTACTTTGAGCTTCGGGTCAATAAAATCTGCCAGAGCCGTGTGCAGGGTCTGGTCGGTGAGGCGGTGGTAGTAAATCCAGAGGGTATAAGAACCCTTGGCGGTGGAGAGGGGCCAGTAGATCGGTGCCTGGCGACGGCTCTTGGAATAGCGTTTGAGATGGTCGGCAAAGAAGCTGGCCGGGCGGCGGAAATAGTCGCGTAAGGCCTTCACACCGAGCAATTCGCAGGCCTCCTGCTCAATCGCATCGGCGCGCTCCTTCCAGATGGCTTCGATAGCTTCGCGGATGCGGGCAACGATGTCCTCGGGGTGGTTCTCGTCGTCCACCAGAATGCCGGGCCAGGCGATACGCAACGGATAATCGGCGGGCACATCTTTCGGCTCGGCGGGAAGACCGTCGGTGTTCTGCAACATGCCGGGTGGGCAGACGGGCAAGGGCGCAAATGGGTCGGGCAACTCAGGCGGCTGGCGCTCGCCTATAACGAAGCGGATGTCCCATCGTCCATAAATAACCCCGAATGAGAATGATATCAATGATTCGGTAGCAATAAGACTGTCCGCATTGGTGACTATTTTGCAGTCTTCCAGTTTTTTTAAAATGCTCAATGGATGTCTTTGGAAATAAACAGACAATAATTCAACAGTTCGATCCCCAACAAAAGCTTGCTTGAGCGTCGCTATCGTCCTGCCGTGGCTTCCAGCTACGTGATCAACTAGCTGATCAATATTCATATTTGCGAGCTGGACCAAAGTATCAGGATCGATTCCGAAGTCGCTGTTCTCGAATTGGAAAACGGATTCTCCAAGGATTTCCTGGAGACTAGAGGCGTTATCTTGACTGATATCAAACATCGAACGGCTCAGCTCTTCAACTTCCGAGAATGCTTGATAGACACCGCTAAGATGGCGGCGAAAAACACGAGCTTCGTTTTGCGCTAGTCCTGATATTGATTCATATGCCGACCAAGAAAAGGCTGCACTCCATAGCGAAGAAGTTTCGTGTGCTGATTCTATGGCGATGTGGCGCATAACACAGATCCGGCTAGCGCTTTCAATTCTCTGTGCTTCATCTTCAGTGAAATGAGGGAAGCAAAGACGTTCGATGAGCGAAGGCAAATAATCGCGAGCCGGGCTTCCTGATGTAGTCGCATCTCGCAACCCAATACTCGATTCAATTAGCGCCTTGACTGGTGTCGTGTAGGAAAGACCGATAAATTGGAGAATTAGGGATTTGTCCAAAGAACCGTTGGCAAATCCAATGAACGGCCCTTTCTTGTCAAAAAGGCAGGCTGCTGCTAGAACGCGTAGGCTGATGGCGCTCGTAGTTCTTTCCGTGTAAGTGGCGCCTGGGGTCCCATAGAGGTCAACGCTTGGAATCTGTTTGGACCATTGGCCATAGAGGCCGTCGATAAAGGCTTTTATCTCTTCGCCATTGTGTTTCCAATAGATAACGAGCGGAGTATCACTCCAAAACGGTTGGTAGTCACCACCTTTCGTAAGTCTAGGCCAAGAATCGAGGGTGCACCGTTCCGCAACAGGAACCTCCCAAGACAGCCTAAGGAACCTAAAATTATCGCAAGTCTGTAGTCCGCTCCTTGATACGATTGACCGTGATGAAGCCTTAGTCAACGTATTGTACTTTCTAAGAAGGCTTTCTGGCAACCA
>JAZDLM010000047.1:0-6701 GCA_043801895.1 bacterium
AACTTTTTACCAATCCTTTCGCCATTCAGCACATTGGTGAATGGCAACCAGTGTCGTTAGATAACGCCATCTCGTTCAACTTCGCGCTATATTTGGCCTTGTTTGGGCTAGTGCTACTAATGACCTACCGCAAGATCGAGCCAACCCGCTGGATAATATCCGGCCTGTTTTTGTATTTGTCACTGTTGTATTGGCGGAATATGCCGTTTTTTATGATAATCAGCGTCGGGTTTTTGGCGGAAATTTTTCAGGCGCATACCAATCTTATAATTGGTTCTTTAAGCAAAAATAAATGGATTCTTGCCGGCGCCGTGATAATTATCGGCGTTATTATCGGCCAGAGAATTGATGATGTGGCGGGTAAACTGATTAACCCGTCAGCCAGTTTTCGCTCGGGCGGATATCCGATCGATGCCATCCAGTGGGCCAAGGCTAATCCGGATAAAATTGGCAGGAAACTGTTTAATGAATACGATTGGGGCGGATTTCTCGTGTGGCAGTTCCCGGAGCAACGTGTGTTCGTTGACGGCCGGATGCCATTCTGGAGAATTAATGATCGTTTCCCATTCTTTGATTCCTTATACGCAGTCAATGCCCAGCAAGGTTCCATTGAGATGCTAGAAAACAAGTACGGCGTGGACTGGATGTTGATCCATCCGTCTCGTCCTTTGGCCATCGCCCTAATGGGGCAAGGCAACTGGACCCAACTCTATCGCGATGATTATGCGGCAATCTATCGTAGAATAGATTAAGAGAGATGCGCAAACAAATTAAGATCATTGGTTTAGTTGCCGGCGTGCTGTTAGCAATGGGGTGCGTGGCAGCGCCATCAGTGTGGGCGCTGTCGGCGGGCGGGATGAGCATCGCGCCTGCGCCGAGCGAAAAATTTCCCGATCGGAAGGGATGGTTTGTTTATGAAGAAGTGGAGCCAGGCGCAGTCATCGAAGATGTGGCCCGGGTAATCAACTTGGACAGCAAACCCAATACCATTGCCATTGAGGCGGTGGACGCCTTTATGACCACTGATGGCAGCTTCGCCTTAGTAGAAGAGCCGAAGGATAACCAAGACATCGGCAGTTGGATAGAGCTATCCAAGACAGAAGTAACCCTGCCGTCCAACAAGGAACAACTTATCCCCTTTAAGATCACAGTGCCCGCTGATGCGGAGGTAGGCGACCATATCGGCGCGCTGGCGGTGTATCGCAGCAATAAAGAGGTGGAAAAGACCATCCGGGCAGGCGGCGCGCGAGTAGGCATCAGCACCCGGGTGGGCGCCAGGATATATCTGACCGTCAAAGGGGAGATCACCCGCCAGTTGGCGCTGCGAGGCCGGGCAATGTACGGTCGCGGTCAGCAGTTGGTGTTTCATCTCAAAATGGAAAACTTAGGAAATATCCGAGCGGACATAGCTATGACCGCTAAGATCTACGGCATTTGGGGGCTCTATGATAGTAAGGAAAAAGTGCCGCTGGGACAGATTTTCCCCAAAAAAACTTCTACTATTGAGGCGGTATGGCCCGGCAAAGCGCGGCCTATCTTTGGCCCGTACTGGGCCAGCATAACCATCGAAGATACTTTCAAGGGATTAAACCCAGCCAGCAGCGCCCTCCCGCCGGCGCAGCCAATTCATACTTGGGCGTTTGTCTTCTTTGTCCCCTACACCCAAGTGGCTATCCTGTTAATTTTGGCTTTCTTGGCGTGGTTCATCATTCAAGCCCGGCGCTGGCAGCAGTTAGTGCGATTAGCCCGAATGCGAGTGGCAACCCACAAGATCAAACGAGGAGATCACCTGATGGATATCGCCGCCCGCTACGGAGTGGGTTGGAAACTGTTGGCCCAGCTCAACAATATCAAGCCGCCGTACGACCTGCACGGCATTGCTGTATTGTACGTGCCGGACGCCCGCGGTCAGCGTCGTGACATCTCGGTGGTTAGTTTGACAACTTACTTGATCAAGCCGTTCCGCCACTGGTTAGATAAACTGTCTCCCTACTACGTGATCGTGATCCAGCCCGGCGACACACAGAAGGATGTGGAGAACTTTACCGGCCTGAAGTGGACCGAGATCGCCAAGTACAACGGCCTCAAGCCAACTATTCGGTTGAGGGCAAAACAAGAATTGAAGGTACCGAATCGCCGGCGGAAATTATAATAGGGTGGGTTAGTTTGGAAGTAAAGTAAAATGACTGATACTAAACTCACTCGGAATATCGCGCGCATACTCCTTCCTCAATTACTGTTATGGATGGTGGGGGTTGGGCTACTATTGTTTACTAACGTCCAACCAGCGCAGGCGGCAGATCCGGATATGATTATCTTTATGGATTATGGGGATTTGGGCGGTGGGGCACCAGCCGGATGGGAAGTCATCTCGGATACCAGTGCTGGCTCGTTTTCGGATGTCTTCTACAACCGCTATGTCCGAGGTGGTGGCACTTATGGTGCGCAGGCGGGGGCTGCTACCCACACTCACACTCTGACTTTTGTTGACAGCGGAACCAGCAGTGATAACGGCAGTACTAATAACTTTGATAAGAACGCCACTGGTACAACCGTTTCTACCCAAACCCACACCCATAGTGCGTTGGCAAGTTCTTCCATCACCACTAATGACAATCTACCCAGTTATCGTTCTCTGGCAGTGTTAAGATACAGTAGTGGCATACCCAGCGGTCTGCCGGATAACGCTATCGCTCTATCAACAAATACTAGTGTATCCGGTGCTTGGGCAAACTGGGAACTTTACTCCAGCCAGGACGCCTATCTCTTACGCGGGGGGTCATCAACTACCAATGCGGGTAACAGCACTCCCACCCATACGGTGGCTTCTGGTCTGGGTAATGGTGGTACATCATCGGTAGCTGGTTCTGCTAGCACTGCTCGGGCTACCGTAGCTCATAGTCACGGCGCTGGTGCTGGGGTGGCTAGTAACGGTCCTAACATTGATCCCCAATATGCCGAGTTTGTCTTCAAGCGGGCCACTGCCGCCATTTCCTCCTACCCCAGCGGTATCATCGTCGGCTTTTCCGGTACCTCTTTTGGCACGGCAAATTGGGCGACTGTATCAAACAGTGGCCAAACCTATAACAATCTCTTTATCCGGGGCGACAGCTCCGGTAGTCTTGCCAATGGTGGAGCAGCCACCCACAGCCATGCTAACGTGGATGTCACTACTGGCCAAGCATCGGGATCGGCTAATTACGACGTCTCGCCCGCCAATGGACCCGCTGCAACTACCACCCACACTCATAGCGGGGTTACTATCAGTCTGGAAGCAAATGTTAGTCACACCCCCTTATATACCGACTTAGTATTAGGGCAATACACAATTCCACTGGCTGTCACCGCGCCAGCTGATGTTACTTTAACTGCGGGTAATCCCAGCCAAACTAAGGATACTACGTTTCCCGGCGGCAGTGAGGTGACGGTAACGGATGGAGGCAGTGGGTGGAGCTTAACTGTTATTATGCAGACGACCTTAACCTTTGGTGAAGATACAATCGCCAGCTCCAATGTGAAGATTCGCAAGGACGGAACAGTTGGTGGTGGAGGTGATGTCTATACAGTTTGGTCAGGAACCTACACTAATGTTACTGAAACAAACGCCACTCAATCATTGGATACTTCTCGAACTGTGGGCGTCCGAAGTAGCGGGACGGCTGGTGATTCCACGAAGGTGCTACCGAGTATTCAAGTAACGATCCCGGGGATACAGGCGGCCGGAGATTACACCGGCACAATGCGATTCACCGTAGTCTAACCTCCTCTTCCTATCCTTTTTATTCCTTTTCCTACCATTTTTATTCCTTATGTTACAGTGTCGTATAAATAGACGGCCGTTTGTATTCACGACACATTGGAATAACATTAAGGTATGCAAAGTATGACACGGGGGGGCAGAGTGGAATTAACAAAGGACATACTGTTGGCTGTAGCAGCTGCCGGCGGGGTTATGATCATTGCCCTAACCGCTCCCGGTCTTTTGAAAGTTCTGATGCCTTTGGTCAAAAAGTATCGCCGTCATACTCTCCTACCCTCTCGCATCCGATATAAGTTTGATTCCCTGAAGCATCGGGGATTAATTGACGTTAGCGAACAGGGAGGCAAGACAAAAATTCAACTTACTCAAGCCGGCCGCACTCGCGTTCTTGAGTATCAAGCAGGTGAGATGGAGATCCCCAAACAAACGCCCTGGGACGGCAAGTGGCGATTTGTCATTTTTGATATCCCGGAAAAGAAAAAGTTGGCCCGCAATGTATTCAGGGAAAAATTGCGCGCTCTGGGATTCGTGAAAGTCCAACAGAGTGTCTGGCGCCATAAGTATCCTTGCCGAACCCAAATCGAGTTTCTGACCCACCTCTATCATATCCATCAGTATGTCGATCTGTTGGAGGGCAGTCAGATCCTTTAGCCCTATGTCGTGAAAGAAAACGGCCGTTTTCTTTCACGACACATATAGGTTGAGCCAAATAAAGGGTAGAATAGGGATATGCGAGGGGTAGAATAAGAATATGAGATTGGCCACCGATGCAGTTATTAGTACTCTAGCCCTGCTGCTGGTACTGGGTGGGGCTTTGTGGTTGCCGAGAGTTGGGGCAAACACAGCCGATATGAATGTTGCCCTCACCGTCCTCGGGGAGGGAGGTGGCGGTGACGGAGGTGGTGGAAGTGGTTCGCCTCAGCTGCCCAGTTCTCGACCATCTCCTCCAGTTGTAACACCGGTTGTACCGTTGCCAGAGCAGCCCAAACCAACAAAGGAGTTTAAATTGGTGGATTATGCACCCAAGATAATACCCGTCCACCGCGATACGCCCATTGCGCTGTACGGCTACAATTTCCCGTCAGATTTCAAAATCGTGGTGAAAGCTAAAGACGCAATATTGGTGGCAGACAGCGCTGCAGTGGATAAGAAGACCACTGTTATAGAGGGGGCTGTACTAGAGACCGTACAGTATGTTGTCCCGGCAAAAACATTGTCACCGGGTGAGGCGATATTGTTGATCCAGAAAGCCGATCAAGTATTAACTCTGCCGTTGCCAATATTGGTGTACGATCCCGCCAAAGCAATAAGCTTGCGGGCACAAATCGCTCAACGAACGATTAATGTGACCGTTGTCAGTGGTCAGCCGACCAACATCGCTGTTAAATTTAAAAATATCGGGCTGACTGAATGGGATTATCTGCTGCAACCATTACATATCGGCACCGACCGACCCCGCGACCGACAATCCCGATTTGTTCATAAGGATTGGCCCTATAACAATCGAGCAATTAGAGTAGTTTTGCCAAAGGGTATTAAGACTGGGGAAGTATTTGATGTCACTTTTCCCATCCAAGCTCCGGTGGTAAAGCGAACTACCCGCTATACCGAAAATTTCGCGTTGGTAGCGGAGGGATTGTCCTGGATACCAGGTTCCGGATTTAGTATTCGGGTGACTGTCTCGCCTGTCGCTAATCAGGTGATAACTGATGGAAAACTAACGACTTCTAGTAACCTTTCGACAAAAGACGACAAGCTGACCGCTCCGGCAAAATCTTCAACAATCAAAAACGATGGAGCTGTCCCGATCGGCGGGAAATTGGCTTTAGCTCCTGAACCATCTTCTGCGGCTACAAAATCACCATCGCCGTATAAAATGCCTAACGAGGTGGCATCGGCCTCACGGTGGACAAGTGTCGAGACCGTGCTAAACAGCTGGTTTGTCAAGCCGATCGCTTCCCTATTTGTAGCAATCGGGAAATTGTGGTGATAAATGTCGGTAAAATTGTTATTAGAATAGCCTCCTCGTTAAAGGGTACGAATTTTGCGATTTTTTTATTGTTAGCGGTGGTTTTGGTTGGCGCCGGGGCTTGGTACACGATCCGGCCAGCGATTAAAGCCGGCGACCAGTCAACGGCCTCTGATTCTAAGACTATTACCGTGATTGCTGGTGGAGATGTGAGTATGGGCAGGCAAACTGGCCAGAAGATTTTGGCTGGCGAGATCGATTATCCGTTTGTAAATATTGCCGACACCTTAAAGTCAGCCGACGTTGCTTTTGTGAATCTAGAAAGCCAGTTGGCAGATTTGGACGGCGAGACCGAGTCCCCCACCAGTGAGTATCGCTTTGCTGGGCCGCCGGAGGGAGCGCAGAGTTTGGCTAATGCCGGAATTGATATCGTATCGGTAGCCAACAATCATATGTGGGACTACGGCAAGGCCAGATTAGAAGAAACTCTGAAATATCTGACCGACCAGGAAATTTTGTATGTCGGGGCCAACATAGATACCGAAAAAATATACGGCCCGAAAATCATCGAGGTTCGGGGCAAGAAAATCGCCTTTTTGGCAATGACCAATATCCTGAACGGATACGAAAATGCTGGTGCCAATCAGTATGTTTCCTTCCAACGGCCCGATCGAATAATCGAAGAGATCGGAGAGCTAAGAGACAAAGTTGATTGGATTTTTGTTTCGGTCCATAGCGGGACCGAGTACGCCGCCGAACCGAGCAGTCAATTAGTTGAACTTACTCATAGTTTTATTGATGCCGGAGCTGATGCGGTAATCGGTCATCACCCTCATGTCCCCCAGAAAATTGAAATTTACAACGGGAGACCGATCTTCTATAGCCTCGGCAATTTTGCTTTTTGGCAGCCGTTTTCTTTTTGGACACAGAATAGCTTTTTAGCAAAATTTAAATTAACTACTCCACACAAGG
>JAZDLM010000015.1:0-7455 GCA_043801895.1 bacterium
TACAGCGGGGTCGGTAGCAACTGCCATAATTTGTTCTGCCAGCCACCCCCGCGCTCCCGCTAGCACTAATTTAATCTCGCCTAGCCTAGGCTTAGCTTGCTGATAAGCCCGAACGAGAGCGACCACATTCTTGCGCGGCTCGAGCGTTCCCAGATACAAAATAAATTTATCGGGGACTCGATAACGATCTCGTACCGTTTCAATTGATGGGTGATCGAGTAGGAGCGGCTGGCACGATTCATCAGCCGCCAGAGGCGTGACCGTAATTTTATTGCCATCGACTCCGAACAAATCGATCGCCTCTTGCTTAGTAAATTCGGAAATGGCAAGCAGCTGGCTGGATCGTTGCAATGCCCGCCGACCCAATAATCTTTCCCAAAATAAAGTTTTAGCGCGATGGGTTTCGGGATAGCGCCAGGGAGTAAAATCAAAAATCGTGGTCACCACCGGGACTCCCCAAACCAAAGCCGGGACGATCCAACTAGTAGTTGAAAAATAAACCTGGACCGAGTGGCTAAATAACAGCCACCAAATTACCCCCAGCTGCCAAACCAACGAGCGCCCGCCCATTTTGCGCTGCGTCCAACGGCCGGCCGGGAGATCGACAGTTTGCCAATTATAGGTCAAGAGGACCAGATCGGCGGATACACCCTCGGCCAGCATCGCTTTAACTAGTTGCCAAACATATTCGCCCTTGCCGGCATGTTTTTGTTCTGCAGCCTCACGAAAATCGATTGCGATCTTCATTTCAGGCGAATTAATTCTTTGACTATGCTTTTATCAACCATCTTAAAACATGCCACTAGCAGCAAGTAGATAGCCCCGCCAATGGCGATGTTCAGCCACAGGTTAGTTAGGCCGATCGACTTGATCGCCCCCACCATGACCGCCGCACTAATTAACGCTTTGAGCAGCATCGCCCAGGGAAGCTTGAATTTGAATTCGCGATAGGCCATCACCGCGACATACCCGGCGGCGATCGCTTCGGTGACGACCGTGACTATTGCGGCACCAATATAGGAATAATGGGGGATAGCGATCAAGTTGGCGATTATGTTAAAGACTGCCGCAACTAAATAAGGCCAGACTAGATCTTTTTGTCGGCCCGCCGCGATCAAACTGTAGTTGGTCACCGCGCCGAAAAAAGAAATCGCAGCGGCCCAAATCAAAATCTTCAGCACGATGCCAGAAGCAGCGAAATCTGCCCCTGCCATCATGATCATAAAGGGCGTGCCTACCGCCATCACTCCAAAGGCGATCGGGAGACCGACTATCCCCAAAAAGCCGACCGATTTACTAAAAATCTTGAGCGCCCGCTCGCGACTCTCGGCCAAGGCCCGGGTAAATACCGGAAAGACAGAGCTCATAAACATCGTCGGGATAGTCAAAACCACCTCCAGCACCCGATAGGGCGGGCCGTAAATTCCCACCGCGTATTCACCCTTGATCGCTCCGAGCATTACCGTGTCGATGCGGAAATAAAGTACCGAGAGCATCCCCACCAAGCCCATTGGCCAGGCCTCAATAAGAAATTCTTGCCAGTATTTAAAGTCCCATTTGGGAGTGATGGGCGTAGCCGGCCAGGCCCAAGCCAGCTGCACCAAAAAGCCAGCCAGGTTAATCGCCGAGATCATTAAGATGATCCCCAGCAACCCAACATTGTGGTGGATACCCCAAATCACTAGGCCGAGATAACTTAGCCGCGCGATGATGTCGACGATCGCGGTTTTATGCATCTTCAGCTGAGCCTGGAACAAGCTCATCGGGACTAGGGTAAGCGACAGGGCAGCCTGATAGACCGAGCCGATGGCAATGCCCTGGATCATAACCGGGTCATGATAAAACACTCGTGCCGCTAAGTAGGCTCCCCCGAACGCCACCACGCTTAAAAGTAGCTTGATACTAAGAATGTTCCCTAGAATGTCCGAGGCCCGGTCGGGATACTTGGTCACCTCCCGCACCTGCAGAAGAAAGAAGCCGAAATCAACGATTACGCTAAAAAGGGCGAGGTATGCAAAGATCAGGGTGTACTGGCCATACCCCTCTACCCCCAGATAACGCGCCAAATAGCCGACGACCAGAAATGAAGCAACGGTGGTGACCGCTCGGGCGATCAATTGCACCAGCGTGTTGAAGGCAACTAGACGAGTGGCGCTCACGATTATTTCCTTTCGATCACTGCCATATATTCGACCGGGGCACGCCATACATACCATTTGGGGAATCGCCGAGGTTCGTAGTTAACACTCTTGACCACTCGGAAAGGGGAGAGGATCTTTTCCCAATTGGCCTTACTCATCAGTCGTTCGTTACCGAAATCGAGTTGGGGATACCATTGATTTGGCACGGAAAAAACCACTCGAGGAGCAACCCGCAGTTGCTCAGTCAGCATCCGATGAATATCGTCATCAGAAAAATGTTCTAATACGCCTTGATGAAAAATCAACTCGAACGAGTTGTCAGGATAGGGCAACTGGAAAGCATCGGCCGCCGCAAATTGGGCGCGCCCGTTAAGTCGAGCTGATTCTTGCTTGGCCTTGTCGATTACTTGCGGATCCACATCGATGCCGGTAACATCTAGCCCCAGCCAAGAAAAGAAAATGCTCATGGCTCCCGAACCGGTGCCGACTTCCAAAATCTTACACGCGCCAGAGTTCAAAATCTCGGACAGAAAATTTCTCTGTCCATATAAGTTCCCCAGTAGTCCCTCGAGCGCGAGCGGCGCTTGATAATACTTGTGCCAATTCATATTGCAAATTACTTGGCCAGCTTGACTACCACTCGTCGCGATGGCCCAACTCCGGTGCTCTCACTCATCACCCCCGTCTCTTCCACTAAGGCTAAGTGGATCAGGCGCCGCTCGAACGACGACATGGGCGGCAAATAAACTGCAGTGCCGGTACTGCGAGCTTGAGCGGCAGCGTTTTGGGCAACTTCGGCTAATCGGCTTCGTTGCTGCTGATGGAACCCGCCGATATTGATCGATACGCTCAGTTCCGACTCGGGAAAATCACGGTGAGCGATCAGCCGGATCAGGTGCTGGAGCGCCAACATCGGATCGGCCGATCGGCCCACGAATAAGTCGTCGCGGCCGGTCTCCACATCCATCGTCAAAATATTGTCGTCGATGGCGGCAGTAATCTTGGGCACTACACCAAAAAGGTTGCAAATATCAATAAGTCGCTGGGTGATCTTTGCCTCAATCTGTTTTTCTTCCTTGGTCATCGGTTGGTTGATTGGCTGCGCGTGCGTCTCTTCGCTGCAGCGAAGTATAAATAATGATCATTTGGACCGCCATCGCCACCGTGGTGGTAGTCCAATATAGACCGAGGGCGGCGGGGAGGCTCCAGGCGATTACTAGGGTCATGACTGGGAAAATATACATCATCAACTGGGTGTTGAATAGCTGGGGCTTGTCGGTTTTGGGAGCGTGGTGGTATCGAGTCGTCAGCCAACTTTGGAAGAATTGGACTGCCCCCGCCAGAATAGCTAAGTATATATTACGAGTGGTTAGATCAACTACCAGCCCGGGGATATGCAGCCAGGCAAGAAAAGTGGTGTGCAATTCTGTCGGAGGATGCGGGAACCAGCTATAGAGATGGACCAGGCTGCTGGTATCCAGCCCGGCGATGAACACACGATAGAGCGCCAACAGGATCGGCAGTTGAATGATCAGGGGCAAACAACTAGCAAACAAGTTGATGTTGTGCTCTTTGTAGATCTTCATTACCTCTTGCGATTGCTTCTGCGAGTCGTCTTTGTGTTGGGCTTTGATCTGGTCAATTTTCGGCTGAACTTTTTGCAAATCGCGCTGGGATTTCAGGCTGTCGCGATAAGACGGGTAGAGAACCAACCGGATCAGGATCGTTAGCACAATAATGGCTAGCCCCAAATCTTGCCCGGGGATATAGACATACAGCAATACTAAAATATTGAGTAGCGGGACATATAAAATCTTGCCCATCCACCCATTCCACATTGCGTCAGTAATTTTGATCCGAGTCATTCTAGCTGGCCTCCTGCCTAATCACCGGATCATAACCAAACGGCGCTTTCGGGTGGCAGCGCGCCACCCGGGCGATGGCCAGAAACATTCCCCGCCAGACGCCCCATTCTTCGATAGACCTTAAAGCGTACTCACTGCAGGTCGGTTGGTAGCGGCAATAGCCGTGAGGATAGTAAAACCGCATCCACCCGCGATCGGGGGAAAGGGTCTTTTGATAGAGTCGGACAAGGATTATGGCGATGTGTCTCACTTTATTTGATTGATGGCAGTAGTTAGATGTTGCTTGAGCACCGAGGAGGTAAGGGAGAGAGTCTCTTTCTTGGTGATAACGGTAATGGCCAGCCCGGGCGTAGGAAGCTTGCGGAGGATTTCTCGGACCTGGCGACGGAGGCGATTACGAACCACGGCGCGTTTGTCAACTTTTTGGCTGATAACAATGCGGGGCTTGGTTGGGGTACGGACCGCTTCGCACTTAACAGTCAGCCCAGGCCGATAGACCACCCGACCCCGGCGCGACACCGATGAATACCTAGAGCTAAAAGGCGTCATGGGGCAGCCTAGACACTTAGCTTTTTCCGGCCCTTCGCGCGACGCCGCTGCAGAACAGTCTTCCCGCCTCTGGCGCTCATTCTGGCCCGAAAACCGTGGGCCTTTTGCCGTTTACGCTTCTTTGGTTGATAGGTTTGCTTCATAGTTAGAGTAAAAATCTAAAATCCTGCCCGCTCTTGCACCAGTATAGCTGGGGAGAGTTTGTTAGGTCAAATCTGGCAAAAATGAGTTATCCACATAAATGTACAAATGTGGATAACTTTGTTAGATTTAAGTGTGCCGAGGGGTAAAAATCAGGGGTGGTTATGGATATGCGTAGTTTATGGCAGGCGGTTCTCGGGGAAATCGAGGTGGGGATGAGCCCCGCCAATTTCCAGACCTGGTTTAAAAATACTGCCCTGGATACTGTAGATGAGGACAGGGGTGTGGTGGTAATCCGCGTGCCCAATGATTTCACTAAGAGCTGGCTCCAAAAGAAGTACCAGAAAGAGATCCACAACTGCCTGACCAAGCGGTTAGGTAAAGTGGTGGTGGTTCAGTATGTCGTGGGGGGTAAGCCTTCTCAGCAGCCATCTTTGTTGTCTGCTACCGAGTGGGTTGACCAGCAGACGACCAGCGTCGCCCCCGAGACTGGCACAGCGCCCCGAGAGGGGCTCAACCCTCGATTTACCTTCGACACCTTTGTGGTAGGCGAGAACAGCAAGCTCTGCCACGCAGCCGCTGAGTCAGTAGCCAAACAACCGGGGGTCGGGCACAACCCGCTCTTCATTTACGGAGGAGTGGGCCTAGGGAAAACTCATTTGCTCCAAGCGATCGGCAATGAAATCCTGAAGCACAGCCGGAAAGCCAAAGTATTGTATATTACCTCAGAGCGCTTCACCAATGAGATGGTGGAGGCGATCCGCGGCCAAGAGATGAAAGAATTCAAAGACAAGTACCGGAGGGTGGATTGTCTGTTAATTGACGATATCCAGTTTATTGCCAACAAGGAACAGACCCAAGAGGAATTCTTCCATACCTTCAACGCCCTGTATGATGCTGGTAAGCAGATTGTGTTGACATCGGACCGGCCGCCCAAGGCGATCCCAGCATTGGAAGAGCGCCTCCGCTCCCGTTTCTTATGGGGGATGATCGCGGATATTTCGCTCCCAAACTACGAAACTCGGCTGGCAATCCTGCGCTCTAAGATGGAGGTGTTGAAAAAAGAGGTGCCCGAGGAGGTCCTGGCTTATATCGCTAAATCGATCAAAACCAATGTCCGCGAACTCGAAGGAGCTCTCACCCGAGTGTTAGCCTTTTCCGATCTGAACGATTCAGAACCAACCCTGGAGGACGCAAGAGAGTTATTGGCCGGAATAATTACCGGCCCGGGTAAAAAGGTGGTAAAACCATCGGAAATCGTTCGGACGGTTATTACTCATTTCAATCTAAAGCGGGAAGATCTGTACGGCCGCAAAAAAACCCGAGAATTAGTGGTCCCCAGGCAAGTATTAGTCTATTTACTCCGAGAGGAATTAGATATGCCTTACACGCAAATCGGGGCGGAAATCGGGGGAAGAGACCATTCGACCATCATGCATGATTACGCTCGGATGAAGGGGCTTTTACTGGAAGGGAGTGAGCTGGATGAGGAAATCCTCCAGATTAAGAATAAATTATACGCAGTGGAATAGTTGGGGAATAACCTGATTTTCTATAAGTTGTCCACAGTTTATCCACAATTTATCCACAATTTTACCACATTTACTGCTTTCAGAAATAGTTATCCACACACTAAAATCTAAGTACCCCACAATATCAACAATACCTATAACTTTGACTAATTATCTTTATGGAAAAAGAAGAAAGTATTACTAAAGAAAAAGTGAGTGTGGGTATTAAAGTTTCTTTAGTATTAGATAAGTTTAAATCAGCTCTTTCAAAAGTGGAGCGAGTAGTAAGTGCAAGGAGCACACTACCCATTTTGAATAATGTGTTAATTAAAGTAACCCAAGCTGGAGTAGAGTTATCAGCAACTGATTTAGAGATCGGAGTAAAGTTTTTGTTAGGCGGGAAAGTTGAGCAGGAAGGGATAGTTACAGTACCAGGTAGAACATTAATTGGTTTAATTAATAATCTGCATGGTGAAACGATAACTTTAACTGGGAAGAATAATATCTTACAGATTGAATGCGGCAGCTCTAAGGCAAGTATTAATGGGATGTCAGCCGATGAATTTCCAGTAATCCCAGAGGTCGAGGGTGGGAAGGTAATCAGGTTTAGAACCGAGCTGTTTAGAGATATGCTATCAGCGGTGGAATTTTCTGCTTCTCACGAAGAATCTCGGCCGATTTTAACTGGAGTTAACTTAATTTCTACTGGCGACAGCATCACTATGGCAGCTACCGATAGTTATCGGCTGTCTGAAGTGATCGTTAAAGAAAAAATTAATACTGAGTTCAGTGTAGTAATCCCAGCGCGCACTCTCCAGGAAGTTAAACGAATTATCGAGGGGGTAAAAGACTTTGAGCTGCGGGTAGGCGATAATCAAGTGATGTTTATGTTTGACGGCGCCAGTTTAGTTTCACGGATCATTGAAGGCGAGTATCCAAATTACAAACAGATCATCCCGGCCGGTTCCACCACCCAAGTCGAACTGGATGTGCAAGAATTAGTCGATGCGCTTAAGACGGCCAGCATCTTTTCTTCCGAGAGCTCAAATAGCGTGAAACTGGAAATTACTGCCGCGGGCGACATTGATATTACCTCCAGTTCGTCGCAGCTCGGCAGCTTTTCCTCTAAATTAAAAGGCGCGGTCAAGGGCGAGGGAGGGGAGATCAGTTTCAACGCCAAATATCTACTGGATGGGCTGAACAGCTTTACTACCCCGAGGTGTGAGTTCGAAATGTCTGGTAAGACCA
>JAZDLM010000028.1:0-13963 GCA_043801895.1 bacterium
CCTAAAGCCAAGGAGCTCCCCCGCGAACCACCCCCTTCTCTGGAAACGGAGAGGGGGTTTTTGTTTTGTTTGGCTGGAACAGCAAAATCGGTATAATAAAGGAGATATTTTTTATATTTGATCCTATGTCTAGTCAATATGCAGAACAACGGGTTGGCGTGTTTGTGGATGTCGCCAACATGTATTATTCCGCCAAGGTAATGTACCAGCGGAAGGTTAACTTTAAAGCGGTGCTGGAAGAGGGGGTCGGCGATCGTAATCTGATCCGAGCGATCGCTTATGTTATCCAGGCGGATATCCCCGAAGAAACCAATTTCTTCGAAGCATTGGAACACATTGGGTTTGAGGTTAAAGCCAAAGATTTGCAGATTTTCTATGGCGGCAATAAGAAGGGCGACTGGGATGTGGGCATTGCCATGGATACGATCAAGCTGGCGCCCAAGCTAGATGTAGTGGTGATCGTGTCGGGCGACGGTGATTTTGTGCCGCTAGTGCATTATCTCCAGAGCCTTGGCCAAAAAGTGGAAGTGGCGGCCTTTGGCCGAAGTGCTTCTGGTAAATTGCGCGAGGCAGTGGACCGGTTCATTGACTTGGATAAGAACACGCGCAAGTTTTTGATCTCCGAAAAGCGGCGAGCGTCGTCGGCTGGTCCGAGCGGTCATCGTAGCCCCAGCTCCACACCCAGTCCAACTAATCACACCGATGACATTTAGACCGGTCGATCCAAAAGTAAATTTTCCCAAACAGGAAGAAGAGATTCTTTCTTTTTGGGATAAGGAAAAGATTTTTCAACAGAGTTTAATATTGCGCAAGGACGCGAAGCGGTATGTCTTTTTCGAAGGGCCGCCTACTGCCAATGCTAAGCCAGGCCTGCATCATGTCCTTGCCCGTTATTTTAAAGACTTGTTCCCGCGATACAAGACCATGCGCGGGTTTTTGGTAGAACGGAAAGCCGGCTGGGACACGCACGGCTTGCCAATAGAGATTGCGGTAGAAAAAGAATTGGGGATTATGGCCAAGCCGGAAATTGAGAAATACGGCGTAGAAAAGTTTAACGCTAAGGCGCGGGAAAATGTTTGGGTTCAAAAAGAAGCCTGGGAAAAATTTACTCGCCGCAGCGGCTTTTGGTTGGATTTGGAACACCCCTATATCACCTACGATGCCACCTACATCGAGTCGGTCTGGGCAATTCTGAAAACAGCCTGGGATAAGAGTTTGGTGTATCAGAGTTATCGGGTGAGCCCAAGATGTACCCGTTGCGGAACAGCACTGTCGTCCCACGAGGTAGCACAGGGGTATCGGGAGGTAGAGGAAAACTCGGTATTTATTAAATTTAAAGTTAAGGATAAACCCGATACTTATATTTTGTCGTGGACGACAACACCATGGACATTGCCGGGGAATGTGGCGCTCGCGGTGGGGCCAGAAATTAAATACAGGAAAGTTCATGTCAAAAGCGGTAAGCATACAGTTGAAACTTACATAGTTGCTCAGGATAGGCAGAATGAAGTCATTGAGCCAGCGCTTGGCCATATATTAACGGGCGATTCGGATATTGCACCATCCGAGGTGTCCGAACCTGTTATTGGAAAGGATTTGGTTGGCTTGGAGTATGAACCGCTGTTCCCTGACGCAGTGCCCAGCGATACGCCTAATTTTAAAAACGCATTTAAGGTTTATCCGGCCGATTTTGTCACTACGCAGGAAGGCACCGGAGTAGTGCACATAGCGGTGATGTACGGCGAAGATGATTACCAATTGGGGGAAAAGGTTGGCTTGCCCAAATTTCACACAGTAGCGGAGGACGGTAAATTTGGCGCCTCGGTGAAATTATGGGCAGGGAGGTATGTGAAAGACAAGGAAGTTGAAGAAGAAATTGTTGCCGATCTGAAAAAGCGCGGATTATTGTTGAAAGAAAGGCCGTACACACATGACTATCCGTTTTGTTGGCGCTGCGAGACCCCCTTGCTGTATTACGCGGCGAACTCGTGGTTTATTGAGATGTCCAAATTGCGCGATGAAATGATTGCCAGTAACAGGAAGATTAATTGGGTGCCGGACTACTTTAAAGACGGTCGGTTTGGTGAATGGTTAAGAGAGGTTAAAGATTGGAGCATTTCCCGCGAACGCTATTGGGGAACACCGTTGCCATTTTGGGTGAGCGAAGACGGCGAAAAATTATGCATTGGCTCGTTTGAAGAATTAGCACGGCTAGCAGGTAAGCAGGTAGGCGGGCTAGCGGGTAAGACAGGCAAAACAGACTTCGACCCACACAAACCGTTTGTGGATGAAATTGTGATAGTCAAAGACGGTAAGGAGTATCGGCGGGTGCCAGAAGTACTGGATGCTTGGTTCGACTCTGGCGCCATGCCATTCGCGCAATGGCATTACCCGTTCGAAAATCGGGAGCGGGTCGATGTTGGCTTGTCGTATCCGGCCGATTTTATTAGTGAAGCAGTAGACCAAACCCGAGGCTGGTTTTATACCTTACTGGCGGTGGCGACCCTCATGGATAAACCAGCGCCCTATAAGAATGTGATTTGTTTGGGTCATATTCTTGACAAACATGGCAAGAAGATGAGTAAGTCCAAGGGCAATGTGGTTGACTCATGGGCGATCTTTGATGCCTACGGTTCAGATGCCCTGCGCTGGTATCTCTATACCATCAATCAGCCGGGCCTGCCTAAAAATTTTGACGAAGAGGGCGTCAAGCAGGTAGTACGTCGGTTTATGTTGACGCTCTGGAATACCTACTCTTTCTTTGTGACCTATGCGAATATTGATGGATTTAAACCGATCTTAAGTGTGAAAGTAGAACCGCAAAACGTCCTAGATAGGTGGATTTGGATGCGGGCCAGGATGACGATTTTACAGGTTGAGAGGAAATTAGATGAATATGATGCTTTTCAGGCGGCCTTGGTGATGGAAAAGTTTGTCGACGATCTATCTAATTGGTATGTCAGACGTTCTCGCCGGCGATTCTGGAAAGGAGAATACGATACGGATAAACAGCAAGCTTATATAGTGCTATATAGTGTGTTGAAAGATTTTGTGAAAATACTGGCTCCATTTATGCCTTTTCTGAGCGATGTAATCTATACGAATCTGAGAGCCGAAGGAGAGCCAGTATCCGTACATTTAACCGATTGGCCAGTTGTGGAAGATAAATTTGACAAGCACCTTGAGGCGCTAATCGCAGACATGGAGACCGCACGAAGTATGATTACTGTCGGGTTGGAGCTTCGTGAAACGGCCGGTGTCAGAGTTCGTCAACCACTACAGTATTTTTCTACTGGCAGGAAAAAATTGCCCGACGAGTTGGTGGAAATTATCAAAGACGAGTTAAATGTAAAGGAAGTAAAATTTGGCGCTGCAGGCCCCGACAGTCTTGCGCTAAAGAAGGAGGAGATTACCCCGGAATTGATCCTGGAAGGCCAAGCCCGGGAAATCGTTCGAACTGTCCAGGTACTCCGCAAAGAGAGCGGGCTGGAGATTACCGACCGGATCAAATTAACTTGGAGCTCCGATGTCGAGGAAATTAAGCAGGCGTTTGTCCGTTTCGGCGACTATATTAAAGCCGAAGTGTTGGCAGATGAGCTGACCGAGGGTGACGGGCAAAAGTTCGAGATCAATGGGCATGTGGTAAAGTTAAAGGTGGCTTCGGTTAAATAGCGAGTTTGCTAACGGGGCGAGGCGCATTGAGCAAATATGCAAAGATTCGTTTCTAATTTAATCCTTGGGCTGTTCGTTTTGGCGTTAGTGGTGGTTTACGGCGTGTCCAAGCAGCCGGCAGTATTGTCGGTGTCGCCACTAGGGCGATCGAAAACTGGTCAACCAACCGCTTCGGGAAATTCTGACACCAGACAAATCAAACTCCCTAATGGCGCGCAGTTGGTAGTGGCGGTGGCGGACAACGATCAGGAATTACAGCAGGGATTATCGGGCGTTGACCAGTTATCCACGAGTTCGGGGATGCTGTTAGTGTTCCCGCAGTCCGATCGGCAGAGTATCTGGATGAAGGGGATGAAGCTCTCGCTCGATCTGGTGTGGCTGGATGATGAGGGGAGGGTAGTGCAGGTGGTCAGCGATGCGCCGGCCCCTCTGGACGATACCGGAACGATGCCAGCTTATCTGAGCGATCAACCGGCCCGATATGTGTTGGAACTCGCCTCGGGGACGGCTGAGGCAGCGGGTCTGAAGGTGGGCGCTAAAGTCTATCTGTAGGAGTTAATTTATTGACACCGGCCACCCGCGCATGATAGCTTCGGGAAGCACTTATCTTATGAAATTAGCTGTGATTAAAACCGGGGGGAAGCAATACCTCGTCAAAGAGGGCGATGTTTTAACGGTTGAAAAAATCGAGTCCGAGTCGCCGAGCGTGAAATTCACTGAGGTGCTACTGATCGTTGACGGTGATCAAGTTACGGTGGGTACGCCCTTGGTGGAGAAAGCGGTAGTGGAAGGCGAGATCGTGAAGCAGATGAAAGAGCCCAAGATCGTGGTGTTCAAGATGAAGCGGCGCAAGCGCTCGCGCAAATCCCAGGGCCATCGCCAACAGGTCACCCAAGTCAAAATCAATAAAATAGCAGCCTGATCGGCTGCCGTTTTATTTTCGGTAAGAACTACAGCCCCTTGCCATACGATGGGCTGCTGACAGTTTTGAAATCGTCGAACGGGTAAATGACTACCCAAACTTTACCAACGATTAAATGACGGGCTACTGGTCCCCACATCCGTGAGTCAGAGCTGTTGTGGCGGTTGTCCCCCATGACAAAGTATTCGTTGGGGCCAAGGGTGCGACGGGCGTCAGTAGGAGTGCTCACCCCGTTGAGATACGACTCATTCAGTAGTGTGCCATTTGGATTTTGGCGATTGTAGATATACACCCGATCGTTTTTTACCTCCACCGTCTCGCCTGGTAAGCCGACAACGCGCTTGATGAACGAGATGGCAATGTTTTGCGGCCACTTGAATACCACCACGTCCCCGCGATGCGGCACCCGGAAACGATAGGTAACCTGGTCGACGATAATATATTGGTTGTTCTCGAAAGTCGGGTTCATCGACGGGCCGGAGACATAGAACGGTTGGATCAGGAAGAAACGAATCAGGAACGCTACCCCTAGAACGGTGCTGACGGTTTTAAAGACATCATAGATAAAGATGACGGTGCCGACGAATACCGTCATCCAAATATTTCGCCGCGGCGCACGCACCGGCTTACGTTCTTTGGCTGGATGTTTGTGGTCGCCCCCATCTTCGTGGAAGGCAAACATGTCTTCGACCATCAGGTTGGAACCCGCGCAAACTTACGCGGAACAGCTTGCTTATTAATAATCTTCCCTATTATATTACATTGTTGCCGACTGGTTATAATGGTAAGGGTGGGCATGGGCTTGTAGCTTCCGTCTACGCCGAGGCTTCGCCGGACTACGCAGTTGGTTTTGGGCGGTTAACTCAGTGGTAGAGTGCTTCGTTCACATCGAAGAAGTCAGAGGTTCAAATCCTCTACCGCCAACCAGTCTTCGTCCGTCAGCTGACGGACTACGCCTGGCCCACATCACGCTACCTTCTCCCGGAGTTCATAAATCTGATTGGTGCCAATTATAAAAACAAAAACGAAGACTATTGGCAAACGGTTCAAGCGCCGGTCGGCTGACGAGATTGACCCCGTTAGAAATCCGACGGAGCTGCGGATATAGTTTGAGGCAATCGGCGCGCGGATGACGCTCTTGCTTGGTTAGATTTAATGCCTCGGTAGCTTGTTCGGATACATTTCTAACGGGGTTGACAGCTCGACCGAATTACCCTAGAATCGCCCTTGTATACAAAACGCACCCCGCCATTTTATCCCGCTCATTAGTAAGAGCTGCGGATAAGGTTGTCTGCTCCTGCTGATAATGATAATCAGCTCAAGACAAGCCTCAAAATGGCGAGGGGAGGAATAAAAGGAGAATTAGAGATGAAGCCACAGATTTCAGTTGAGGCGATGATGGAAGCCGGGATGCACTTCGGGCATCAGACTTTTCGGCATAATCCAAAGATGGATCAATACATCTTTGGCGTTAAGTCGGGGATTCACATCATCGATCTCACCAAAACCGAGCCGCTGCTAGAAGCGGCACTTGAGTTTATTAGTCAAATGGTCGCCGAGGGCAAGTCGGTGATTTTGGTGGGGACTAAGCGTCAGGCCGCTTCGATTGTTAAAGAGCAAGCCGAACGTGCGAGGATGCCATATGTACAAAACCGCTGGCTGGGTGGTATTTTGACCAACTTTGACACGGTGTCAAAGCGACTAGCCCACCTGCGCCAGCTGGACGAGCGATTCAAGAAAAATGACTTTGTTGGTGTGACCAAGAAGGAGAAAGTACTACTCGATCGGGAGTATAAGAGCTTGATTAGCTCGGTGGGTGGGCTGCAGGAACTACGCACTCTGCCCGGTGCCATTTTTGCGGTGGACATGCTCAAAGATGCAATTGCCGTGCGCGAGGCACATAAATTAGGTATTCCCGTGGTGGCGATCGTGGACACGAATGCTAATCCCGATCTAGCTGACTATCCTATCCCCGCTAATGATGATGCCCGTAAGGCAATTGAATATGTAGTTAAGTTGGTAGCCGATGCCTGTCTAGCCAAGCCTCGGGGGGCGGCCAGGGTCGCCAGGGAGTCGGCTGAAGCAGAAATTCCCGCCACACCGGCGACCGATGAGGTTGCGATCGAAGACCCAAAGGTTAAAATAGGCGAAGAGGAGGGAGTATGAATATCACTGCTGAAGAGGTAAAGAGACTCCGCGACCTGACCGGCGCGGGGATGATGGAAGCCAAGAGCGCCCTAGTCGAGACGAGTGGCGATTTTGATGCGGCAACGGAGATCCTTAAAGCTCGTGGCGCCAGCATTGCCGCCAAGAAAGCCGACCGAGCTACAGCCAACGGCGTGATCGCATCTTATATCCACATAGGGAATCGGATTGGCGTGTTAGTAGAGGTAAATGTGGAAACTGACTTCGTAGCACGCGACGAAAAGTTCGTAGCATTTGCCAAAGAGGTCGCTCTGCATATTGCCGGAATGGATCCAAAATATGTCAGCGAGGGAGATATCCCAACGGATGTATTGAAGGCCCAGGATAACCCCGCCACTTACATTAAAGAGACTTGTTTACTGAACCAACTGTTCGTTAGAGACCCAAGTAAAACGGTGGCTGATTTACTCAACGAGCAAATCGGCAATTTCAAAGAAAATATTACCATCCGCCGATTCGTGCGGATGCAACTAGGGAGCGAGTAAAAACTATGTGGAGTGATCTGCAGCCTAAGCTCGATAAAACCGTAGAAATATTTCAGGCTGATTTGGCTGGCGTACGTGCCGGTCGGGCTTCGGCTGGGCTAGTGGACAATCTCCCGGTGGATGTGTACGGCAGCGTGATGCCACTGAAGCAAATTGCCAGCGTGGCAGTATCGGATAGCAGGAGTCTAGCTATCCAGCCATGGGACCGAGCGAATCTTGGCTTGATCGAAAAAGCGATCAGCAAATCCGACCTCGGTTTAAGCCCAATTAACGACGGGATTTTAATTCGGATCAATATTCCGCCGCTCTCAACTGAGCGACGCGATGAATTAGTGAAACTAGTGCGTCAGAAAGCGGAGGCGGCTAAGGTGGCACTACGCAATCTGCGCCACGAAACTTTTACTAAGATCGATCAACAAGGGAAGAATAAAGAGATCGGCGAAGACGAAAAAGCCCGTCTGCAAAAACAAGTGCAGGACAAGATCGATGATTATACCGCCAGAGTCGAGGAGGCGTTGCATAGCAAGGAAGTTGAGATCGCTACGGTTTAGCCAGGTCTAAACTTATGGACAACCTACCGGAACCAATTCCCCGTCATGTTGCTTTTGTGCTCGACGGCAATCGCCGCTGGGCGCGAGAGCGCGGTTTGCCAACCTTGGAGGGGCATCTGCGGGGGATGGACAACATTGAGAATATTGTTGAATGGTGCGTTAAGGCTGGCATTGGTTATTTGACCGTGTATGCTTTCTCGACCGAGAACTGGGACCGCAGCGCCGAAGAGCTCAACTATTTGTTTAATGTGGTGTTTCCGAAGGGATTCGGCAAGAGTGCTCGGTTTAATGAGCAAAATGTGCGGGTCAACCTCTTTGGCTCGGTGGAAAAGTTCCCCGCCAAGATGCAGGACGAGATACGAGATTTAATCGATAAAACCCAAGAAAATACCGGATTGCAGTTTAATGTTTGTCTGAATTATAGCGGCCGGACCGAGCTGGTACAGGCGGTCCAAGCGATTATGCGCGAGGGGACCCCGGTTGATCAAGTCATCGAACAGACCATCGCCGATCATTTATTTTCAGCCGGGATGCCCGATCCTGATTTGATGATTCGAACCGGCGGAGAGCATCGGCTGAGCGGCTTCCTGCTTTGGCAGCAGGCATACACTGAGCTATATTTTCCTAAGAAATATCTGCCGGAGTTTTCCGAGGCTGATTTTCGAGAGGCGCTTCAGTGGTATGCTGAAAGGGATCGGCGCCACGGGAAGTAGAAGTTAGGGTAGAGCTTAAGGATTAAGGGTAGGGGAGAACATCAAGACCGATGACTATTCTGGCTATTATCGTTTTTGTTTTAATTTTTAGCCTCCTGGTGCTAGCGCACGAATGGGGGCATTTTGCTGCTGCCCGACGCAACGGCGTGGGGGTAGAAGAATTTGGTTTAGGACTGCCGCCGCGGATCTGGGGGATTAAGAAAGGTAAAACCATTTACTCGATCAATTGGATCCCTTTCGGCGGCTTCGTCAAACTTAAGGGCGAGGGCGACAGACATCCTAGGGGGCGCGATGCGCTCCCGAATCAGAGTTACGGAGTAAGAATTTTAGTGACGACCGGCGGCGTGCTGATGAATTTTGCATTGGCTTGGGTGGCAGTTATGATCGGTTTTTGGTTGGGGATGCCGCCGATCGCCTCAGCAGTTACCGATTATGTCGGCAGCTCGACGGAGGTTAAAGCCCATGTGATAGTGCTACAATCGGAGAAGGGTTCACCGGCTGAGGCGGCCGGGCTGCAGCCAGGCGATGAGATAGTGGCGGCCAACGGCGCTACGATAGCTTCAGTAGCCGATCTACAAGAAGCGATCGCCGGTACTACCCAAGCCAAATTGACCGTTCAGCGTCAGCAGGAAACCCTGACTATTACTACCGCCGTTAAAACTCAATCCGGTCGGCAACTAATCGGGATTATCGCAGATGAACTAATCGAGAGTGCTCGGTATACTTGGTGGCAGGTGCCTTATTTTGCGCTGGTAGAACTCGGGCGGGTTATCAAGATGATAGCAGAGGCGATCTATGGCGTGGTTGCCAGTATGTTAACCACCGCCAGCTTGCCCGATTCCATTGCCGGGCCGGTCGGGATCGCCAAAATTACTGCTCAGGCGGTACAGCTAGGCTGGTTGTCGGTACTGCAGTGGCTAATCTTTTTGTCGGTTAACTTAGGGGTGATTAATATTGTCCCGTTCCCGGCATTAGACGGGGGGCGATTACTGTTCTTGCTGGTCGAGATCGCGCGGGGTGGCCGGCGGGTAAAGCCGGAGATTGAAAATCTGGTACACAATCTCGGGTTTGTGCTGCTACTGGCTTTTATTTTTACTGTCACTTACAGAGATATTGTGCGACTGCTGTAGCGTATGAAAATATTGGATGGCAAAAAATTGGCCAGCCAGATCCAGCAGAGGTTAAAACAAACGCGCAAATTACGCGTTAGCTTGGACGCAATTTTAGTAGGAAATAACCCCGCCTCGTTATTGTATTTGAAAAAGAAATCGGAAATGGCTGCCCAGTTGGGGATAGAGTTCCATCAACATAGGCTCCCGGCTACCGCAAGCGAAGCGAGGGTAGTCAGTAAGATCGTCTCACTTAATCGGGGTCTAAGAGTCGGGGGGGTCATTGTGCAGCTGCCTCTTCCCGCGAAGTTTAATGTTGGGCGAGTGATCAATGCGATCGATCCCAAAAAAGATGTTGACGGGATGACTGACGCCAACATCGCTATCGGTCAAATATTACCCGCCACTGGAGTAGGGATACTGCAGTTGCTTGATGCGTACAAAATTAAATATCGTCATCGTCAGATCGCTCTACTCGGCTTTACGCGGCTGTTGAATGTTCCCTTAAGCGTTTACTTTGCCCGCCTGGGTAATCAGGTAATGGTGCTGCAAAAAGGCACGCGGGATATGAATGAGCTGAAGCAGGCTGACATTATTATTTCAGCTACTGGCCAACCCGGCTTAATTAAAGGGCGGTATATCAAACCCGGTGCGGTGGTGATTGATGCCGGCATCAGCCAAGTTAAGGGCAAAGTTGCGGGAGATGTTGACGCCAAATCTGTTGCCAGGAAAGCAGCCTGGCTCTCGCCGGTGCCGGGCGGAGTGGGGCCGATGACAGTGGTATCTCTATTTCTCAACCTACTTGACGCTCAAAAAACAAGCTCTAGAGGCCCCCTTTAGGATGCTTGACAAAGACCCGAGTTAACCTATAATCGGAGTTATTGCGAACTAGGGCGACGATTAACTGAAGCCCTGGGGGCGCTAGTTAGATGGTAGGAGTGAAAGAATTATACGTATCGAAGGAGGGTTTAGCAAAGCTGCGCGAGGAGCTCGATGAGCTGAAAGCGCAGCGGGTTGAGATTACCCAAAAAATTAAAGAAGCGCGTGAATTTGGCGACTTGTCAGAAAACGCGGAATACCAGGAAGCACGCACCAAACAATCCTTTACGGAGGGGAGGATCGAAGAGATCGAAACTACGCTCAAGATGGCCAGGGTTATCGATGACAGCTCCTCGCGGGGGGATGGCGAAGTGACGGTCGGCTCGACCGTAGTAGTGGAAGGTAATGGTCGCCAATTGACCTATTATTTGACTGGCTCTAATGAGGCTAGCCCGGAAGAGGGGAAGATTTCTAATGAGTCGCCGCTAGGGCAAGCATTGCTCGGTCGTCGGACGGGCGAGCTGGTGACCCTAAAAACTCCTGATGGCGATCGAGAATACAAAGTAGTGCAAGTCGGCTAAAAGTTGGTCGGCTTAAGCTCCTAAAGTTTTTGTCCGCCCTGAGGGCGGTTTTTTGTTGACAATCGAGGGAGATAGGAGTACAAAGGACCCTTGACCATAGCTAGCCCTTTAGTTGTGGCGAACCAAGAACAACAAAAGGATGGATGAGACAATGCGGACTAGTCTTCTGGTGAAGGGCGGCTTATTCGACAACGACCGCCCGACTCGGGCAGGCGCGGATTGGATCTGGCAGGCGGGACGCGATTTGGGTCTCGAAGTCGGATGGCGGTGCTCTAGCTACTTCGAGTGTGTCATCGAGCCCCCCAGCCGTCCCAGTCGCCAGCTGCTCATTACAACTGGCGACGGGCTGATAGCGCCGATCGAGATCCCTCGGTCGTACCTACTCCGGCTGGCAGTTACGCTAAAGCTGCTGCCGAAGTATGTGACCGAAGAGGTGTTAAGAGGGATCGAGGAACAGCGCCGAGAGTGGTGGGAAGACAAGACCAACACGGTTGAGCGTCCTCGGCTGACATCGCGTGAATTCCGGGTGGAGACACAGGTGGATAACCTGCAGATATCCAACCGGCCGATCCTCTTCGTGCTGTTCCAGGGCACAGCCGAAGAGCTGCCCCCGACCGACTTGACAGTGGTCGAGAAGGTTGAGCGGCACATCAGAAGTGCGATCGGCTTGCCTCGTAAGAGCTAACTACTTTGCACCGGAGGCATCTTAGCTGGTTAGTGAGTCGGGCGACTGCGGTCGCCCGGTTTTTTATCTGATATAATCAAGAGGCTATGGAAAGCCTAGACCAAATAATTTCCTTCCGCCTCGATAAGCTCAAACAGTTACGCGAGAAGGGGATCGATCCGTATCCAGCCGAATCCCATCGGACAGTTTTGATAGCTGGATTCTTAAATAAGTTTTCACAGTTTAAGAAAGTCAAAGCCGCCACAATTGCCGGTCGGCTGATGGCCAAACGAGAATTTGGCGGGCTAACTTTTGGGCTGATCAAAGATTTTTCTGGCGAAGTTCAGATCTTATTCAAAAAAGATTTATTGGGCGATAGGGCCTACCGCGACTTGGAGTTGATCGATATCGGTGACATCCTGCAACTGCGCGGTACGGCCATGATCACCAAAAAGGGAGAAAAAACTTTGTTGGTGGGTAGGCTTACTTTACTTTCAAAAAGTCTTCGGCCGTTGCCGGAAAAATGGCACGGACTCACGGAACAGGAAACCAGATTTAGGCAAAGGTATTTGGAT
Organism: bacterium; assembly: GCA_043801895.1. Classification (GTDB taxonomy): domain Bacteria; phylum Patescibacteriota; class Kazan-3B-28; order Kazan-3B-28; family Kazan-3B-28; genus JAZDLM01. The sequence continues at coordinate 12,297 of JAZDLM010000028.1, forward strand.
TTGTTATTTAATCCGGAAATCAAAGAGAGATTTGTTGTCCGACACAATTTGGTACAGGCGATCAGAGAGTTTTTACTAAAGAAAGATTTTATCGAAGTGGATACACCGGCATTGCAACCGCTGCCGGGCGGAGCACTAGCAACTCCATTTAAAACTCACTATCATGCCACCGACTCTGATGTTTATCTGCGGATCGCGCCTGAGTTGTATTTGAAGCGATTGATAGTTGGGGGATTTGAACGAGTATTTGAATTCGCCCGAGTATTCAGGAACGAAGGCGTCTCGACCCAACATCTTCAGGACTTTACAATGTTGGAGTTTTATCAGGCGTATGCCACTTATGAAGATTTAATGAAAATGACGGAGCAGATGTTTGTGGATGTTTTGAAAAAGACACTGGGTACGACCAAAGTGAAATATGGCAGTAAGACACTTGATTTTAAAACTCCCTGGCCGAGAAAAACTTTTCGTGAATTAATTAAACAATTTGCCGGTATTGATATTGGTAGGTTCCCGACAGCGGACAAACTGCAGGCGGAAATAAAGAAGAAAAAGATCAAGTTAAATTATGCAGGCCGTGCGGGACGGGGAAAGCTGATCGATGAATTGTATAAAGAAACTGCCAGACCAAGGCTAATCAATCCGTTATTTTTGGTCGATCATCCGTTCGACCTTTCGCCGTTGGCTAAAAAGAAGACCGATGACCCGAGCAAGGTTCAGCGATTTCAGTTGGTTGTGGCTGGTATGGAAATTGTGAATGCCTTTTCCGAACTGAATGACCCGATTGACCAGAAGGAGAGATTTAAGGCTCAAGTCAAACTAAAAAAAGAAGGTGATACCGAGGCGCATTCAATGGATGAAGATTTTATCAAAGCGCTAGAATACGGAATGCCGCCCACAGCGGGTTGGGGAATGGGGATTGAAAGATTGCTAGCAGTTCTCACCAATACTGACTCCATCCGCGAAGCGGTGTTATTCCCATTTGTAAAACCCCATTAGAACTAACGGCTGGCGAGAGCCAGCCTACTTCTAACGAGGTAAAGGTAAATATGGCTGTCTATTGACTGGATGGCAGCCTTGCTGTATCGTGCCTTTGGCTCGGATTGATCGGGCTAGAGGAGGCCAATCCCAGGAAGGCGATGAAGATCTTTCTCTGTCTCCTGAGGGCTCAACTCAGGGGCTTGCACCTATTCTGTCTCCGTTTGCTGGGGCGTGGCCCCCAACATCGAAGGCAAAACCGGGTGGAGTTTACCAAGATTCCGCCTCGGGTGTACGAGGGGAGTGGTGAAGACTGACGGCGAGAGTAAGTTTAAGCCCAGCCGATCTCAGTGAACCGAACGGGCTTAGCGGCGACTGACAATGAATCGGTCGCCGTTTTTTCATTGGCGATAAGCTGCGCTTGGAGCTTTTGGAAATAACCCAAGAGCTTTTTTAATTGTCGAGCCGCGGGGACTACGCCTTTCTTATCATAAGCGGCTAACTGATATTCTAATTGTTCAATAGCTCGTTCAACGAACGCCGACTCAAAGCCAATAGCTTCTATGGCCTGCCGAAGCTTTTCCCGGACCACCTCGGGCCTCATCGGTTTACCCAGAAGGTAGGCAGTTTTCTCTATCGGATTAAACGAGTCGGTCATGGCTTGGGCAATCCGATCTAACTCGACGATC
>JAZDLM010000058.1:0-4787 GCA_043801895.1 bacterium
AATAGCTTTTTAGCAAAATTTAAATTAACTACTCCACACAAGGTTGAATATGAAATTATTCCGGTGAAAGCCGGCTGGCAGCCGGAACTTCTGACTGACGAAAAAATGGTGGAGCAGTTGTACGCTCGACTAAATCCAGCATATTAAAAAGGCGCCGGGGGCTTTAAGCCCCCGGCCTGAGAGTCTTGTCCGTCCCGCTCGAGTCCACGGGTCGTGTTCGTCTTCGGTGTGTACTGGGGTAGGTCTCCCCAGCGACCTGCTAGCTTGTTCTTCTTGCGCTTAGCACAACACACCATTGACGACCTCGATAGTAAGGTCGCGCATAGGCACAAGCCTCCTCTTTTGATTTTGGTGCACCCTCCCAGGGGGTTGTCCAGTACGGACAGTTTAAGTATAGCAAGAAAAAGCCCTCGGATAAGCCCGAGGGCGTCGTGGTCAGGTGCCTCGAACCGGCTGTCGGACTTGTGCCTAGTTCTGGGTACCGCCACAAAAGACTACATTTCCACCCATATCAGCCTCCTCTAGACTAACATTTAGTGGCGTCCTTTCGGACAGCTCAAGCATAACATGCCTCTCCCTCGAGTACCCATACTCAACTTGGGCTCTCGCCTGATATAATAAGGGCGTTTTTACTAGCTAATCGCACAACTATGGCCAGACGCATCAAAGCCCAAGGAGTAATTTCGATATACCACCCTATCATCATGATCTCGGCTTTCGCCGTGGCCGGACTGCTGATCTATGCGGCGGTCAAAAGCTACTCCCCCGCATCGCAGGCCGGCACCTATATCGACTACACCGGGACGATGCATTTCAATAATGATCCCGATACCCTGGTATTGGCCACCTTTGCCGATATGTATCGGCGAGTGTCAACCGATCCGATCCTCACCCAAACCAAATGGCTGCAGGACACCGAGGCGTTAGTCCAAAAAGCAGAGAGTTTAGTGGCCGAAGAAACCGGTACTACCATTGCTCCCTCAGTTGACCTAAACAATATCCTCGGCCAGTTGTTATCCGATAGCGCGGGAATCTTAGAAAGCGGGCAGATCGTTACCCTGCCGAAGCCGGGCTCATCCGTTAATCAGCCCACCAACCAGCTACCCAGCGACTCGGATGAAATTACTGGCAACGATACCGTAGACACTAGCCTTCCCACCACAGAACAGCCAATCGATAATACAACAGTAGATAATACCCAGCCGGTCGAGGAGCCAACCTCAACTACCCCAGAGGAGTCGACGACTACCGTTCCAACCAAGCCATCGTCGTGGTGGCAAAAAACTACTAACTGGGTTAGCTCAATCCCCAGCTCGATCGGCAATTGGATAAAAAATGGCTGGGCGAAACTGACCGGACAAAAGATCGCTCCAGCGCCTGAATTGGACTCTTACAGCATAAAAAAATACTCGATCAGCAAAGAAATTCAGATCGATATTTTTGGGGACAATTTCCACCCGGACAAACTCAAGACCGACACTACCTTTGCGCCGGAGACGGGCTCGGAAATCGTCATTGAATACACCGATGGCAGCCAACGCACCCTAACCGACCAACAGTTCTATGGTACCGATACTCAGATGACCGGCTACACCAAGGACTATACCGAAATTGTTAAACGGGTCACCTTCCAATCAAAGGAGCGCGGCAAGTCCACCACGACCAAGAATTTAACCGCTCTGCCCCTGAAGATGCCCGAGCTGACCGGCTACCGAATTACTCTGCGAGATGGCCAGCCCACTCAAATTGATATCGTGGGGAAGAACTTTAACCCGGATAAATCGCTCACCGATACCACCTTCGCGCCGGAGGCCGGTTCGAGTATTTTCATTCGGTACAAAGACGGGAGCGATTCCTCTCTAAACGACCAACAGTTCTATGGCACCGATACGGAGATGACCGGCTACTTTGACGCAACCACAAAGAAAATTGACTACATCTTATTCATTACGGCCAACCGAGGACTTGGTTCGACTAGAAACTTGTTGCCTGCCAGCAGCGGGAAAACCACCTCTCCCATTATCTCGGACGAGCCAGTGATTACAGAGTATAAAGCTACCCGCTACGAGTTGTCGAAAGAGTTGCAGATCGACCTGACCGGGGTCAATTTCAACCCGAATAAGCTCAAGGCTGACACCACCTTTGCCCCGGAACCGGGCAGTTCGATCGTAGTGACATACACCGACGGCAAAAAGGACGCCCTTGCCGACACTCAATTCTTTGGCACCGATACCAGCCTGACTGGCTTCCCTCCTACTGGCTACAGCCGCACGATCGCTAAGATCACTTTCCAGTCAAAAGATCGGGGTGAGGCCAGCACTACCAAGGGCGCTTCGGTGGGGGTTAAACAAACCTCCAGCCGCCCGATTCTCAATGGCTATTCGGTGCAAGATTACAACAACTACCATCTGCTTGTACTTAAGGGCAAAAGTTTGTTGATGCCGGCTGATGCTGGCACGGGTAACGAGCGGGTTACCATCATCTACCAGAACTGGACATCTAAAGAATATAAGAGTGGTACATTCTACGGATCGGATACCACAGTGTATATCGTGGGGCAGCCAAAGGAGTTCGATAATATTCAAATCATTTACTTCGAGACCCGGTCGCGTGGCTTAACCGGAACCGAGGTTAATCTCGATAAAAACGCCGCTTCGATCAGCTCACTGCTAAGCTCGTTCTTCTCCCCGTCATATGCGGCGGTGGACGAGACCAGTCAGGGTGTCAGCGTCGCTAGCGCGTTGAAGGAGCGGCTGGCTTATTACAAAGAATTGAAAGAGAGGGTCACGGATGTGCTGGCCGGTTTAGAAGGCATGGATAGCAACCAGTTTGTGGGGCTCGACGAAGACACTGCCGGCAGAGCGGTTGAGTGCAACGCCGGACCCGATAGTAGTTCGGGCCAGACTCGCTGCACCAGCTCCATTGGGCTCAATGTTGGCCCGACCAATACTATTGCCAGTCTCAAGAGCAAATTAACCTCGGCAAAAAATAACCTCGTCTTCCGCCAAAAAGATGACCTGGTGCTAAAAATTCTTCAGGCTGCCAAAGATGCCAACCTCCCATTCGATTTGGGTATCCATTACGACACTAGCGGGACGGTGTACGCGACAGTAAGCCCCTCGGCGATCAATCAAGTCGCCAACGACCAAAGTTTGTTAAATAAATTGTCTGGCATCGGTAAAGCTGGGAGTACTTGGATGTTTGAAACGCCGGCCTGGATCCGCGAAGCGCAAAAGACTGCCCAGCCGAGTAGTAGTGGAAAGGCTTCCGTGCCCGTACCCAGAACCCTTAATTAATAAATTGACCGCGAAGAGGCTCGCTGGCAGAGGCGGGTCTTTCGTTTACAATAAAACCATCATGGCATTGGCCAAAATCAAAAGCGCCGCGATAGTTGGTTTAACTGCCACCCCGATCGATGTGGAGGTGGATATTAGCAATGGTCTGCCGACTTTCAAGATAGTGGGGTTGCCGGACAAAGCGGTAGAAGAATCAAAGGAGCGGGTTCGTGCCGCCATAAAAAATTCTGGCATGCGCATGCCAGATAGACGGATCACGGTTAATCTGGCGCCGGCCGATGTAAAAAAAGTTGGCCCGGCCTACGACTTGCCGATCGCCATTGGACTACTAGTTGCCTCCCAGCAGCTTGAGCTAGACGATGAGAGCGCCCTGTTTATTGGCGAACTGGCCCTCAACGGCGACCTCCGGCACACCAATGGCATTATCGCAGTGGCAACGCTGGCCAAAGAGCTGAGCAGCCCGTTGTATCTCCCCACGATCAACGCTCGCGAGGCTGCCGCGGTGAGCAGCTTGACGGTGTACCCGATCGGCAATTTGAAAGATGTGATTTTCCATTTGCGCGGCGAGAGATTAATTCTCCCCCGACCACATGAAGCATTGGTCGCCGACGCGCCGACGCCAGTCAACGATATGCGCAATATTGCCGGACAAGAACAGGCCAAGCGAGCGCTGGAAATTGCGGCCGCCGGCGGGCACAACATCCTGATGACTGGCCCGCCCGGATCGGGTAAAACTATGCTGGCGCAAGCATTCTCGGGAATCTTACCGCCTATGTCTTCAAGTGAGATATTGGAGATCACGAACATCTATAGTGTATCGGGATTATTGGGAAGTGCCGGCGTAGTGACTCGTCGGCCATTTCGCAGCCCCCACCACACCGCTTCATATGTGGCGCTGGTCGGTGGAGGTAATTGGCCCCAGCCGGGAGAAATCTCACTAGCCCATCGCGGGGTTTTATTCCTAGACGAATTGCCGGAGTTTCCCAGACAAGTCTTAGAGGTATTGCGCCAGCCGCTGGAAGAAGGACAAGTACACATCGCTCGTGCGGCGGGCAAACTATCTTTCCCGGCTCGATTTATGTTAGTTGCTGCTAAAAATCCCTGCCCGTGTGGCTACTATAACGACCCGGATAAACCTTGTACTTGCACCGCTGGGCAAATCGAAAATTATTCTAGAAAAATTTCTGGTCCATTACTAGATCGAATCGATATCCACATCGATGTCCCGCGGGTAGAATACGCCAAATTGCGTAATTTTACCGCCAGTGAAGATTCTCTCACTATTCGTAATCGAGTAGTCATTGCTCGCCAGAAACAAGCCGAGCGATTTGCCGACGGTCCAACCGCTACCAACGCTGAGATGACTACCGAGGAATTAAAATCCCATTGTTGGCTGGATACCGATAGCGAAGAACTATTGGCCCGCGCGGTAGCTGCCTATTATTTATCCCCGCGTAGTTATACTCGAATATTAAAACTCTCCCGCACCAT
>JAZDLM010000059.1:0-2416 GCA_043801895.1 bacterium
TCGATATATCGTCCAGCACCTGCCCGCTGTCGATCACGATAAAGTCGAACATGGATTTCATCTGCCCCAGCAGGGCCTCGATGACCTCGGGAGTTACGCGGAACTCGTCTTGCACCTTCGCGGGGGAGGGGAGGATATGGATCCCCGAGGCATGCCGGGACATCACGCTCAAGAGGTAGGTGCTGTCGATCCGCGTGATATTTTTCGCCACCCCCATCCAGTCGAAGGCCGATTCGATGCTGAGAAACAGCGGAATTTCGCCGAAGAGCAGATTCATGTCGATCAGGGCCACCATTGTATTGCGATCCGCTTCGGCTAAGCTCGTGGCCAGGTTCACGGCCACCGTCGTCGTACCGACGCCCCCCTTGCTGCCGACCACGCCGATTATCCTGCCCTGCTTTGTCGGACTCCCGGTCTGCGTCGATCTTCGCGACGCCAACCGCTCGCTGAGATTCCGGAGGGCTCTTTTTACCTCATCGGCGTGTATGGGCTGGGCGAAAAATTCCTTCACCCCCGCCCGCATGGCCTCGATCAGCATCTCTGGCTGCATGAGTTTCGAGGTCAGAAAGACTTCTTTGACGATTCCCGTATCGACGGCCTGCCGGGCCTGTTTAATTTCCTCTTCCGGATGGTCCCCGAGTTGCAGGATGAGCAGATCGGCCGGACCCGCATCGGCGGCCCCATAGATGCCGAAACCCTCCGCCGCTGCTATGATCCGGTTCATCTCCTGGCGGACGTTTTCATCCCTGATCTGCAGTCGAACTTTCAATTTTATCAATTCCATTGACGTCCTTGCCGCATCAAGTTATTTTACCAGTCCCGGGATGCTTCCCATGGTCCCGTAATTTACACCGCTGCCTCTTCCAGCAGCTACGCTCGAACACTCGAGGCTCCCCACAATTGATTTTTGCGGCTCTCCGCCAGGCAGAGAAGGCGGAACTACAACTTCTCTAAGTATGAATGATGCAAAACCTACTATAGGTAAAGGACCATCACTTGGATTAGGATTTTGGCAAGAATCAATAGAATCTTTTGAAAAAGAATAAAGAACAACTTTGGTTTCCCATTCACCGCTATCTGGATCCTTCTTCATTTGAAATAGTTCGTTGAACTTTACCCATGTCGGTTTGCTTAAATTACCACCACTAAACCACCACTCTGTTTCATTAAGTGTTGCCGCTGCCGCTTCAAGGGTCCCGTCAATCAGTCCTGGAAAAATCTCATTTTTGAGGTCAGGATCACTTACTTTATCGTTTTTAGCATCGGTCCAATTCGTCCATCCTGCACAACTATCGGTTGTAGGATAGAACGTAATATTTTGGCCCGGCGTGCAACTATATTTGAACCAAGTTTCTGAGATACCTATGGGGAGATTTAGTTCACCCTCTTTTATGCTTGATGAGCCCGTTAGGGCTGCCGTGGCGGTGGCCGTCACAGACACTTCATTGATATTGAAAATCCGGGCGAAAAAAGTGCCTATGCCCGTGCCCACAGTTGTATCTCTTCGAGCATTAACTCGGACGGCATTCGGCTGGTTAAGCGTTTCGGTTAGTGTCTTTGCAACTCCATCCCACTTTCCAATAACAACATCTGCGCCTTGAACGAGGACGGACTGACCTGCAGCCTTATTGCTCGCAGCCGTTGCCTGGGCGATGGGTACGATATCACCCGGGTTGCAGACATAAGCATGCTGATCCGAGTATGAGAGGGGCTCGTAAATAACGCCCAAATGTCTGGTTGCGGCCAGCGCTGCGGCATCGGCGGCATTCTGAAGCTCGTTTTTACTGACCATTAGGTATCCCACATCAACGGCAAGCGCCGCGAAACCGATAAAAACGACGAGCCCCAGGGCGACATAAACGGCAACGATTCCTTTATTTCCCCTTAAATGCACAGGCACAGCGTATGGCTTTTTCATATTCTTCCTGTTCCCAAAAAGTCTTATTCATACCTCATAACAGCTACCGCTTTCATTGGGGTTAGTCGGGTAATGCTCGCGATTAAATTCGGTATGACAAGAAAAGAATAATTATAGGTTACCTGGACCGTCAGGGGATCGCTGAAAGCCGCCGTAGCCGAATAGCCGGTTACGTTGGTCACTGGATCATTTGCAGTGCCGAACGTCACTAAATGTCCCTTGGCATAATTATTAACGATAACGCCTATAGCGGTATCGCTAACCCGCGGCCCGCTGGCCACAATCCCGGCTCTGGCCCCTTCCCGGCTGGCATTGGTAAGAACCTGTTGATTATACAGGTACGCGCCAAACTCGATAATCCCGAAGCTGATTATCATCAATAGCGGCAAAACGAGTGCGAACTCAACTGCCGATGAACCTTTTTGATAAGAAAGTTTTGTTCTCATAGCACGAAGTCTTCTTTTATTTGCCGATATTGAACTGGTAGCTCGTCGCTGT
>JAZDLM010000045.1:0-7249 GCA_043801895.1 bacterium
GGGTTGAGCGCCGTTTCGCGCTCAAAAACTTAAGCAAAATGGGTGGCAAAAAGGGCGGCCGGTATCAGCCGGTCAAAGGGTTATAATGGATTCATGGCAAATCGTAAAAAACTAGTTCTAATAGACGGCAATTCTTTAGTCCACCGCGCTTTCCACGCTTTCTCCCGCGCTAATCTTACTTCCCCCTCTGGCCAGCCCACCGGCGCCATTTACGGCTTCGCCGTAATGCTTCTGAATATCTACACCAAGCTCAAACCTGACTACATCGCTGTAGCTTTCGATACCGAAGCCCCGACCTTTCGTCACAAAGAATATGTTGAATACAAGGCTACCCGAATCAAGGCTCCGCAGGAACTCTACGACCAAATCCCCGAAACCCAAGCCCTACTCGACAGTTTCAATGTGCCGGTCTTTCTGAAAGATGGCTTCGAGGCCGACGATATTATTGGCACATTGGCCAAGCAAGCTCCGAGTAGCATCGACGCTTACATCGCCACCGGGGACATGGATGCTCTGCAGTTGGTTAACGACCATACTTTCGTTTACGCTCCTCGCAAAAGTTTTTCGGACATTGTTGTCTATACCCCCGAAGAGGTCTTAAAAATTAAAGGTATCCGCCCCGACCAAGTCATCGACTTCAAGGGTCTCCGCGGTGATCCGTCCGACAACATCCCCGGCGTGCCGGGCATCGGAGAGATCACCGCTCTAAAACTTCTCCAACGATTTGGAAGCATAGAAAAGATCTACAAGAATTTGGACAAGCTCCCCGCCCCCGTCGCCGAGAAACTTAGAAAGCACGAAAAACAGGCCATCCAAAGCCAAGGGTTAGCAACTATCCATACTTCCATCCCCATCAAACTCGATCTTGAAAAAGCCGAGGCTATCGCTTTCGACAAAGCCCGGGTCTTCGAGCTTTTCCGTCGATTGGGCTTTAAAACCCTCTACGAAAAAATCCCCAACGGCACGCTGTCCCCAGGAGGGCAACCATCTTTTTTTAATAAGGTCCCGCCATTTGCCAAAGGCAAGATGGCGGGACAAAGAAAGTTCATAAAAGACCTCGACAAAAAACTCGATCCCGTCTTACGCAAAATGGAGCGGGCGGGTATTTTGTTGGATATCAAACTGCTGAACAAAATGAATCAGCAGATATCTGGGCGCATCACCAAACTCGAACGAAATATCCACAAGTATTCCAAAAAGGATTTCAACATCGGCTCCCCCATCCAGCTGGCTGACTTTTTGTTCAAAGAATTAAAACTCTTAACCCTAGGTATCGCCAAAACCAAGAAAAGCTATTCCACTGCCGTCTCGGAACTTGAAAAAATCTACCGTGAACATCCCGTCATCAAACACATTTTGGAGTTCCGTCAGTTGGAAAAACTCCGCAACACCTACCTCGAAACCTTGCCGAAACTGGCGGACAAAGACAACCGCATCCACACTACCTACGCACAGGATACTTCGACTGGCAGACTGTCTTCCAAAGACCCCAACCTCCAAAACATTCCTATCAGGAGCGACCTAGGTGCGGAAATCCGCAAGGCGTTTATTGCTCCCAAGGGTTTTCGCCTGATCGCCGCCGACTATTCCCAAATTGAGCTTCGGGTCATCGCCTCCCTTGCCCATGATATCCGGATGATAAAGGTTTTCAACAAGGGCGAAGATATCCACACCACCGTCGCTGCCGAAGTCAACGGCATCAAACTAAAAGATGTCACCAAAGAAATGCGCCGCAATGCCAAGGTCATCAACTTCGGCATCATCTATGGCGTCTCCCCTTATGGTCTCGCCGCCCGCACCAATATGACTATTCATCAGGCGACCAGCTACATTCATAAATATTTCGAGCTTCATCCGGAGATCAAACAATATATGGAAGATACCGCTGCCTATGCCAAGACGCATGGCTATGTTGAGAGTCTGTTCGGCCGTCGCCGCTACATTCCCGAAATCCGCTCCAAAGTTCCATCAGTCCGTGCCGCTGCTGCGCGGGCTGCTATCAATATGCCGGTTCAGGGTACCGCCGCTGATCTCCTGAAAGCCGCGATGATTAACATCGCAAAAGAACTTCCCAAAGTGAGCAAAAACAGCCGGATGCTTCTTCAAGTTCACGATGAGCTAGTGCTGGAAGTCCCAACCAAAGATATCAAAAAGGTCGGGAAACTGGTCAAAGACAAAATGGAAAACGTATATCAGCTAGACGTCCCCATCCATGTCGACATCGAATCCGGCACCAACTGGGGAGAGACGAAGAAAATCTAATGCCAACTCAGACGCCTGCATACGACACCACCAAGCCCTACAAACATCAGCTCGTAGAGCTGATACGTTCGACTTGGAATACACCCTACGCCAGCATTACCGCCGGCACTTATCAAATCATTCATCCCCGACACGCCTTCTCGGAGGTCGATCACACCGACGGCATTGGCAGCAAGGGCTGGTACCATTGGCGCGCTAAAACTTTTCAGAGTGCCGCCGTTGACGCACTCGCAATGAACCTCAATGACCTCGCGATAATGGGCGCGGTCCCATACAAAATCCAAAACCACATCATCATCCCAACTGACGATCACTCGGCAATTTTAGCCATCGTCACCGCCCTCGCCGACAAATGCCGCCAACGCCAAATCGCCATCACCGGCGGCGAGACCTCAATCCAGACCAACCTCGACGGAATGGAGTTGAGCATCTCAATGACCGGCGTCGTTGATACCATCCGTCCCAATCAATTCCAGATCGGCGACCAGCTCATCGGTCTGCCCAGCAACGGCATCCACTCCAACGGCTTCACCAAAGTCCGCCAACTTTTTGGACCAGAAATGCGCGATGACTTCACCCGCCCCACCGTCATTTATTTAGACACTATTCTGAAATTAAAATCCCTTGTCGATATCCACGGAATGATGCACATCACCGGCGGAGCTTTCGCTAAACTTAAAGGCCGGCTGGATGGGGCTAACGCCATTATCACCGACACTCACTCTCTCAAACCCCAACCCATTTTTTATGAAATATACGCTAGAGGTGTGACTGACGAGGAAATGTACAAGACCTTCAACTGCGGTATCGGCTTTATTATCGCTGTCGCCCCGAAAGACCTCGAGATTGCCCTCTCCCAAACCGGCGGACAGCTCATCGGCTCTGTCGTCCCCGGCACCGGCAAGGTCGTTGTCCAGTCCGCCCTTAGCAATACTGTTGTCGAATATTAGCCTCTTTTTTGCTCAATTGGCGAATTGCTTAATTGCTAAATTACGCTAAGCCATGCCCAAAACCACTTCAGATTATGACTGGCCTGGGTGGCCCCTAAATGATAATCCCTATGGCAGCGATTTCGACCTGCCTGCCCGAAAAAGAATGATCGCCGGCAGCCGACAGCTCTGGCCGCTGATCCAAAAATACAAGAACCGACTGGGGACCAACCTATTGGAGGTCGGGCCATTCTTTAATCCATTGATTACGCCCAAGGAATTCCCCAAGGGCCGAATCTTCTACTGGGAGAATGACCGACACGTGCTCAAGTGGCTCCCCAGGCAGTATCCCGGTACCGCTCCTATCTATTGCGATTTAAATAAGGTCGAGGGAATCTCGGCCTTGAGATTGAAGATGGAAACACTAAAACGCTTTCTTAAATTCAAGACTAAGAGCATCCGCTTCGACGCAGTGGTGGCTTCCCACGTATTAAACTACATCGACTACCGACTTTTCTTGCTGACGTTAAAAGGTTTTATAAAACCAGGCGGCCTGTTGTTTATCAACAACGTGGTTAACTATGGTCTTCCCCCATTCTTCTCCGACAAGCGACCGCATAGCATAGTCGAAACACTGCAGACCATTCGAGATGCCGGATATAGTATCCTAGAGAGTAGGACGATCAAGTCCGTTCACCCGAGACAAAAGAACAAAAGATTATTAGTTGTAGCCCAAGCCACTTAGCCCATTCGAACTATCACAAATCGGTCCCTTCCCCTTTTTTCACTCGGCATTCTTCATTTCGCAGACCCTTCCGTAGCTTCATGCGAAGGAGGGCTTCATTCTTCGTTATCCTCATATCCGAACCCCGCTTCGAAACCCTCCAAATGCGTTAATTGTAATTTGGCATTCTTCATTCTTAATTATCTTTATGCCCGAACTCCCGGAAGTCGAAACCGTTGTCCGCGGGCTCTCCCGACACATCGCCGGGCAGAAAATCAAAGCTATTGAAATCCTCTCGGCCAAGAGCTTTTTGTGGAATCCCAAACTGACCAAGCCCAAAAGGGTCGGCGGCAAAACCGTCTACCCTATGCCCAAAGAAATCCTAGGGCACACCATCAAAAAAATCTCTCGCCGCGGCAAGAGCATCATCATTGATTTGTCATCCCGAGGGACCGAGGGGCTTCCTTTGTCTTTGCTTATTCACCTTAAGATGACCGGCCAACTTATATATATTCCCAACTCTCCTCGTCATCCTGGCATAGTCCAGGATCGTATAAAAGATTCTGGAGTCGTTCCTCCCCAGAATGACGGCAGGCTCAACTACGGCCACCCCGACAAAAACTTTATTGAACAAATGCCCTCCAAACACACTCGATTCATCTTTTAGTTATTCCCTAACCGCTCACCGCTATCCGCTAACCACTCGTCCAACTTTCTCTACTTCAACGATCAACGCCGGTTTGGCTGGGTCAAGCTCACTCCCACCTCCGAAGTTTCAAAAGACAAATTCTTTTCCAAACTTGGTATAGAACCTTTTGACAAAAACTTCACTCCCGCTTTTTTATATGCCGCCACTAGGCGTCGCCCCAAGAGTAACATCAAAGCCATTATTCTAGACCAATCACTCGTCACCGGCATCGGCAACATCTATTCCGACGAGGCTCTTTTTTATGCCGGTATCAAACCCACCCGTCTTGGAAAAACCATCACCAAAGCCGACACCACCAAACTTCATTCAGCAATTAAAAAAGTTTTGACCAAGGGCATCAAATATTCCGGCACTAGCATCAACACCCACCGTACCCCGGAGGGTTCAATGGGTCAGATGCAAAAATACCTCACCGTCTATGAACGCGGGGGGCTACCCTGTCGTGGCGGCTGTAAAGGCACTGTTAAAAAAATTCGTTTGAACGGGAGAGGGACACACTTCTGCCCGGTTTGTCAGAAATAAAAAAACCTCCCCGCCAGCTCTGGGCTGGCTAGGGAGGAGTCCGACGGCACAAAGGTAATCGGCTATTTATTGGGTGGCGCTGCCTGCGCCTTTTACTGGAGCAATTTGGCCTTGCGCGCAGGCACAAGCGAAGATTGCCCCACTATCGTCCCCTCGTACGCCGAGAATATCCGATCGCCCCGGACTGTCCCCTCGACATACACTCGGAGCCGCATCGTCGCTGTATAGCCCTCTAGCTCGATATTCTCGACCGATACCACCAGCTTATAGCGGTATTGGTCGGCGGCTACTAATGCCCCCTTGAGCGAGCCGGCCTGGAAGGTTACCACAATGCTGTGGTTGTAGTCGGAGCCGATGTTCTCGGTCAGAAAACGGTAGAGATGCCCCAGGATCCATTGCACCACCATCCCGGTGGGAACTATGGGGCACTCCCGTTGATGAAGCGGGTTGGGGTCTCCGCAGTCCCGGGCGAAACGCCGGGCTTTTCCCGCCCAGAACCTCTGGTTCTCTACGAGGGTGTGGTCTTGGCCTTCCTCGATGTTAAGCTTTGGCTTCGTCCATTCTTGTGCCACTCTAAGCCTCCAGCTACAGGTTGAGCCGAGTCTACTCCCGAGGCTTGGGATTGTCAAAACCCCGTCGAAGACCTCAGTGAAGCCGAGAGGCCTATCCCCTGACCACAATTCGATTCACAGCCGTCCGCCCCAGTTCTCGATTGATCTGGCTGGCTATTTTGTGTTGCTGCGCGCGCACCTCATCGGCGACAAGAGAGTCAGATACCGAAACCACCAAGGTACCGTCGCGAAATCCGACCGCCTCGTTATTGGCAGACACCCTCGACAAAAATGCCTTGCCGGCATACTTCTGCCAAAGTTGGCAAACCATTCGACTATCCGGTTCAGCGACGGATGGCCGAACGCCTCGTTTAGGCAGAATATCTTTAAGCAACCGCCACATAGTTTTTGACTCCCCCTTTCTCTACATCAAATACTCTCGGCTCTTTGAATAGTTTGGCGGTGGCAGTATCGTGAGTGGTAATAAAAGACTGGGTGCCTCGCAACACATCGGCTAGCGCTTGCTGTCGCTGCTCGTCCAATTCCGAAAAAGCGTCGTCCAGCAGGTAAACTGGGTCCTCTCCCCCTTTCTCTCGCAAATAAGCCGCTTCGGCGAATTTCAATGCCAGCACCGCGCTCCGGAATTCTCCGCGTGACGCCGCAAATCTCACATCCTGACCATTAATCGCCATGCTAATGTCATCTCGGTGTGCCCCGCGAGTAGTGGCCGCTCGAGCAATATCCAAACTGCGGAGTCTACGCAGCGCTTCTAGGTACCCTCGCTGGTCTTCATTGATGCTGGGGAAATAATGCACTTCCAAACGACCATTTTCGCCCGCGACTAGCTGATAATATTTGGTAGTTTGTTCAGCCAGCTTACCCATAAATTCAAAGCGCGCCCGCACCAGCTGCGCACCTACTTCGCTCATCTTCTCATCCCAAACATCTAACTCATCAGCGCTGGCTCGCCCTTGCTTCACTAGTAATAAGAGTTGGTTGCGCTGCATCCGGATCCGGTTGTAGTCAATCAAGTCTTGGACATAACTGGGGTTGCTTCGTCCGATGGCCAAGTTCATAAATCGCCGCCGATGCGAAGCACTCAGCCGCAGCAAATCGATGTCTTCCGGAGAGAAAATCACCGCCGGAAAACTTCTGATCAACTCCAGACGATTCGACAACACTCCGTTAACTTTTACTGTCAGCCCGAAAGCTTTGCCATTATTTTCGCCCCAAAATAGCTGCACAAATTTTTCTTGCCCGCGATCGGTAGTCATTTCCACAAATACTTGCGCGTCAACTTCACCAATCTGGACCAAATATTTATCCTGGGATATCCGAAACGAACCGCCGGACATCGCGGCATAGATCGCCTCTAAAATATTGGTTTTGCCCTGAGCGTTTCCCCCAACGAAAATATTGGCCGACCCAAGATCCCCCAGATCTATAGGCGCTAAGTTCCGGAAGTGATTAGTCCGGACACTAGTGACCCTCATGACAAAGTTTGATTAATTCTTGAGGGGCATCACGATATACAGCCGCCCCTCAGTATGGG
>JAZDLM010000009.1:0-7648 GCA_043801895.1 bacterium
GACTTAGACGCCAGGTTCCGACAACTGACCGAGGACTACCCTTTTCTTAAGCACGCCAATGTCGAAGCTCGTTGCTTGAAATGGATTAATCTCCCATTGCTGCTCCATGCGCTATTTAAACCACTCGATTGGCCAAAAGCAGACTTGGTAGCCGGGGGGCTTGATATTATGTTCATGCCCTCGCCGCGGCTGCTGCCGGTTTCTCGCCGTTGTACTAAGGTCACCACTTTTCACGACCTGATCTTTCTAGTATTCCCGCAGTACTTTACTTTTTCGTCGCGGTTGTGGCAGTGGCAAATGAATTATCCGCGAGAAGCGCGGGTATCCGACCGGGTGATCGCGGTGTCGTATCATACCAAGCAGGATCTTATCCGACTAGTGGCTGCCAGTCCGACTAATATTCGGATGATCCACGAAGGAGTGGGGGAGGAATACTTCAATTCGCCTACGCCCGAGTTTGTGGCCGAAGTGCGTGCCAAGTTTAAGCTACCCGATCAGTACTTTTACTATATTGGCAGTCTCGACCCACGAAAAAATTTAGTAACCGCGGTCCGGGCCTTGGCCGAATTGCGCGATAAATATTCTGATACAATCAAGCTGGTTATTTCCAACAGTAAAAGCTGGTTGGCGGATGATTTTTACCAATTGATCGAGCAGCTTGGGCTTAGTGATCAAATTATTTTTACTGGGCCGGTGAAAGAAGCAGAGAAGATCGCATTGCTCAGCCAGGCTCAAGCTTTCATCTTCCCGTCGATTTACGAGGGGTTTGGGCTCATGATCTTGGAGGGCTATGCCGCGGGTTGTCCGGTAGTGACCAGCAACACCTCATCACTTCCCGAGGTAGCGGGTGATGCGGCCATCGTGCTGGAACCATATGCAGTGTCGGAGTGGGCTACACAGCTGCATAATCTACTGCACGATCGCGAGCTACGATTCAAGTTGATCGCTAAAGGCTGCGAGAGAGCTCGGCACTTTACTTGGCGGAAAGCAGCCGAAGGAACCCTAGCTGTGTTTGAAGAGGCAGTTAAGTCGCATCATGGGGAATAGCAAACAATATTATTATTTTAAACCCAGAGTTCAGGCTCGGGTGACTTATCATCGGATTACGCCAATTGATTTGGAGCTGCGCGATGAGGATACTGTTGCGGAAGAAGCCCTGATCGATCTTCCCGAAATCGCCCCAGTATCTGGCGATGTTTTAAATATGACATTTGACGCAGCAGCTCAGCCGACCGTTGCTCCCACCGCGTGGGTATTTTGGCTAAGATGGTTTGGCATTCTAGGAACCGTTGGACTATTGTATGCCGGCGGTCTGTTAATTTATCCTGCGGCTGATAGTATCAAGACCTCTGTCACCGATCTGGCCGATCGGGGGGCGACTAAGTTGGAAGGCGCCGCCGCATCTTTAACTAAGCAGGATTTAGCGGGGGCCAGAGAGCAATTTGTAGCTGCCAATAATTTATTCGCCACCGCCCAGCGTGAAGTTTTGTCATTAGGCCAAACTAATTTATATCTTTCTGGACTGGGCGATCGTAATTCGCAAATCGTAGCCGGCCAGAAACTAATTGATAGCGGGGTCAACTTATCGCAGGCTGGTATTGCCATGATCGATGCCGCCACGCCGGTGCTTCAATACATCAACGGGGCTGCTGCCACGCAAGTTAAGGCCAGCGATATGCCGGCGCAGATAGTCGGGCTACTCTCTCGTAATAGTAAATTGTTCGATCGAGCGGCGGTGCGGGTAGCTAAAGCCGATGTCTTACTTCAGTCGATCGACCCCGATCGCGTAGGATCAGCTTACAGCGCCGCGGTGATCAACGCACAGGTTAAAACCGCCGAGCTGCAACGGCTAGTAGATACCTTTACTACTCTGGCGCAGGAATTGCCCGCCGCTCTCGGTTTCGTTAACCCTCGCCAATATATTTTATTGAACCAGAACAACAATGAATTGCGCGCCACTGGCGGTTTCATCGGTAGTTTTGCGGTCATTAAGTTGTACAAGGGCAAGATCGAAGAAATGATGGTGGACATTCCCCAGCGAATCGATGGGCAAAACCCCAATCCTTCGCTGGACATCCCGGAGCCGCTTCGGGCTGTGGCCACTGATCCCAAAACTGGCCAAGTGGCTTGGGGCACACGGGATGCTAACTGGTATTTTGACTTTCCGTCATCGGCCAGGACCTTCCAGAAACTCTACGAAGAAGCTGGTGGGGGGACAGCCGATGGAATAATCGCGATTACGCCGGACATTCTCCGCGATCTATTGGCAATTCTTGGGCCAGTCGATCTCCCGTCGCGTAATTTACAACTAACCTCGGGCAATGTAGTGGACGCGCTTCAAACCGACATTGCCGCTCACCGATCGGAAACTAACCCCAAGGCGATCCTAAACGATCTGGCGCCAGTTTTGCTCGAGCGGTTGATGGGCGTCAGCCGAGACCAGCTGAAGCAACTTCAGCTGACATTGGCCGGCTGGTTAGCTCAAAAGGATATCTTGGTCTATACCCGGAATCTTAAACTTGAGCAGGCAATAGCCGGTCTTAATTTTGCCGGTACTTTGCCGGTAGGTAGCGGCGTCGATATGCTGGCGGTTGTCCGATCGAATTTGGGCGGCACCAAAACCAGCCAGCAGGTAACCGAGGCAATCGACCACACCGCCCGGGTGAATATTGACGGTAGTATTACTGATACAGTTAAGTTGGCCTACGCCCACACCGGCACCAGCGGGATAAACAAAGAGTACATTCGTCTGTATCTACCTAAAGGCGCCGAAATAATATCAGCGCAGGGACAAGACGAAAACACTAGCTTTGAAGCCTACGAGGAGGGCAACAATGCTGTGATCGCTTTTTGGCTAACCGTGCCGCCTCAGGAGCGTCGGCAAGTCGCGATAAGTTATAAATTGCCTCAGCGCATCAATCAACAATATCGGCTGCTGGTCGAAAAGCAACCAGGCACTAACAATACTCGTTTGACCAGCACGGTGAAGTTATCACCGGTCTGGAGGGTGGTGAGCAGCGCCAGCACCAGCCAGATCCAAAAACTATTTGACGACAAGCTCTCTACCGACCTGGATTTGAGCCTAGATATTGCTAAGGTTAACTAGCTGATGAAATTGATCGTTGTACGGCACGGAGAATCTAAGGGGAATACCAGCGATCTGGTGCAAGGCGCCGAAAGTAAACTTTCAAACGAAGGGTGCCAACAAGCTCAGCGACTCGCCGACAAACTGAAGGACGAGCAAATCGACGCTGCTTTTGTTAGCCCGTTGTTTCGAGCTCAGCAAACGGCGAATATTATTCTTCGGCACCACCCCGGCTTAGGTATACAAACCGTTCCCGAACTGCGGGAGCGCGATTATGGCATATACGAAGGGCGGCCCGCCTCCGAGCCTCAAGCCGACTGGCGTGCCTCGGGTTTGCCATTCGGAGAGTTTAAGCCAGAGGGCGGTGAAAGTTGGTATGAAGCCGGAGAGAGGGCTACTAGTTTCATCCGGAGTCTTATCGATCGGTACAAAGATAGCGACCAGACCATTTTAGTTGTTGGTCACGGCAGTATTTTTACTTACTTTTTGACGCACATGGACGGCAAAGACGTGTGCGCCAACAGCAAAGAGCAGTATGACTATTATCATCCGCATAACACGGCCATGAGCGTGATAGAGGTTGATGCTACAGGCCACTACCAGTTGACCACTCTCAACGATATCAGCCATCTCGACTAGCCATAAAGGATTTTGCGCTACTTAGCTAAAGGGTCGAATTTATATCAATTAACGGGGAGATCTTAAAGTGACTTCTATTGGAATTATCACCTTGGTTTATTCCGGTCTGATGGTCGTGATAGGCATAGCGCTGCTGCTTCGCCCCCGGCAGATCGCCAAAGTCGTGATGGAAATAGCCGAAGAGCCAGAGGGCACTTTCGGTTTCGGCATTCTGGCGACTATCCTAGGCCTAGTGATCTTGGGTATCGGCTCGCGGGTAGTTTGGACCGGTACGCTTTGGGTCGTGCCACTGTTGGGCTGGCTCACTTTCATTAAGGGCGTACTGTTGGTTTTAGTGCCGGATATTGCCAAGCCGTTCTATAAACCGTTTTTGAAGTCCACCAGTTTACTGATGGTGTTCGGGCTAGTTGCCCTGGCCATTGGGATTTGGCTGTTCTACATCAAGTAATTATCTCTGCTAACAAAAGAGCCGTCCCGCCATTTCGATGTCAAGATAGCCCCACTTGCGACTAAATTGATACCAAAATGGCGGGACGGCTCTTTGATTTTAAAATTATTTCATTGTTTCTCGAGCTATCTGCTCGAACACCTCTGGATATTGGGTAGCAAGTTGAGCCAGGATTTTGCGGTCGAGGTCAATTTTCTTGTCCTTAAGCGCTTTAATGAAGCGGCTATATTTGATACTCAAATTAGTTAAAGCGGCATTGATCCGATTGATCCAGAGTGCTCGAAAGTCCCGTTTGCGCACGCGGCGATCGCGGTAAGAGTAGGATAATGCTTTGATTAGCGCTTCACTGGCGCGCTTGATGTTGCTATGACGCAAACGACGAAAACCCTTGGTCGCTGCCAAGACCTTCTTGTGTTTGCGGCGGACTACTTTTCCTCTCTTGACTCGAGCCATAGTCTAATAATTACCTGCCCATCATCCGGCGGATTCGCTGGGTGTCGGCTGAGGCAACGCCACTAGGCCGACCGAGCCGGCGCTTCCGCGAGGCACTCTTGTTCGTTAATTTATGCGCTTGCATTGCTTGGCGACGGTTTAGCTTACCGCTGGCGGTAATTCGAAAACGCTTAGAAGCCGATTTATGGGTCTTAAGTTTGGGCATTACTTACTGGCCGTCAGGATGGTATGAATGCTCCGGCCCTGTCGCAGAGGAGCTTGCTCCATTCTAGCGACTCCCTGTAATCTGTCAACAAACCGCTTTAGCAGCTGGTTCCCCAGATCGACATGAGTAATCTCCCGACCCCTAAACATTACCGCGGCTTTTACCTTATTGCCCTGAGAAAGGAATTTCTCCGCTCGAAGAGCTTTAACCTCAAAATCATGGTCATCGATCTTGAATCCCAGTCGGATCTCTTTGACCTCGCCCTCTTTCTGTTTCTTTTTGGCGCGGGCCAGTGCCTTAGTTTGCTCGTAGCGGTATTTGCCAAAATCCAAAATTTTGGCAACCGGTGGCTGAGCATTGGGCGAGACTTCCACCAAGTCTAATTCAGCTGCCCGGGCTAAAGCGAGCGCCTCCGGCGTGGGGACCTTTCCCCGGGCGGTGCCGGTTTCATCCACCAGAAAAACCTCGGGGACTCGAATCCGCTCGTTGATCCGTACTACTAATTGGGGGGTTTGGTTGAAGTGTTGTCTTCTCACCGTAATTCCAACTTATCAGACAGCTTCGGTCTTCGTCAATTTATGCGAGCGGGGTTTAGGCACAACCAGATTGATATGCTTGGTCATCCCCCGGATTTCCATCGGTGTGTAGGCGATAGTTTCATTGCCAATGGTAATCGGCATCTTTTTATCGCTGGTGATCGACAGAACATCGCTATGGAGGATCGTGGTGCTATGGGTAGCTCTGTCTTTAGGCACCAATAAGCGAATTTGGAGCTTCTTTTTGCCCTGAGTCCCGTTGAGCTTCACCTCTACTCGATGGGCCTTAGCCACCGCGCGAAGCTCGTCATCCAACACCATCTCGGCTAACACCCCCTCATCGCCAGTTGAGTTGGGGCTGGTCACACCAAGAAAACGAAACCAGGGATTAGACTGCGATAAATATTTAGACAATAGGTTCTGACGCGAACTGATGGTGATTTGGCGGATAAAATAGTGCTTACCGATCTTCCCCAGGCGTTCGGCCTGGAGCAGGGGATCGACGAGCATTTTGATCGCCTGGCCCCATCCGGTTATCCCCAGGCTCTTGGCTAGAAAGTTGGTCTTGCTCATCGGTACGATGGCCAGCGGCAAATCGATACCGACCATTGCGTTGATCACTGCGGTTACCGTGGCATTGCCGCCCACTACCACTACGCCCGTGTCAGTTGGGCGCAAGTGTTGCTCCAATAAGGCCGGGATATCGGCTAGGTTATCGATGGTTACAAAACGGTATTCGATCTTCAGCTTATCCAAAAGCCGACGGAGAGGCCGCTCCAAATGCTGGAAGCGCCTATTACCCGCCGTTGGATTAATGAGGAATAAATACATTGGAACAGTCTCGTTCAAGCTTGTGTGGGGGCTTGGTCGGATTCAGTATCGGTCGGCTTTTCCTCTTCCACTTCGTAAGTCGGATCCATCTCGGGCTTTTCGTTCTCGGTTTCGTGCATCGCGCTACTGCCCATTAGGATGCCCCCCGGCTGGACGGATAAGGCAGAGCTGCTGACATTGCCGGAAATCTTGCCGGTTTCTAAAATCTCCAATTTGTCGATGGCGTTCACATCGCCGACCACCTCACCGGCCACATACACATTTTGGCCATTGATATCAGCTTCGACTACTGCATGTTCGCCGATTACAACATCGCCCTGAGTGATCAGTTTTCCTTTGAACTCGCCGTTGATCTGGATGTCCCCGGCGGTCTGGAGTGTGCCTTCCACTTTAACCCCGTGGCCAATGATAGTATTGGGGTTATCGAAGTCGGCAAAATCAGCTCGTGTCTTCATGAGAACAACGCTCCAATTGTAGTCGGAACCACCCCAAAAGTAAAGGAGAAAGTGCTTCTATCGGGACTTTACTTCCGGTCAATTTTGTGGTTAAGATAAGTGAGTATCGGAAGGGGTAAAAAGCTTATGACACTAGATAAAATTCTCACCATCGTCCAGGTTGGGTTCGGCATTTTACTGATGGCGGCAGTTCTCGTGCAAGCCAGGGGCGCTTCGCTGGGCGAGAGCTTTGGCGGTAGCGGAGTGTTTTACGGCACCCGCCGAGGCCCCGAGCGGATCCTATTCTTCATTACGATTGGCTTAGCTGCGGTCTTTGTAGCGCTGTCGTTCGTTATCTTGCTCGTATAAAGATAATTTCAGACAACCGCCATTCGTATTGTTAAGCGTTCCAGGTCTCAGACTTATAGTCATCCCGCTCTGGCGGGGCTGTTTTCCTTGCAGCAAGTCGCTGGCGGCTGGGCGCAGTGGGGGATCAGGTTATTTCGCAAATTCAGTATCGGCGAAAGACTAGTGTTGCTGGGTCTGACTCTTGTATTGATCGTTAGCGCTAGCCTGGCTGCTTACACTCGTGCCCGGGGGGCTACCTATCAACCGGCGAGCGGAGGAGTGTTCACGGAAGGAATGGTAGGGTCGCCCCAATACATTAACCCGCTCTTAGCGGGGACCAACGATGTCGACAAGACTCTTAGCCGGCTGATCTATTCTGGGTTAACCAAGATCGGCCCCGGGCGAGAGGCGTTGCCCGATCTGGCGACCAGCTGGGAGATGTTTGATCAGGGAAAGTCGTATGTTCTCCATCTACGTGACAATGCGGTGTGGCATGACGGCGAGAAATTCACCGCTGACGATGTGATGTATACCTTCAACGCGCTCCAGGCGCCGGATTTCGCTGGTGTGATAAAGTCTACTTTTGTCGGGGTGGTGGCGGAGAAGGTGGACAACTATACCGTGAAAATCACTTGGCCTAGCCCGTCAGCCTTCTCGCTATACAATCTC
>JAZDLM010000025.1:0-7465 GCA_043801895.1 bacterium
ATATGTTTCAGCTCCCTCTTCAAAAGTAATTGCTAGTAGCGTACTGTTCCGCGAGAAAGATCGTCTGATTAAAAAAGTGACTGAAGATATTGAAGCAATGAAGTTCAATACAGCTATTAGTACAATGATGGCTTTTATCAATAAACGGGTTAATCGTAATAGGGGGATTGGCGGATGGGAAAGTGAGTTTGTGAGATTGTTGGCACCTTTTGCACCGCATCTGGCCGAGGAGCTGTGGCAGGGTGTCATGAAAAAGGATGGGAGCGTGTGCGATGCAAAAGCTGGTTGGCCGACCTTTGACGAAGCCAAAGTCGCGCTCCAGACGGTGGCAATTGTAGTGCAGGAGAAAGGCAAACTGCGCGGAACGGTGATATTGCCAGCAGGCGCCAACGAGAAAGAAGTGTTGGTGGTGGTAAATAAAGATCCGCGTCTTGCTAAAATTGCTACTGACGCTAGTAAGCATATTTTTGTGCCCGACCGCGTCATTAATTTTATTTGATGAAAACAACCTTCGAGGACATTGGACAATTTGATTTCGAGATCGAAGAAGAGTGGCGGCGAGTGGAAGAGTTGCTGGCCAAGAACGGCAATTCGGCGCTTTGGAGTATGGCGGTAATCGAGGCGCACAAAATTTTCGACCAGGTTTTAGACGAGGTAAGCTTTGGCGAAGCAGTCGATGAAAAGATCCATAACGCCGGCGAGCTATTTAAAAATATCAATGCTTTACTGGAAGCCGATGAAGTCTATCGACGAATCGTCAATGAGGTGGGCTATCGAGTAAAACGAGATGAAGCAAGAAGGATGTGCGATGCGTTAATCCAAGCGATTCTGGACATGATCGGGCGGGACTTTGAGACGCGCGGATTCTGGCAGCGGACATTTAATAGCGTCAATTATTTTTGGGGCCACCACCCCAAATTACTGGCGGGGGTCATCGCTGGGTTTTTGGTGTTCGTAGTAGCAGTATGGCTTTTGGCGGATACGGTATTGGGTCGCTGGATTGTTGATCTGGTGGTGGGATTTTCTCGGTTTGTTTTGAGTCGGACGGCGCTGGTAATCGGGTTGGTGGCGGCGTTTGTGCTGGCGCTAGGGCTGGGAGTTGCCTATCTGGAGGGGCGTCACCGGCGGGAGTAATCGTGCTAGAATTAGGAGTGCTTTACTACGCCCCTAAGGGTTTAATGGAGGTGAGTGATGGATTTTGTGCACTTACATTTGCACACCCACTATAGTTTGCTGGATGGGCTCACCAAGATTCCCGGTCTGGTGAAGACGGTCAAAGAACAGGGAGCCAAGGCGGTGGCGATCACCGACCACGGGGTAATGTATGGGGTGATTGAGTTTTATAAGGAATGCAGAAAAGCCAAGATCAAACCGATCATTGGCAATGAGGTCTATGTAACTGCCGGCGAAATGTCGGATCGCGAAGCTCGGAAAGGCGAACGGGATTATTTCCACTTGACCCTGTTGGCCAAAGATCTGGAAGGGTATCGGAATTTGATGAAGTTAACCACCGAAGCGCACTTGCGCGGATTTTATTATAAGCCCCGAGTTGACCATGAAACGTTGGCCAAGTATGCCAAGGGCCTAGTGTGTCTGTCGGGTTGTTTAAATGGGGAAGTGCCGCGGGCACTCCGAGCAGATAACATCCAGCAAGCCAAAGAAATAGCATTATGGCATCGGCAGTTGTTTGGCGATGATTATTATTTGGAG
Organism: bacterium; assembly: GCA_043801895.1. Lineage (GTDB taxonomy): Bacteria > Patescibacteriota > Kazan-3B-28 > Kazan-3B-28 > Kazan-3B-28 > JAZDLM01. The sequence goes on from JAZDLM010000025.1 coordinate 1,711, forward strand.
CTGCAGAGCCACCCCAATATCCCCGATCAGCAAAAAGTGAACGATGGGCTGATCGCGTTGAGTCAGGAACTGGGTATCCCAATGGTGGCTACCGCCGATTCTCATTATCTTTGTGCGGATGACGCTGAAGCGCAGGATGTGCTGTTGTGTGTTCAGACCGCGACTCAGCTAGATGATACCAACCGGATGTCGATGCGCGATGAACACTATCACGTTAAAGACCCTCAGGAAATTGCCGAAGCTTTCGCTCATGTCCCCGAAGCAGTTGCCAACACAATTCGCATCGCTGACAAATGTAATCTAGAGATCCCGATGGGAAAACTGGTCTTCCCGGCGTTTAAAGCGCCAGAGGGGAAAACAATTGATGGATACTTTGACGAGCAATTGAAGTTGGGGTTAAAATTTCGCTTTGGCGATACTCTTTCAACTGAGGTACGAGAGCGAGTGAGCTATGAAGTATCCGTAATCGAACAAATGGGGTACAAGGGCTACATGCTGGTGGTAGCGGATTTTGTGAACTGGGCGAAAGATCGGGGCATTGTCGTAGGACCGGGTCGGGGCAGCGCAGCGGCCAGTATTGTCTCGTATGCTTTGCGGATTACCGAGGTTAATCCGCTGGAGCACGGACTATTGTTTGAACGATTTTTGAACCCCGAACGGGTATCGATGCCGGACATCGATTTGGATTTTGCTGACGATCGAAGAGGCGAGGTAATTGAATACGTTCGGCAGAAGTACGGTAGCGACCGGGTCGCGCAAATTATTACCTTTGGAACAATGGCCTCGTGGGCGGCGGTGCGGGATGTGGGGCGAGTATTGGGAATGAGCTATACCGATGTCGATCGGATCGCCAAGCTGATCCCGCCGCCCGCTCAGGGGAAATATTCGCCTTTAGCCCAGCATCTGAAAGAGGTGTCGGAGTTGCGCGAGATTTACGACAACGATGCGCAGGTTAAGCGATTGCTAGATTTGGCGATGCGACTTGAGGGTACTATTCGTCACGCATCGGTACATGCTGCTGGAGTGGTTATTTGCGACACCGATCTAACCGACTACACTCCACTGCAATATTCACCATCAGGCGATCAGACGCTGGTGACGCAGTATTCAATGTTCCCACTTGAATACATTGGATTATTGAAGATGGATTTCCTGGGGTTAAAAAACCTGACGGTAATCAAAAACGCTCTGAGGATTATTCGAAAAACTAAAGGGGTCGAAATTGATCTGAGCAAGTTAGCCTTCGACGACGGAAAAACCTTTGAACTATTTCGCGCGGCCAATACTACCGGGGTGTTCCAATTAGAAGGCGACGGGATGCGGCGGTATTTGAAAGAATTGCAACCGACGGTGTTTAGCGACATTGCATCGATGATCGCGTTATATCGACCAGGGCCGATCGAGTTTATTCCCGACTTTATTGCCCGCAAACACGGTCATCGTCGGATCGCATATCTTCACCCTAAACTCGAGCCGATCCTGAAAGACACTTATGGGGTGGCGGTATTCCAAGAACAGGTGCTGCAGGTTGCTCGAGAGATCAGCGGATTTACCATTGGCGAAGCGGATATGTTGCGACGGGCGATCGGGAAAAAGATCCCCGAGCTACTGGCCGAGCAGAAAGAAAAATTTATCAAGGGGGCGATTGAAAACGGCATTGATCAAAGGACGGCTCAGGCTATCTTCGGGTTCATCGAGCCCTTCGCGCTCTATGGATTCAACCGGGCGCATAGCGTGTCTTACGCCATGATTTCTTACTGGACTGCTTATCTTAAAGCCAATTTCCCGAGCGCTTTTATGGCAGCGCTCATGACTTCTGATCAGAGCGACCTTGATAAGATTGCCAAGAACATTGCCGAGTGCGACCATTCTGGGATCAAGGTTCTAGCCCCGTCTATCAACAAGAGCTTTACCGACTTTGCCGTGGTAAAAGACACTGGAGACATTATATTCGGGCTAAACGCGATCAAAAATGTTGGCCACAAGGTATCCGACACCATTGCCGAAGAGCGGGAAAAGAATGGTCTATACCTCAGCCTGACAGATTTCATCAAAAGAGCTGGTCGCGAAGTTATTAATAAAAAGACACTTGAAAGCCTGGTCATGAGTGGCGCGTTAGATGAATTCGGCGATCGCAAAGCATTGCTGGAGAGCGCGGAAGACATTCTGTCTTTTGCCGGTAGCCACTACCAATATCAGGATTCCAGCCAGGCGACCATGTTTGGCGAGGCGGAAGTAGGTGGGGTAGGCGAGATTAAGATAAAAAGTATCGCTCGAGCGTCCAGCCAAGAGAAACTGGCCTGGGAGCGGGAATATTTGGGGACATTTGTCTCTAAACATCCCCTCAAAGAAGTAATGCCCAAACTCGACGGCCATGTTAAGCCGATCGGCGCTCTCACTAATATGGACGACGGTCAAACTATGCGAGTGGCTGGGGTGATTATTAGCGTCAAGCAAATTGCGACTAAGACCGGCGACCCGATGCTTTTTGTGGGGCTGGAAGATCTCGGCGGGAAGATCGAAGTCGTAGTATTCCCCAGGGTGCTAGAAAAGACTAAAGCAGTATGGGAGCGGGACCGTATTGTGGTAGTGACCGGAAAGATAAACATTAAAGAATCCACCGAAGCGCGCGGGGACGATATTGTGATAGTGGCCGAGCCGAAAATTCTGGCGAGCGGCGCGCACGAAGCGACTGAGGTGTATTTGGCCAAATTACCAAGCCTGGCTATTGAGACAAATGATTTCCCGGTCAACAACAACGAACGGCCAGCCCCGACTCTACTTGAATATCGAGCGGGGACTTTGGTGGTTAAGCTGCCACGAGGTTTTACCAGTGATAAACTCAACCAACTGAAACAGGTGATAGAACATCATCAAGGCGACACACCCGTCAGCCTAGAGCTATTTGCCCAAGGGCGATGGCGGGTGGTCCCAACTAAGACTAGAGCCAACCCATCCCAAGAACTAGAGAAGGAACTGTCCGATCTATTGGTATAGCCGGGCGGAGCGGTAGTGATTGTTAGGCCGCTGGTTTTATAGTAGGAGTAGGAAACTTAACAACCTGGAGATGATCGATGCAGCTCAAAGCATGGCTGATCGCTGGCGTCCTGATCGGGGGAGTCGCGGCGGCTGCTGGAGCTGCTGTGCTGCCTGCCGATAGTTGGTATCACAATCGGTACACGGATAAGCAGTTGGCCGAACAGGCCAAGGGTCGGCTGATCCCTTATGACCAGTTGCCGTTAGGCGGCCGGGAGGCGTGGATCGAAATCCACGGCTTGCAGTATAAACAACAGGACAAGCACGGTCCGTCCATCAAGCAAGTTGACGCATTGTGGGCGAACTGCAATGTTGCTTTCCCTACTCTCTACCGAGAGCAAAGACCGAACGAGCAATTCAATCAACGAGTTCAACGCTATCGATTTACCTACAACTCCACTCGTGACCCACTGGCGGTTGGTCGCGACCTGCACGGGCTCATCGAAGGTAATAGCGAGCTGACCAAAAGCGGCACTCGGATCGTTCTGTTATGCCATAGTCTCGGAGGGCCGGTCGGGCAAGCCTATCAGTATTGGTCGGGAGGGCGGAAGTTGGTGCGAGCACTTGCTCTAGGCGGTTCATTTGAAGGAACGATCCTAGCCGACCCATCGGTCGCTCGGGCGGCATTTCGACAACTATACCCGGGGGTCGGGGGAGGGGCGCTTGACTTAGCCAAGAGTCGGGTTGATTTCAATACTCCGGCAATGCAATGGCTTCGACCAAACAGTCCGGATTCGCTGAAACTGCATCAACTTGCTCCGCTCGATGAACGCTGGGTACTGTATGGGGGATTGATAGAGCCGAAACGGACTAGCCTATGGCAGTTATACGAATTGGTTGACGCCCTATTCTTCCAGCATGACAGCATGGCGGTATCGCGCTACTGGAGTCCTCTGGGAGCGGCGCTGATCGAAGCTGGCGGCGACCAGTCGGGGAGCGACGGGCTAGTTTCGCTGAGTTCGGCTTGGGCAATTGGACTGACAAAAGGAGCCGCCCTTCGGCGGCTTGATGGGTATAACCATCAGGAAATCATCCAGGGGAAAGGAGGGGAACAGGAACTTTTCCGTCGGATCCTCTGGGATTTGGTTACTTTCCCGCCCCTGCCTACTCCCCTGAGCCCGCCCGCGATAGACTTCCCGATGCCCAGTATCGATCTGTTTTCTGTCGATGCGACGACCGTTTCCGATCTTGCTGCCGCTCGGCGGGCCTGGATTAGCCAAGACCAGGCGTGGGTATCAGCCGATGAGCTGTCTGGCAATCTGGTTACGCCCAAAGCCAAACAGCTGCAATTAGGCGATGGCCAATTTAGCTGGCCAAGCTGGCTGGAGAATGATCTGGTGGTGACCCGAAGACTCAGTGGACAGTCCAATGTTTTGTGGGTCCACAGCGCGGATGGGGCACTCCAACAACTAACCGATGATGGTGTTAGTCAATTGGCGGCGGTAAGTGATGACGGCAACACTATCGTCTTCGTTTCACGCAACCGGTTAGTAGTTTTGTCGCTGTCCACTCAGATGGCGCGAATAGTGATCGACGAATCGCTTGCCATCACCACTCCGCCGGTACTGTGGAATAACCGTATCTACTTCAGCCATAAGATCGGCCAAGAATACAGTACTTACTGGATCAACGCTAGCGTATCGTGCGGCACGCTGAGCAAGGCTAAGCTGGTGGCTCGTTCAACTTGGCTGCCGATGAAGCTGCACACTCCAGAGGGCAACCTGCTGGTAGCGGTAAGATCGAGCGGTTCGCGGGCGGAGTTAACTGTGCTGGTGGATGACCGACTGGGAGTAGTGCGTTTAGCGGCCAATGGCACTTTTGATCAAGCAACCGAGGCCTTCGAATGGCTACGGCTTGAGGCGTTGGAGCAGCTCGCGTTCGATAGCGGGTCCGGCTTTTGCTACATCGTCTGGGGTGGCCAGATCCGCCAGCTGGACACGCTGTATCTAACTGAGCAACTTCCGGTCTGGGCGGCCCAGGCCGCTAACCAACAACCGGTAGAGATAGACCCCGCTCGATTGTTGCCGGTTATTGCCACAGGGGCCCAACTGACGGTTAAATAGGCCTACACGCGGCTCTCAGCCCTGATCGAGAGCCGCTTTTTAAAAATATTGCCCAGGAGAATCATTTTTGCTAAGATGCGGGGGTTATACCAGCCCGTACCCGGGGCTAATCCTGATGGCTAACCATGAATATCGCGGAACCAATCCTAGCTTTATTTCGAAAAAAGACCGTCCCCAATATTGAGGTCGGCGATGTAGTGCGGGTTCACCAGAAGATCCGAGAGGGTGCTAAGGAGCGCATCCAGGTATTTGAGGGCGTGGTGATTGCTCGTCACCGTGGCGAGAGTTTGGACGCCACCGTTACCGTGCGCAAGATCGCCTCGGGAGTAGGGGTGGAGCGGACTTATCTGCTACACTCTCCGAATATTGTGAAAGTTGAATTCAAACGCAGTGCTAATGTTCGCCGGGCTAAGCTGTACTATTTGCGTAATCTGACCGGTAAGGCGTTGAAGTTAAAAGATAAGAAAAAAGTTAAAGAGGGCTGGGAAGAATTGGTGGCTACGACTGAGTCGGTCGCGACCGAGCCAACCGAAGCCGATATCGCGGAAGCGGTAAAAGCAGAAGCAGAGCGGCGGGCGGCTGAAGTCGCCCAGACGATTACCGATAGCACCAATCTCCCCACCGATCACTCAGCGGAGAATAATAATGAGTCAGGC
>JAZDLM010000053.1:0-5793 GCA_043801895.1 bacterium
CAACTGCAATGGCCCAAAAGGGTCAAAGTTTCGAGGTTCAAGCAGCACTCCGGGGGAGCAACGACGCGCCACCAGCGCCGCCGCCCGGACCGCCCCGCCAGCCGGCACCGAGGCCCCCCTCGTCGCCGCCACGACCGAGGCCCGGGCAATGCGACCAAGCGCCGCCGTACCAGTAATCGTCGCCGATCAAGTCTGGACGCATCTGCTCACCGGTAATCCATTGGGGCATCTGCACCACTCCCTGCAGGCCATAGAGGGTAGGCATGGCCAACTGGCCAGCCTGCAGACACTCCCAGCGAGAGTTCAGCGGTGACCGTCCACCCCACTGGGTAAGGTCGGGTAGCCAGTAGGCATTCAGCCTTCCCTTGCCATCCTCACGCTCGAGTATCGGCCGCACATCCGGATTGGTCTGGATCGTGCCGCTTTTAAGCGTAAGGTAGTTGCCGAAAGTGATGCGCTTAGCTAGCAGCTCGGCCGTCCGTGCGACCAGCATCGGCATGCCGTCGCCATATACATCAGCCACACCGAAGTGTCGGCCCAGTTCGTGGTAAGACGCCACGACCAGACATCCCTTCGCTCCTTCGGGGCGGATTTCCAGTTGGTCGGTCAACCCATCCAGCAAGTTCGACGGGAAATCAATCCTGTAAAACTTCGCTAGGGCCGCGACCATCGCCGAGAGTTCCTGCTCCTGGCGATAGATGCCATCAGACAGTGTCCGCACCGGACGCGTGAACTGGCTGATGTAGGGATTCACTGGGCACAGCAGCTCGTCGAGGAACCGATTAATCGCAGCACCGCACTCCCCCGATCCTTTCGGATCGCGGAGCAGATATGCCGCCATTTCCTTGGTCAGATGATCCCTTCGCGCATTCAAGCACCCCTGGAACCGCCGATATAGCTGCCTCCTATCTCCATCAGAGGCCCTACCACCGCTCTTCGATGTTGGCATCGAATTGCTCCTTTTTTTAAACTAGCCCTGGTAGGCTCCCGTATTTCGGGACTCTCGGATTGAACACCTATCCGGGGTAGCCAGACACAATCGCCTATACTGTATTCATATCACTTATTCGCCCACCAGTCAAGCCAAAATCCGCTCCCAGTCAATCTATTTTGAGTTCGTCTCCCGCCCTTCGGCTACGCTCAGGACTTCGCTCGGCTCTGCCTCGCTCGCCACTCGTTCACCTTCCCATGATGTCCCGAAAGTAAAACTTTCGGCACTTTGTGTCCTTCAAATACTTCCGGCCGAGTATATTGCGGATGTTCTAGATTACTTCCCGCCGAAAAGCTTTCATACTTCGCCGACTCAACATTATGTAAAACATCCGGCAATAATCTCGCCACCGCTTCCATCACCGTCAATGCGCCAAGCTCGCCGCCCATTAACACAAAATCCCCAACCGATAATTTCTCATCAATGTAATATTTAATCCTTTCATCCACTCCCTCGTATCTCCCGCAAACAAACACCAGCTCTTCATAGCCTGCCAATCTCTTCGCTCCTTTCTGGGTAAGCCGCTTCCCTCTCGGATCCAACAAAATAACCCGTACTTTTTTCTTGTCATTCTGAACTTGTTTCAGAATCTCTCCCTTTTTTAACTTTTCACTTTTAACTTTTAACTTCGTCACTGCGCGTATTGCCTCAACAAGAGGCTGCACGCGCATGACGAGCCCCGCTCCCCCTCCATACGGCATATCATCCACCGTTTGATGACGGTCTTTGGTGAATTTCCTTGGGTTGACCGTCTTCAATCGGACTTGCTTTTTCTTCAAAGCCCGGGACAAAATCCCTTCCTTAAAGTAATCCTCGATCAACTGCGGAAAAATTGTAATGACTGTAAAGCGCATATCTATATCTTGGTTAATAGTTCTCGTACTTCGCCGTCACTTTCCCAAATAATTTCTGATTTCCGAAACACTTCTCTCTGAAACTCATCATCTCCAGCTTCCGCCAGCTTACGCAACTTCTCTATCGAGCGCAACACAATATTGATCTTCCAGCCATCGTATTCAAAAACGTATTCCCCTTCCGTGTGGGCTTGTTCGACCGACAATGGAACAATTAACAATATGTCGATATCCGAATCTGGCCGGTTAGATTCTTTGGCTCTAGAACCATAAAAAATCACCGCCTTAATCTCGGACTGAATTACTTGATACCAATCCTCCTGCGGCAACCGTTCCGCCACAAATTTTTTTATCAAACCGACTGCTTCGCTCCTATCCATAGCTTCAACATAGCATTTTTACCGCCCCAGAGCCAGTTTCTAGACAAGAAAAAGCCGTCCCGGTGGTACTGGAACGGCCGCATCCAAATCTGCAGTTTTTCGCTACTGCGAGATCGGGATGATGTGTTTGAAGATTGAGTAAGCTGCTACTCTGTTCGTGACTTCTGAGGCGATTTCGATCAGCCGGCGTTTACCAATGCGTTGATACCTCCATGTCTCATGACCGTGACACATGCAAGGCCCAAGCCCAAGCCGCTGAGCCTGGAGACAGCTTAGCGTCTTCTCATAGACACCTCTGTCGTCGGCGCCCACAGCCTCGCTCCGTAATACCACCGCGCGACTTACGACACGGGTATCCTCGTCGAAGGGGGAGAGGCTCCGAATGGCATTGAGAGGTACCTCCTCTGTATCTCCATCTTCATCGATGGCCTTAATTTCACGCATTCTAGCAATGAACTCCGGCCACATCTCCTCTGCCTGCTTTAGATCCAGCCACTGCCCAACCAGACGGATAACGATCTTTTCGAGGCGGCCAGACTCGCCGATTTTCGGCGTGACAAGAAGGCCCGGTCTTGTTGAAAACATGCCCCCCAAGATTAACCGAGCTACCTCCCCTACACCAACCTTCTTTACCGTGATAGTGTGGACAAACCGAAGAAGTTCTTTGTCGTAGCCCTTATCTTCATCGGTGGTCAGCAAGAATTCGAAATACTGCGGATCCACCCCGAGACTGATATATCCAAGGTATGTGGAGAGGTCAGTACCGTCCCCTCCGTCCAACCCTCCAAGACATACCCCGCCGTGATAACCCAGATCTGGACCCTGATGGGACAGGCGGAATTTACTCGCTTCATCGAGCACAGAGAATATAAATTCTCTAATGTTAAAGTCCACGGATTTCTCCTTTCCTTCGAACTCTTCTCGGAATCCAAAGGCTCAAGTTTTATGCCATTGAGAGGGCTTGATACCCGTAGACTAGCATAAAGTAATACACCCTGTCAAGTCTTTTACCGCTCCCAGAGCCAGTTTTCGCTTGACGGCCTTAGTTTTATGTGATACGATTAAAAGAGCATATATGCCAAAGGAGGCATAAGAAATGGTGTACGAGCAGGCTCGGATCATCTCCGAGAAGAAGTGCGAGGCGGTCACCGCCAACTTCTCCCCGCCAACGCCGGACGAAGACGACGAGAAGTAGCGCGGAGTCTTCTCGCAGCTAGTTCCTACGGGCAACTCATCATTGCCCGTTCTTTTTTATTTTGTCTACCCTATCCCAAAAATGGTGTTTACGCCTCGGCCAATTTTAACTCTGCCCCTTCGCCAATTAGGAATGCGATCGTTCATCTAATTGGTATGCTTGTACCTACAAATAAATCAATATATTTACTTAGCCCGTGATATTTCGCCACTAACTTTATCAAGTCCTCACACGGCAATCTGGAGAACCAAACACTTTTCTGACACATCTCAAACCCTAGCTCCACAAGATGCGTTCTCAAATAATTTCTGTTCGCCTTCAGTTTCTCCGGAATATCAAACATCACCAACCGTGTTTTTCCGTCTGGACGACGTTGTTTAACCAGTTCCCCCAACAAGCCAATTTTGGCCTCGTCAGTTACCTCAAATCTACCTGGGTCGAGCTCGCAAATGTAACCAGCGTTCTTCAGATACTCAAATCTACGTCTATCCCGCACCGTCCCATCTAACAGCGCCTTACGCTTATCGCTAATGTCAAACCGATATTGAGAGTCAATCCAGCCCAGCAGCATTTTCATCATCTTGTATGCCCCTCGACTCGTCTTCATATTTTTATCTTACCAAAATATGATGCGATCGCATTCCTAATTGGTAAATTACAATCCTACTAGTAGCGACTGTAATTGCATCTACATTGTTAAAAACGTTCAAATTACCAAAAGTCCCGACCGAGTCGGGACCTTCGGTAATTTCGATTCATGCAAGTAATTACTCTTCAGCGATGTCTTTCAAATCATCCTTGGTGGTAGTCGAAGGCATATCTACTGCGGCACCGCCGCTATTGTCGTCGGCAACTGTGTGTGCCCGGCCGCCCTCCGGCTCGATAATTTTCAGATTTACCCGAGCGTTATTCTGCGCGCCCAAAACTCTCAGCAGCGTACGAATGGCTTTAGCGGTACGGCCCTCTTTACCAATGATCTTGCCCATATCGGCAGAATCCACCGTCAATTCAAGCAACACGCCTAATTCATCGATTTTTCGTTCAACCTTCACCTTGTCAGGATCGCCGACAATGGCTTTCACCACATATTCGACAAACTGTTGATCAACCTCTACCATACTTCTCCTTGTATCCTTAGAAACCTATATAAAGAATATCTAAATTAAGATGCTGCTGGGGGCTCCTCGGCCAGTGCTGCCGGCTCAACCGATGCTTCGGTCTCAGCAACAGGAGCTGCAGGCTCCACGGGAACTTCCTGCGCATTCGGCTCTTCGACAACGGCGGACTCAGCGACAGATTCCTCGGCCGGGGCTGCTTCAACGGCGGGAGTGGGGCCAGCTGCGGGCTTCGCCTCTCCCCTAGCCGCTTTCTTTGGCCCGCGCACCGGACGCTGCTCAACTTTTAAATTAAAACCGTATTTTGTATTCAGAAGTCTCGCCACCGTGTTAGACGGTTGCGCGCCATGGCCAAGCCACTTTTCTACCGCCTCTTTGTTGATAGTGAACGGTTGCTCCGGAGCGGTCGGGTTATAATCTCCGAGTATCTCAACCACCCGACCATCAGTCGGTTTGCTATGTTCGGCTGCCACCAGACGGAATTTCGGCTGATTTCGGCGACCAGTACGGACTAAGCGGAGTACTAACAAAGCGCTACGGCTTATCTGATATACATAGAGCAGTCTAGCGACAAGCCCTTACTCTGTCAAGCGGGGCCTCCTCCCGCCTGGGACAGACCGTCTCGCAATTTCCAACCAGGGTTGCCAACCCTCCTTTTATCCCCTATAATGGCTCCTGTAGCCATGAAAATTGATGTTGGTAAGTTACTTGATGACGCTCCAGGAGCCATCGCCGAGCACCAGCTCGACGATACTCTTCCTCTGCCCGATAGAGGCGAGGCGGTAGCCCAGGGGACAGTTAGGCTCAACCGTCTGGATCGGTCAGTTCTGGCCCATTTTGACATCACCGCCAATGTCAACCTAAATTGCGATAAGTGTCTCGAATCGTTTCGCCATCAATTACCATTAAGCTTTGATCGCGAGTATCTATTGGCACCTTCAATTGATCCCGAGGCATTATTTGTTGATGGCAAAATCTTGGACACCGATCCAGCAGTCGCCCAAGAAATTCTCATCAGCCTCCCGCTCCAAGCAGTATGCAAACCCGATTGCCAAGGGTTATGTCAGGAGTGTGGAATCAATTTAAATACAACTAATTGTGAACATCTAATCAATGGCGGCACTACCGAAGAAAAAAATCAGCAAGACTAGGGGCAGAACTCGCCGGGCGCACCAGCGCGTCAGTCTATTGAAGCTAATCGTTTGCCCGAAGTGTAAAGCACCCAAACTGCCGCACCGGATGTGCGGTGAGTGCGGCT
>JAZDLM010000002.1:0-5982 GCA_043801895.1 bacterium
AGCCGATTGATATCGGTGCCAACCTGTCTATCAGCTGGCCAGCCGATTAAAAGCGGGCGAAGTGGGCAAAGGCCTGGTTGGCTTCGGCCATCCGATGGACTTCTTCCTTTTTGCGAACGGCCGCGCCAGTGTTATTGCAGGCATCGATAAATTCCTCTGCCAACCGCATGGCCATCGGCTTACCTTTCTTGCTGCGAGCCGCCTGGACGATCCATTGGAATGCCAGGATGTTCTTGCGATCACCGCGCACCTCGGTCGGGACCTGAAGATTGGAACCGCCGACCCGGCGCGATTTCAGCTGAACGGACGGAAAAACATTTTGCATAGCAGTTTCGAATACCTGCACCGGATCTTTATTAATTTTCTTAGCCGCCTCCTGTAATGCTTCGTAAACAATCCGTTCGGCAATGGTTTTTTTGCCGTTCAGCATGATCTTGTTCACCAGTCGGCCGATCATAACATTACCGTATTTGCGGTCTGGCTCGAAATGACGCTTAAGATTGACTTTTCGTCTTGGCATAATAGTCGGCTAGGATTATTTAACGGCTCCGCTGTCTCGCTTAGCGCCGTACTTGCTGCGACCTTGCTTGCGATCACTAACTCCGGCAGTGTCTAACCGACCGCGAACCACATGGTAGCGCACGCCCGGCAAGTCTTTTACCCGACCACCGCGGATCATCACAATGGAGTGCTCCTGCAGATTGTGGCCGATCCCCGGGATGTAAGCGGTAACTTCCATTCGGTTGGTCAGCCTGACTCGAGCAATTTTCCGGAGAGCCGAGTTCGGTTTTTTCGGAGTGGTGGTAGTCACCTTAATGCAAACCCCTCGCTTGAACGGCGAGCCTTTCGGTTCGAGGACCGGTCGTAGTTTCAGGGTGTTAAACCGACGCTGCAACGCAGGCGACTTGCTCTTGCGAGCAGCGGATTTACGGCCTGACCTGATTAGCTGGTTAATGGTTGGCATACGGCTTGGATTCTATCTGAAACTATCCTTTACTGTCAATCTGGTCGTCTCCGGCGAGATCAATGTTAGCCTCGGGGACAACTTTTTTCTCGATAGGTGGAGCAAAGGGGTTGTTCCCCGGCCGGTTTTGGCGAGAAGCGAATCCGGTCCCGGCTGGGATCAAGCGCCCAACGATTACATTTTCTTTTAGACCTCGTAAGTAATCGACCTTGCCGGACACAGCGGCGTCCACCAACACCCGAGTGGTTTCTTGGAAGGAGGCGGCCGATAAGAAGCTCTCCGTGTTAAGCGCGGCCTTGGAGATGCCTAATAGCAACAATGTGCCGGTAGGCGGGGTCTTGCCCTTAGCCACCAAACTAGCTGCCTCTCTTTCGAACCTGAGCCGCTCAATAATATCACCGGCCAGCCACTCACTATTCCCTTCGCTTTCGATCCTTACCTTGGAGAACATCTGCCGAACTACTGCCTCGATATGTTTGTCGTTGATATTCTGACCCTGTAGCCCGTAAATGTTTTGTACCTCGCTGATAATGTAAGCCTGGGTGGCATCATGGCCTTTCAACCTCATAAGTTCGTGTGGATCCAGCTGGCCTTCGGTTAATTGTTGGCCCTTCTCCACCGTGCCGCCATCCTGCACTCGTAAAAACATCCAGTTGGTAATAGGGTACTCGTACACGCCTTTACGGATATGGGCAAGCTTGACCACACCGTCAGCCGTCACCTGCACATCGCCACCGGCCGGAGCATCGACTTCTTCACCAGCGCTGTTCACATACAGCGTGTCCCCCTTCTTAACCTTGTCGCCATCTTTGGCCTTAATAGTATCACCGACTGCCGTCTCAAAGGTTGATATAGCATCTTCTTTAACTTCGAGGCGGAGCAGCTTTTTATTACCCACTTCCATAATGCTAACGGTGCCGTCACCCGGCGAAATTACTGCCGGTGTCTTGGGACGACGCGCTTCAAATAACTCTTCCACGCGCGGGAGACCCTGGGTGATATCCGCGGTGGAGGCCACCCCTCCAGTATGGAAGGTTCTCATCGTCAACTGAGTCCCGGGCTCACCAATACTTTGGGCGGCAACAATTCCCACTGCCTCTCCCATGGCTACCAATTCGCCAGTCGCCAAATCTCGGCCGTAGCACTTCTGACAAACTCCCCAATTGGCGCGGCAGCCAATCACTGAACGGACTTCAACTTTGGTGATGCCGGCATTAGCGATCGCCTTCGCCAAATCTTCGGTCAAATAGTCGCCCTGGCTGGCCAGCCTTTCCCTTGCGGGCCTTTAATGTCTTTGGCTAAGAACCGGCCTTCAACGCGTTTGAATAATGGGTCGCTTAACAAATTGTCTGGATCGTGAGCAATTACGATTCCCTCACTAGTACCACAATCCTCTTCGGCCACTACGGTATCCTGGCAAACATCCACTAATCGGCGAGTCAGATAACCAGCATCGGAAGTTCTTAGAGCGGTATCGGATAATCCTTTGCGGGCACCGTGAGTAGAGAGGAAGTATTCCAGCGAGCTTAAACCCTCTTTGTAGTTAGATTTCACGGGCAGTTCCAATTTAACGCCGGCAGCGTTAACTTTGGTGCCGACGATACCGATCATCTGGTTTAACTGTTCCATACTCCCGCGAGCGTTAGAACCCACCATCATGGTCGCTGGGTTGAAAGCCTCGGTCATTGACTCGGTCTTAATCAGCTGCTCGATCTCTTGCTTGGTCCGCTCCCACAAATCGGTCACTAGCCGACGGCGCTCATCGGCAGTAATTAAACCCTCCTTATACTGCTCTTTGAGATGGCTAACCTTTTCGTCGGTATTGGCAATTAAACTCTCTTTCTCGACTGGCGCCACCAAATCACTAGCGCTGAGAGTAGCTCCGGAAATAGTAGCATAGCTGAAACCTAAGTTCTTAATGTGGCCGACCAGCTCAACTGTCCGTTCGCGCCCCAAAGTCCGATAACAGGTGTTAATTACCTTTTTGAGGGCCTTCTTGTCCATGGCGTCGTTGATATACCCCATCCCTGGAGGAATAACTCGATTGAATATCAAACGGCCAAGGGTGGTCTCTAATAGATTGTCATTCACTAGGGTGGTGATCGGTTCATGCAAGCGCAACCGGTCTAAAGTATTGGCCAGAACCGCTTCATTGACTCCGCCTATGTAGCGTCGTCGCCCGCCCGTCGGAGCGGTCGGGTCAGCCATAGTGAGATAGTAGCAGCCGAGAATCATGTCTTGATCGGGCATCACGATCGGGTCGCCAGTAGAAGGCTTTAATAGATTGTGGGTGGACAACATGATGGTTCGGGCTTCGTGCTGAGCCGGTTCGGACAATGGCAGAGGGACCGCCATTTGGTCGCCATCAAAGTCCGCGTTGAAAGCCGCACAGGCCAACGGCTGCAATTGGATAGCATTCCCTTCGACCAGGATCGGGCGGAAGGCCTGAATCCCGAGGCGGTGCAGTGTCGGCGCGCGATTCAGTAGGACATGGTATTTACCAATGACGTAGTCGAGCGCGTCCCACACCTCGGGCGCCTCTTTCTCCACCATCTTCCCGGCGGTTTTGATGTTGTGCACCAAACCGTCTTGCAGTAGCTTAGCGATAACAAATGGTTTAAACAATTCCAGGGCGATGGGTTTAGGGATCCCGCATTCATCTAATTCCAAATTCGGACCGACTACGATTACCGAGCGACCAGAATAGTCCACCCGCTTACCAAGTAAGTTCTGGCGGAAGCGACCTTGTTTGCCTTTAAGTAAATCGCTTAATGATTTGAGTTGCCGCTTGGTATTAGTGGTCGCCGCCGTTTCGCGAGCAGTGATGTCAAATAAAGCATCGACCGCTTCTTGCAACATGCGCTTTTCGTTTCTGGTAATCACTTCGGGAGCGCCAATATCCACCAGTTTCTTCAGCCGGTTATTGCGGTTGATAACCCGACGGTATAAATCATTTAAGTCGGAAGTGGCAAATCGGCCGCCATCCAGCTGCACCATCGGGCGAAGGTCGGGCGGAATGACGGGCAAGGCAGTGACCAGCATCCATGACGGATGCAGCCCCGCTTTGATGAACCCTTCCAGTAGTTTAAGCCGCTTCTGTAGTCGGCGGTATTTTTGACCGCTGGCTTTGCGCAACTGGATTCGGATACCCTTGATCTCTTCGGCGAGATCCATATCCTTAACGAGTTGATAGATCGCTTCAGCGCCAATACCCGCTCTAAATACCTGTCCATATTTCAACGAGAGATCTCGGTATTCATATTCGGATAAAATGCGCTTGACCTTGAGATCCTTTACCTCGGTCATCGCAGTTTGATAGGCCAATTTTAACCGACTAAGCTTTTCTTCTAATTCAGCGGTATCGGCAGCTCCCTTTTGCTTGTACTCGTTTTTGAGGTTCTTGATGTGCTGCTTGTATTCTTCGTCAAGCTGGTTGAGCGCTTGGGCGCGGCCCTCCTCGTCCACCGAAATAGTAATATAGGCGGCAAAGTAAATTACTTGCTCCAATTTTCTAGCCGGAACATCTAGAGTCAAGCCCAGCCGGGAAGGCGTGCCTCGCAAATACCAAATATGGCTAACCGGCGCGGCTAGACTAATGTGTCCCATCCGCTCGCGGCGGACCAAAGCTCGGGTGACTTCCACGCCGCATTTGTCGCAGACGATGCCCTTATAGCGGACTTTTTTGTACTTACCGCAGTAGCATTCCCAGTCCTTGACCGGCCCAAAAATTCTTTCGTCAAATAAACCGTCTTTCTCCGGCCGAAGCGTGCGATAGTTAATCGTTTCCGGCTTGGTAACTTCACCGTGCGACCAAGCAGCGATCTGGCCTGGTGACGCTACCCCAATCCTAACAGCCAGAAAGTCGCTAATCGGTGCTGATTGAGTTCTATGCCCTCTATCCATAACTATTTTTTAGCGCGCTTATCAACTTTTGCCCTAGAACTTTCCCCGATCGGTCGCCTGAGCACCTCGGGGTCGGTAACTACTTCAACATTAAGACCAAGGCCTTGTAATTCTTTAACAATGACATTGAAGGCCTCGGGGGTCTGGGGTTTTTGGATCGGCTCGCCCTTGATAATTGCTTCGTAGGTTCGTGAACGCCCCTGAACATCGTCCGACTTGATGGTCAGCATTTCTTCTAGGGTATGAGCCGCGCCATAACCCTCCAAAGCCCAAACTTCCATCTCGCCAAATCGTTGACCGCCCAACTGCGCTTTACCACCTAGTGGTTGCTGGGTCACCAACGCGTAGGGGCCAATCGAGCGAGCATGGATCTTGTCATCCACCATATGGATTAGTTTCATCATGTAAATCACTCCGACGGTAGTGGTCTGGCCGAACGGTCCACCGTGGCGACCGTCATAAAGCTGGATTTTCCCACCAGCCGGCAAGCCGGCGCGTACCAATTCGCTAGTAATCCCATCCATATCAATACCCTCGAATACTGGGTTCACCACATTGATACCCAGCTCAGCGGCGGCCCAGCCTAAATGAGTTTCCAAAATTTGGCCCAGATTCATGCGCGAGATCACGCCGAGCGGATTCAAAATAATATCTACCGGTGTGCCGTCCTTCATAAATGGCATATCGGCCTGGGGCACTATCCGAGCGATCACCCCCTTGTTCCCGTGCCGACCCGCTAACTTATCGCCCACCGAAATTTTGCGCATCTGCGCCACATACACATAGATACGCCTTAATACCCCGACTTCCAATTTGTCGCCCTTATCCGCATCAAATATCTTTACCCCAATTACCTTACCGTAGCCGCCATGGGGCATGGTGAGCGAGGTATCTTTCACATCCTTGATCTTTTCGCCGAAAATCGCCCGCAGCAACCGTTCCTCGCTAGTCAGCTCGGTCTCGCCCTTTGGCGTAATTTTACCAACCAAGATGTCTTTCGATGTAACTCGCGCGCCAATGCGAATGATGCCGTCCTCGTCCAAATCTGCTACCGCATCCTCCCCCACATTGGGGATGTCACGGGTGGTGATTTCCGGACCCAGTTTAGTATCACG
>JAZDLM010000051.1:0-5444 GCA_043801895.1 bacterium
ACATCAATATCATTAAGGACTTCGCCGGTTGTCTCGTCGATAACGGCCAGTATGTTGTTCGGCTCGCGATCGGCGGTACCGTACCGGTTTAACAGATAGACCCTCGCTCCATCACTAGCGGAAATTGGAGCGCCACTCGCATTGCTTGCCCAGCTATTGCTTGGGAGGTTCGAGGCGATAGTGCTGGTGCCGGCCTTGGAGCCGAAAATCTTAGTTAGTTCGTTAAAAATTACTCCTCGGGCGGCGAACAATACCCCCGACAAAACTAATATCACCACCAAGAATTTCCCGACCCTTGGGAAATCGCGCCAAAACTGACTCAGGTTGGATATTTGTATTGTCATTTTTTTCGAATGAGTCTTAGCCCTCTGCCGCAATGTCTAGCTAGAACTTCCCGATCCCGTTTACCAGCCGACCGAAGAAATTCGAGAAACTTTTCAGCCAAGCTTCAACCCCGTCATAAAATTCTGTCGGTCCCTCGGGCAGATCGGGCATGTCCCAGACACCCGAACTCGGCACTAATGGTGTAACCGAAGCCTTAGAAGGTGTCGTTTTTAGTTGGGCGCGCGCCTTAGGGACTACAGTAATTACAAACTGGGCAGTGCCCGCCATCCATTGCCTAAACTCCACCACCGTTCCAAAGTTTTCAACATATTTACCAGCTTTACCGGGAGCCTTGACTTTGAACGCAAATCGACCAATTTCACCTGGGTTAATTGTCTGCTGCCCGCCCGCTGCCTGCCCCTGTCTAGCCACATTAGCCGGCCGATTCTTCAACACCCAGCCACTAAACCAAGTTGCCTTAAATTTACTTAGTCTGTCTCTTGGGTTAACCGTCCCCAATCGAACAGGATTTTTACCAAAATTAGTCCACGGTAAAGTGCCACTATTTACCAGCTCTACCCAAACCGTTGTTTCCTGGCCGACCGTCAAAGTCAGTGCGCCGGCGGATTGGTCGGACCAGCGACTAGCATAAAACAAATTCGGCGCCGGTTCCGGTGTCGCCCCCACCACTCTGAACAACGAACCCCAAGTCGCATATTTACCAACATTATCAAACACGGTCAAACTATATACCCCCACCGAGAAGCCCTTGGGGACGGTGAATTCCAAGTGCCGTGAATCAACCCAAGTAACCCGCGACAATACCGTAGTACTTAACTTTACTTTCGCACTGGCATCAAAATTTTGACCCACCATTTTCACTAGTGTATCGACTGTATTCACTGCTGTGTTTGGGGCTACATTATCAATCGCAACCTGCGGGGCCCCGCCACCCCCGCCGCCACCTGGCGTCGGAGTTACTGGCGCGGTAATGCTGAATACTGCATCGCTCGAATCATTCACCGTAGCATCGCCGACTTCGCTGATTCTAATTGTAGCGGTGGCAGTTGCCGACCCGTTTACTACCCAAGGATAGCTCCCGTCATTGGTCGTCGATGCCACAATCGTCTCCCAACTACCAGCTACTTCGCGCTGTAGCTCAATTTTCACATCCGTGATACTCCCAGTACTGATCCATGTAATATTTTGGCTGGCACCGATTTCCCAACTTTCACCGCCATTAGGTGCTGATACGGTAATAGTTTCGGGAGCTGGTAAGACTGTCACATTGAGAGTCGGCGTACCAACAGTCCCCGCCAATGTCCATACACCACCCAGCCCGACAATCCCGACGGCTAAAACCGCTACGAGCTCCCGCTCTAGCCATTGCCAGAATCTATGCTGAAAAAGCCTAATTTTCACTGCAGGTATTTTATTTTAGTTTTTACCTTGTATTATAACACAAAAATTGTCTATCGTCAAGAAGCTCTCAGTTAACGAGATTGCTGGACCAACCTACCCGACCACCTGTCTTTTTTCCTGATATTTTTCTTTGGGCATCGTGAAAATCATCTTCCCCGCCACCGTCTGAAACACCCGAGTTACCACTACTTCGACTTCCTGCCCGATATGCTTATCTCCCCCTTCAACTACTACCATCGTCCCATCGTCAAGATAACCTACGCCCTGGCCCTCATCCTTGCCACCTTGCACCACCCGCAGCCTGAATGACTCGTCAGGCAATACTACTGGCCGCAGAGCATTATTGAGCTCGTTGATGTTAAGCACGGGGACATTTTGGATTTGCGCAACTCGATTGAGATTATAATCTACTGTCATTAATCTGCCACGGTGTTTTTTGGCCAGTCGGATGATTTTAGAATCGACATCGGTTTCATTGGGGAAATCTTCTTCTACTACCTGGACCGCAACATTAGCCTCGCGCCGCAAGTCATTTAAGATTTCCAGTCCTCGCCTCCCCCGACGCCGCCGCATTGCCTCTTCGGAATCAGCGATCGCTTGCAATTCTTCCAACACGAATCGCGGCACAATTAAAACGCCCGATAAAAAGCCGGTTTTGGCCAAATCTAAAACTCGCCCATCGATGATCACACTAGTATCAACCACAATGGGCACTATTGGTTTGCCCTCAGCCTCTCCCGGACCTAGCTCGCTTCCCCGCCGCCAACTGCGACTCTCGCGCAATAAGGCCGAAGTTAGACTGATGAATTGCTCCAGGGAGCGGACAATGCCGACTCGCTGGTTATAAAAGAAAGTGGTAACGACCGCCACTGAAAAGATATTAACCACGATTGGCAAAAGCCGTCCTAGTGGATCCGCCAACCGCGACAGAGGTAATGAGATTAACGCTCCGATCGACAGCCCAACAATCACGCCTAAAAGCGTCATCACAAAAACTGACGAGGGGATCGAGAGCGACCGCCGAGCAAACGCCAGGTAGGCCACCACCATTAATACTAAGATAATGCCAAAAATTTGCCACAACATAATAAATCTGGATAAAGACTTTGATTAACTCCCCGGATTGTTAAGCTTTGACCTTCGCCCGCGGCTTACGCGGCGCAATAGCCGGCTTGTCATCGTCCACCGCTTTGCCGGTCACTGTCAATTTAAGCTGGTCGGTCTCTGGCTCCACTTTGATCAAGTTCCCCCGACCGAACCGTTTAGCCAAAATGCCTTCGGCCAACGAATCTTCGATCATGGTTTGAACTAACCGTCGGACCGGGCGGGCTCCCAGCTCCGGTTCGAATCCCCTGCTTGCCAAGAAATCTTTAGCTCCCTCGGTAACTTCCAATTTGATCTTTTGCTTAGCGACTCGTTGCATCAAGTCTTGTAACTGCAGCTCGACGATCTGACGGATCTCCTGCGGGCCCAGCGGCCGAAAAACTATTATTTTGTCGAAGCGATTCAATAACTCAGGACGGAATTTTTTGCGCACCTCGTCCATCACCTGTTCTTTGGTTTTTTCGTAATCCGAAGCCGGTGTGCCGCCAGCGTGGAAACCTAACACCGCTTGCCGATTCAATACCTCTGTCCCTACATTCGAAGTCAAAATTACAATCGTGTTCTTAAAACTAACTCGCCGCCCCTTGGCATCGGTTAACCAGCCGTCTTCAAGGATTTGCAGCAAAATGTTCATCACCTCAGAATGAGCTTTTTCCACTTCGTCCATCAACACTACCGAATAAGGCTTACGGCGGACAGCCTCGGTTAATTTACCCGACTCCTCATAGCCAACATATCCGGGAGGCGCCCCCACTAATCGCGAAATAGTGTGACGCTCGCTAAACTCGCTCATGTCGATCTTGATCAATGCGTCTTTGTCTTTAAATACTTCTTCGGCTAGCACTTTGGCCAATTCAGTTTTCCCAACTCCGGTCGGGCCGAGGAACAAGAACGAACCCATCGGCCGATCCGGGCTGCCAATGTCGACGCGTGCGCGCTTAATCGCTGAAGCGATCGCCTCAACCGCCTCGGCCTGGCCGATGATTTTCCGTTGTAATACATTTTCCAGATCGGCTAGCTGTTCGATCTCTTCGGCAGCTAGATTACCAACTGGAATATTGGTCCACTGCGACACCACTTTGGCAATGTCCTTGGCGTCAACTTTCGGCCAGCCGCTCTTGTGTTTCTTGCTGTTATGTTGCCGCTGAAGAGTATCCATTTTTTTGCGCAATCTTAACTCCTGCGCACGCAGTTTGGCCGCCTCTTCAAAATCTTGTCGATCGATCGCCTCTTCTTTTAGCGCGACCATTTGTTCCAGCTCTTCCTTTTCTTTGGTCAAATGTGGCTCTGCCAAGCCGGCAGCGATCCGGACCGCCGAGGCTGCCTCATCGATCAAGTCAATTGCCTTATCCGGCAAAAACCGATCATTGATATAACGCACCGAGAGATTCACCGCCGCCTCAATGGCTTTATCGGTAATCACAACCTGGTGATGGTTCTCGTAATTTTGACGGACACCCTTGATGATCTTGGCCGTATCCTCGGGAGTGGGTTCGCTGACCATGATGGACTGGAACCGGCGTTCCAAAGCAGCATCTTTCTCGATATGTTTGCGGTACTCGTCCACGGTGGTAGCACCTACCATTTGTAAATTGCCGCGCGCCAGGGCGGGCTTCAAAATATTGGCTGCGTCTAAACTGCCTTCAGCGCTACCCGCACCGACCAGGGTGTGTAGCTCGTCCACGAACAGGATCACATCTTTGGCTTGGGTAACTTCTTCCACGATCTGGTTCACTCGGTCTTCAAATTCACCTCGGTATTTGGTACCGGCCACTAGCGCGGAGGGGCTGAGCGCCATTAGCCGCTTGTCTTGCAAATTGGCTGGCACATCACCGGCATTGATGCGCAAAGCCAGTCCTTCGACAATGGCGGTTTTGCCGATCCCCGGGTCGCCTAACAGCACGGGATTGTTTTTAGTCCGACGATTTAAGATCTGGATCATCCGAGCGATTTCCTGATCACGCCCGATCACCGGGTCAATTTTGCCCTCTTTAGCCATCGCGGTGATATCCACGCTGAATTGATCCAGCGCGGGGGTCGAGCTTTGTTTGTCACCTGGTTCACCAGCGCCTACGCGCACCCGCGGGTCGCGCTGGCGATTCTCTTGCATTAAATGTGCCAATTGGGTAGCAACCACGCCTGGGTCAGTACCCATTTCCATGAGCGCCTCGTAAGCCTTGCTAGAACGATTCTGCACCATCGCAAATAGCAAATGCTCGGTACCAATATAGAAACTACCGTATTGAGCGGCCACCAAAATAGCGCCCTCGATCGTGCGCTTGGCCGAATCGGTCAGTCCCACTTTAGTGGTATCCCCTCGCTGCAAGAAGTTTAAGACCATGCTGGTTTTCTCGGCGCTCACACCCAAGCTGCTCAAAATCTCATAGGCCGTGCCGCTGCGCACATTCAGCATTGCCATGAGAACATGTTCCGTCCCCAAATGGATCGCACCCATGTCCCGCGCCACTTTTTGGGCATTAGTCAGTACCTTCTTGGCATTGGTAGTAAACTTATCTAGAAAAAAATTGTCCATTGGTTTCCTCTTGATTACTTGGTTTTGTCGCCAGGCTTCTCGGGCTCAGCCTCCTCGGGCA
>JAZDLM010000021.1:0-19954 GCA_043801895.1 bacterium
CACTACCGCCGTGCCGCGAGCAATCCGAGAAGCCTTGGGCAGGTCATAAACCTTGCGCCGAAAAACCCGTCCGCGATTGGTGAAGAACAGAATATCATCGTGGTTCATCGCTATCTGAATAGTGCTGATCTGGTCCTCCTCTTTGGTGGTCATCCCGATCACGCCTTTACCGCCCCGTTTCTGAGTTCGATATTCGTCAAGGGATTGGCGCTTGATGTAGCCGCCCCGCGTCATGGTCACCACCACCTCCTCGTTGGGGATCAAATCCATATCGGTAAAATCACCGATCCCGCGTTTGTTGATCTTGGTCCGCCGGGGATCGCCGTATTTTTCTTTTAAATCGACGCATTCTTGCTTGATCACGCCGTCGATCTTCTTGGAGTCACCCAGCAGCATCTTGAGTTCTTTGATCAACTTCTGCTTTTCAATGTACTCGTCCTCAACCTTCTTGCGCTCCAGCCCAGCAAGTGCCTGCAATCTCATTTCCAAAATAGCGGTAGTCTGGATATCGCTCAGCTTAAACTTCTTCTTTAAATTAGCGTGTGCCTCTTCTTTGGTGGCCGATTGCTTAATAGTCTTGATGACCGCGTCAATATTATCCAGCGCGATCTTGAACCCTTCTAAAACATGCGCCCGCTCCTCTGTCTTCCTTAATTCGTACTGCGTTCGCCGAGTGACTACTTCGCGGCGATGATCGATAAAGTATTGCAGCGTGGATTTCAAGTCCAACACCCGTGGCTGGATCCCGTTCACCAATGCCAATAGATTGACATGAAAAACCGACTGCATCTGCGTCATCTTGAATAATTGATTCAGCAGCTTTTGGGGGTAGGCGTCTTTTTTCAAATCGACAGCGATGCGAATGCCGCGACGATCGGATTCATCACGCAAATCGGCAATACCAGTAATCTTCTTAGTCCTTACCAGGTCGGCAATGTTTTCTACTAGTACAGCTTTGTTCACCTGATAAGGCAGTTCGGAAATAATGATTTGGTAGCCCCCCTTGTGTTCAACGATCTCGGCGACTGCCCGCATCACGATTCGGCCATGACCAGTCGCGTAAGCCTCGCGGATATCTTTGGTGCTAAAAATCACGCCGCCAGTCGGAAAATCGGGCCCCTGGATGAACTCCATCAATTCATCAACGCCAGCCTCCGGGCTGTCGATCAGGAAACCGACCGCGTCCATCATTTCACCTAAGTTATGTGGCGGGATATTGGTGGCCATCCCGACCGCGATCCCTACCGTCCCATTCAGAAGCAGCTGTGGCACTTTGGCCGGCATTACCTTCGGCTCTGTATGGGTGCCATCGTAGTTCGGCATGAAATCGACCGTCTCTTTATCCAGATCGGCCAGGATCTCCTCTGCCACTCTAGTCAGACGACATTCGGTATAACGCATGGCGGCAGCGGCGTCGCCATCGATCGAGCCGAAGTTGCCCTGGCCGTCCACCAAGGGATAGCGCAGAGCAAAATCTTGCGCCAAGCGTACTAAGGTATCGTAGGCTGCCATATCGCCGTGGGGATGGTATTTACCCAGCACTTCCCCCACAACCGTAGCCGATTTACGATATTTAGCGGTTGCCCGCAGACCCATTTCGTTCATGGCGTGTAATACGCGGCGGTGAACTGGCTTCAGGCCGTCGCGTACATCCGGCAAAGCACGCGCTACGATCACGCTCATGGCGTAGCTCAGATAAGACTCCTGCATCTCGGTTTCGATCTGCCGGTCGTCTACCTTGCCAATGTGGTCGATCGGTTGTTCTGGCTTATCTTTCATTAATGAATCTAGTTTCTATCTGGCACGGCTCCACCCCACCAACTGCGGAATGCCAGTCGGGCCAAAGCCGTGGCAGGATCTTTATGCTATGTCGTTATGTCCCAACTATCGATCAGCCAATCGCTACCGGTTTTTAGCAATACAAAGCGTCTGGTCTCGGTAGTGGTTTGGTTATCGGGAGTAGTCTTGACGATTTGGGCGCGAATTTCCACCTTAGTTTCGTCTTTGATCTCGGTGCTTAAAATGGGCACGCTCTTGATCTCCGATGCGTCCTCCAGCACCCCGGGATTAAACGCACTTTTCGCTCCGGCCGTCAGGTACCTTCCCATCCCGTCGGCATCTCGATTGCGCCAAGCGTCTACAAACTGTGTCACTATCCGCTCGGCTGCTTGTTTGGTCGCTTTATCCTTTTCGTCTTGAGTACCAGTTTCTTTGATCTTCGCTTCGAGCAACGACTTGATCGTATCCGGCAAATCGAATATCACTCTCGGCAAGCTACTACTTGTCATAAATCCCTTCCCGACTAACAACAGCTCGTCATAGGATCTCTGCATATCATCGCGATCCGATATCAAACTATCAAGCTCTTTGGTGTCGTCAATTTCGGCAGCTTTGGGAGTTATCCGTTTCAGCTCACCCAACATCACGCCATAGTCGTCCAGAAAACTCATCAGCTTACTAGCAAAAGTGCTGGCCGCGATACCTAACCCGGTTTGCGCCTTCAAGTCGTAAATGCCGTCTCGCACCGTTCGATTAGCATCATTCACCGTCTTTTCAAAATTGTCAGAGCCGGCCGTTGCTAAGTCATCGAACTTACTGACTTGATCAAGTTTACTGGTGAGCTTTTCGGTAGTAGATACTGTATCGTCCCACACTTTCCTGAGGCCTCGCTCGCTCTCTAGGCCTTGGTGCTGGCGAGAGTAATAGTAGTAAGAAGCAAGCCCGCCTACCAAAACCACTACCACAATGGCAAAGATCGTCAGCAACACGCCCGCCCCTCGAGTCCGTCGTGGACGCCGATTCACCGGCTCCTCCAGCTCTTGCTCAGGCTCTGTTTCGTCAACGATTTCCTCCTCGGCGATATTCTCCTCTAGTTCCATACTAAAAGCCTCCCCATATGAGTAGAATATACCTAAAAATCAGGGGTTTTTCAACCTCTAGCCGGTCTACCTCAGCGCCAATGGAGCGTTAGACTTTTAGAATCGCCCCGAGGCCGCCAACAACAATTAGCCCCATAACCACCATGGCAAACTGGGCCAGTCGGGCCCCTAGGCTCTCGCCGTGAGTCCTCATCTCGCTAAGGAGGTCCACTAAAGCGATGTAGAGTAGCCCGCCCGCGCCGATCGCCACAATATACGGTGTGACGGCTTCAACTCGAGCCAGCGCGAAGTAAGCGATCAGCGCTCCCGCTACCGCCGCCAAAGCCGACAGGAAGTTAAACCAAAGCGCTCGAGATGGCTTGAGCCCGCTTTTCAGCAAAACCGCGAAATCGCCCAGTTCTTGCGGGATCTCGTGCAAGATCACTGCCAGAGTGGTGATAATGCCTACCTCGCGATCGGCTAAGAACGCCGAGGCGATCAAGACACCGTCCAGAAAGTTGTGCAGCCCATCACCCAGTAAGACCGAGTATCCCACTATCCTCGAGTGGCAATTTTCACAATCTCCGCGATGCTCGTGGTGCCAGTGGAGAATTTGCTCGAATATCAGCAATAATAAAATTCCTGCTACCACATAGATGGGGGCCTTGCCTCCCAGCTCGGCAAAACTCTCCGGCAACAGATCGAACATCCCCGCCGCCAACAATGCGCCAGTAGCAAAACCGACTAGCAGCGGCATCGCTCGTCCCACTCGTTTAGCACCGATCACAAACCAGCCCGCGCCCACTAACGAGATCAGGCTAACTAAAACTACGCTGCCGATTATCCACCAAATTACCATAGTGTCACTCTCTAGCACTTGGTAGTTGGCATTGGCGCGGAGGGGTTGCCATGTTTTACCCACTGACCGCCCGAACACAACCAAGTGTCCTCGTCGCCGGAGAAGAATCGCAAACCTATTAATAATAATCCGGCGACCACGATCAAAACCAAAAATATTATCCAGGGCTTACTCATACATTCATTCTACCAGCCCATCGAGCCTCGGGTGAAAACAAAAAGCGCCGCGGGTAATCCGACGGCGCTGACCCGACATCATGCCCGATCAGGCAGTTGGGGCTGCGGCTCCCGCAACCGCTGCCTCTTCCGACCTCGCCCCCGAATCAAGCACCGCCCTTATTGGCGACTGTGCCAGACCGTAAAAATGTTCTAGTTATGCTTGGCTGGTTTCTTCTTATTCTAAGAACCCTTGGGCCCTCAACAATTCTTCCAGCCGCTCAACGCCTACTCCATGCTCGAGTGCTAGAGTATAAACATACCCCAGCGCCTCATCTCCCGGCAAAGTCGCGATTTCTCCGCAGTCCTCTACCGATACCGAAAAAATCTCATGACAGGCCCTCGCTAATTGCTCGCTAAACGACGCGGGGTTATCAGATTCAAAATTAGATTCTGGGTTTAACATGGTTGCCCCTCCAGTATATAGAGCCGGGACGAAATTACTTATAACTTATCTCGGAGGCTTGTTTTAACCACGAGTGGGCGATCTTTTTGAACATTATTAACGCTTCGCGACATTCTGGATATTTTTCAATCGCCTCCTCCAAATACACATCACTCATCTCGTAATGGTGCTTAGTTCTCTCGAGCTCCGCCTGTACATAACACCGTAGGCCTTTTTCGTTTAAATCTGAAGCGTCTAAATTGTATTTCTCGATGTCCTCTCTGGAAATATTGATATAGCCCTGTCTAAGATCTTCGCCCAAGTCCGAAATATTGTCGGCCAATTTAATAGCCAATCCGTACAGCGATGCTATGCGTTCTCTGTCTTTTGCACTTAATTCGGGAGTGAGCAGATATAAAAACTGTAGCCCCACCGATTTTCCAATATTTAGGCTTAATTCATCCAACTCCTCGGCCGCCAAAACTTTGTCTTGCCGCTCGAGATTTCGTTGTTCAATAATCCAATAATTTATAACTTCACGAACGACTTTTTTCGCTCCGTCGAATCCATCTCGATCTAACTTGGATAACACCGTCCCCAGGTCAGAGATTTTTTGTTCCCATGGCTCTAAAGAAGAAAAGCGTTTTCCTAAAAAACTTTCATTCAAAATAGCTCGAGCATCCAGTAAACTTCCCAAATTCCCACTTTTATCTATGTCATCGTCTACGATGGCGGGCACATAGTTAACCAGCGCAAAGGCAATCCTTACGTCGCCCTTTAAATAATGAGCGACCTCGCGATAAACTTCTGCCCTGCCATGTTTTTTGATTTCCGACCTTCTGTCGTCAGAAACGCCGGCCAGCAACTCTTCTTCTAGCCCAAGAGGCCCTCTTCCTACGTAGGGAGATGGGGTTTTATCTTCCCGACCGACAGTAATATCTAGTGCATAAAATATTCCCCCTAAATCAACTATCTTAAAATTGGCCGAGACCTGTTTGGCCAGTTCCGTTATCTCATCCTTAGTCCAGCGTGGTATGTGTCTGACAACCCCATTGGCATCAGCAGCCAATACATCGGTTTCTTGAATCTCAACCTTTTCGGAGCCACTCTGAATATAAAATTCTTTAGCAAATTCGATGCCAACATCACTCCAAAAATCCGCCACAACATGACCGCCGGGCTTGGTGCATTCAATCATCTTCTTCAAAAATGCCACCCTGTCTTCTGGAGCTATATCTAGAGATCCCACAATGTTGAAGGAAGCAAATGTAACATCAGCCGTTTTAGGCAAATCAATATCAAGAAATTCGCCGCTTACAATATCAACATTCTTATTATCTTTTAGATTTTCTGTGGCTAATGAAATCATCCGTGGATCATGATCGATGGCAATTGCTCGACGCACCAGTGGAGCTAGATATTTGGTGACGTGCCCGCTACCGCTACCAACATCCATAGTGATACTTTCTGGCCCAACCAGACTGGCGAGATATTCATAGTTTTGTCTAAAATATTCCGCCATCCGCGGTAACGGGTGCTCAGTTGAATGCCGGTAGAAGTCATAATAATCGTACCGAGGGGCTTCGGGCTGTTCGTCGTCGGGTAACTCGAACGGTTCTTTCATAATGGTTGACTGACAATACCCTTCAGGCTATCAAAAAACCGGCTTTCAGTCAAGCTTTTTCTCTTTTTGGCTGGGGCGCCTGGATGATCTCCCGCCTGCCTGCCCGAAGTGCTACATCGTTGCAGGCGGGGCTGGCGGGAACCCTCCGCTCGTCGCATATAGGTACCCCACATATTAACCTGCCTAACGGCAGAGCAACTCGCTAACGAACCACTCGCCTGATAGCGAGAGGTTCAAATCCAGGCCATAACAAGAAAAGGCCTCGGGGAACCCCGAGTTCTTTTCTGGCTGGCGGTGGTAGAGGAAGTTAGAAACTATTTTTGGATATAAAAATAAGACCCTTGCCTAAGGGGTCTTAAACATTGTCGTAACACTCGCCAGTTACTGGGCCAATGTAGCTTCGTCTCCGCTGATTTGCGGTTTATATCGGCAGGAGCGTTGTAGTGCCACGCCCCCTTTGATTCCCGCGATCAGCGCGAGAACAAACATGAGTACATTCAGGCCGATTGGTGCACGTTCCCAAGCAACAGATTGGAAGATGACGATCATGCCCCATGCCTCGCAAACCAGAAACGCAAGGGCTAAGATACCGAATTCGAAAAGGAGCAAGCCCCATGCGATTCGGTCCGACACCGTTCCCTTGTCTATCCCGGTGTCAGCTGTGAAGTTGTCCTTGTCGAGGACAAGCGGAAGCGCAAATCCAGAAAACAACCCAATGAAGATAACCATCGGCCAACTGCCGTAGGCAATCAACACTAGGGAAATAACCGGTAAGATTCCAGCCGTTGCACATAGTGAAACAGCTAGCATCGCCCGCTCATAGCTACGAAAGAGCTTCATCACAGCCTCCAGACTGTCAAGGATGCTTTTATAGTATTGAAAAAGTAGCTCTCAGTCAAGATTTTCCTCTGTTGGCTGGCGGTGGTAGAGGAAGTTAGAACTTATTTAATGAGATTTGGGCAAAAGAAAGCCGCACTTTCGTGCGGCTCGGGGCTGGTTACCCGATAATTGGAAGCAAGTTGATGCGGGTGGTTTTAGCCGATTCCCACATGTTCTACTGCCGTAAAGACTAGAGGGTGCTTGAAGGCTACACGCTGATCCATTTTGCGGGCCAACTCCCGAAGTCGATCGGCCTCGGCCGTTTCTCCGAGATGCTCGGCCAGTGCCGAAGCGACACCGAAGTTTCTAGCCTGTTCCGCAGCTGCAATGGCCGCTCTGGCCAGTTTGTCGAAGCACAGGTCAACCGCGTTGGCATCATCCTTATTGCAGATGCCGAGAGGTTCACCGAAACGTGCCAGCATGTAGAAGGCAGTGGACATGTGGCCCTGAGCGATACTGTGAACAAACAACTCTTCGACCTGTTCAATCCACCTATCACGAGCTTTGCTGTGACAATGACGCGACTTGAGCTCGTAATCAATGTCGTTGATAGTCGAATCGATGTGTTGCAGATACCATTCCGGAGCCCGGCCGCCACTGCGATTGCGATCCCAGTTGATGACGCCATTGAGAAAGATCCTCTTAAGCTCCATCATCACAAGCCGCTGCGCAATTGGCGAAACCTTTTCCCTTCTGCCCTTCACTTTGTAGGTAAAAAGCTCTGTGCCCCTGTACCACTCGGTGATGCACCAGGTCAGGAAATTGCTCTGGATCCGCAGGTCGAGCATCTCGAGCCACATATTCTGTACCTCTTCCAGCGAGAAACCGACCTCACTCATTAGGTAGTTAACCACATCCTGCAGACCAGACCCTTCGGCTTCCTTGGTGAAAACAACCCCCAACGCAGCGTTGATGTCATCCTTGGCATAGCCGGTGGCTTGAATCAGGGCATCAATCAGTCCCGCTTTTTCGACCGCTTCCCACTTGGCTTCCGACTTCCGCTCGCCCTTGCACATCGTGCCAGGGAGGATGTCGGCAACGAGCCCGCGGGGATGTTTGGAATTGCCACCACAGTAGACAACGCATACCCGGAGCACTTGTTTCAGTAGGGGTTTGTTGTCAGGAAGAAATGCCCGGATAGCAGCCAGTGCTGTCCCCCACATGTGGCCATAGAAAGGCTGCTTAATGGCTCGCTCTGGTGTTGCCCACTCCACGAGCATAGCCTCTACCACTCGCTGTACGAGCGTACCTAGCTGCTTTTCTGGCAGCTTCAACTTCTCCGTCAGCGTTCGGATAGAGACTACCTCTTGCCGGTTACCTTCTACCAGCATTACGATTCCGAGATCCAAAGGATCACGGAGAGCACCATGATTCCCATCATCAAAACGTACATTACGTACGCCTTTTGGGAATATATCGTTCAGACTCATGTTGGCTTCTCCTTGAGCGTGCTCCGTGCCTTGTGGCCGAGCTTGCTCTACAATAAGATTAAAGGCTTCTTGCCCATAGTCCCTGCGTAACACCGCAAGGGATCTAGTCGATTTCGCCTGCCGACGTGGCCAGCGAATGGACGCCAACTCGTATGCCTTGTTCGGGGTTTCCACCCTAGCAAGTTGGATTAGCTCTGCATGCTGCAGAGCCGATCCCGCGAGTTGTTTAAGCTCGTCAAGACTGTACTCCGCCACCACAGGATTCTCCTCATGTCATGTTATTAAGACTACGAATTGAGTATCACAAAGTAAAGTGATACATGGGGAATGTACCACTATATAAAGTGCTCTGTCAAGCAAAATTCCGCTCCTAGAGCGATTAATCATTCACTGGCTGGGGCGCCTGGATTCGAACCAGGGAATGACGGGACTCCCGAACCAAAATTAGTTTTTTCTCTCGTGGCTGGGGTGGAAGGACTCGAACCTTCGGTGACGGGACCAAAACCCGCTGCCTTGCCACTTGGCTACACCCCACTCACGAGAGAAAAATTATCAAAACTAATTTGGTACGGGACGGGCGCCACCCTCATGCCTTGCTTGCCCCGTACCGAGCTACGCTCTGGTACCGGGGTCACTTGGCTACGCCCCAATGCGGCATAAAAAATCTAACAGAATCTGAAAAATTGTAAAATCTCAAAACCGACCAAAATCAGCCCAATTATATCCTATTTAGAGATTTTTTATCTTACTCCCTTGACGCTCCTTCCCCCACTTAGTATTATTTAGACAGTTGACTAAATATCTAAATACCTGTCCCGCTAGAAATCACTTATCGGGACACCCGCAACAGGTCTGGGGCAAAATATATACGCTAAGTAGATTTTTAACGGGATGGCGATCAAGGATGTTTCGCTCGCGTTCAAAGCTCTCTCCGACCCAACTCGGCGGGAAATATTAAAAAAACTGCGAGTTAAAAGTATGACCCCCTCGCAGTTGTCAGTTCACTTCCCTATTTCCGGGCCCTCCCTCTCTCATCACTTAAACGCTCTAAAAACCGCCAATCTTATCACCGCCGAGAAGCAGGGGCAAAACATTATGTATTCGATCAATACCACGGTGTTCTACGATATAATCAATAATTTTTTAGAAGGATTTAAAAACTAACCGTCATTCCCGCCCCCGAGCGGGAATCCAGAGAAGAATAGAAAAATGTTTTTGTTTCTGTCTGGGTCCCCGACGTCGGATGGCTACGCCTCCGGCTCGAGGATGACAAAGAGAAAGGAGAAGATAATATGCAAAAAATTCAATTCACACTCAAAACCGAATGGCTCTCATTGTTGCTTACTATAGCGGTTGTCATTACCGCGATCTATGTGTATCCCCTACTCCCCGCTCAAGTTCCCTCGCATTGGGGTTTGAACGGCCAAATCGACGGCTGGACTACGCCGCTGGGGCATGTGCTAATGTTCCCTGGCATGATGATTGGCATGTATCTGCTATTTTTGCTGTTGCCTCACATCGAACCGCGCCGTCAGCACTTCATCGAATCCTGGGGATTTTACCAGATGATCCGCAACTTTATGATGGTGTTCTTCGCAGCTATGTATGGCCTTACCACCTATGCCGGAATTACCGCTAACACAGTAGCGATCGATAAAATCATCCCGGTAATGGTCGGTGTGCTGTTCTTATTCATTGGGAATTACCTAACCCAAGTGAAGTCCAACTTCTTTATGGGCATTCGCACACCTTGGACGCTTTCCAGTGAAAGCAACTGGCAAAAAACTCACCGTCTTGGCGCCTATACTTTCGCTATTGGTGGTGTACTCTTTCTACTCTCACCCTTCCTGCCGGCGCCGATCAATTTCTATCTGCCAATGGCTGGCGTTGCCATTGCCGGTTTTCTGCCTGTCCTGATGTCCTTCATCTGGTTCAGGCAGGGAAATAAATAAAACGGAATAAAAAAAGAGGCGGGTCTTCACCCGCCTCTGACTGTCTTGTCTGAATGTGCTCAAGCGGGGGTGGTCTTGCCACCGCGCTTGCTAAGTAGAATGGCGCCGGTTAGCACAGCCAGCGCCACAGCAACGACAACCCACTTCAGCGGGCTATCGGCTAGCTGAACCGTGGCCGGCGCGACCAGGATCGAGATCAGGTTCATCACCTTGATCATCGGGTTGAGCGCCGGGCCTGCGGTATCCTTTAACGGGTCACCGACGGTATCGCCAATTACGCCCGCCTTATGTGCGTCTCCGCCCTTGCCACCGAGGTAGCCGTCCTCGATCTTCTTCTTGGCGTTGTCCCAGGCGCCGCCGGTGTTGCTCATGAACACCGCCATCAGCTGGCCGACAAGGATCGCACCCGCCAGGAAGCCACCCAAGGCATATGCTCCGAGCCAGAAGCCGACCAAGATAGGCGCAAAAACCGCCAGCAGGCCTGGACCAAGCAGCTCTTTCTGTGCCGCCGTTGTACTGATTGCTACACAGCGCGCATAGTCCGGCTTACCCTTCTCGCCCACACCGGTGTACTCCCAAATCCCGGGAATCTCCCTGAACTGGCGGCGAACTTCCTCCACTAGCTGCACCGCAGCGCGGCTGACAGCACGGATGGCGAAGCTACTGAACAGGAATGGAATCGCGCCGCCGATCAGCAGACCAATGAACACGTCCGGTAGGTTAACCTGGATGTTCTTGCCCAGGATCTCGGCCAGCCCGTTCACATCCACGGTCCCGATGGCCGCTTGCGCGCCAGCGACCGTGTCAAGGAACGAGCGGTAGAGCGAGACGGCGGCAATCACCGCGGTAGCAATCGCGAAGCCCTTAGTCAGCGCCTTAGTTGTATTGCCGACCATATCTAGCCGCGAAACGATGCGATGCGCAACTTTGTTCTCCGAGCCGTCGGGGTTCTTCAGCGCACCGCTCATCTCGAAGATGCCATTGGCGTTATCGCTGATCGGGCCGTAGGTATCCATCGCTAGTACATAGCCGGTGGTTGCCAGTAGCCCCAGGCCAGTTAAACTAATAGCGTAGGCTGCGAAAGCCGGGTCGGGGAATAGCATATAAGCGCCATAGATCGTAGCCACAATGGCCACGATGCTCCACACACTGCTCTCCAGACCCTCGGACAGTCCGGCTAGAATCAACGTCGCCGCACCGGTGCGCGCCGAGGCAGCTATCTCGCAAACTGGCCTTGCCTCCACCGCGGTGAAGTATTCCGTGATCTTGCCAATCACCTGCGTCAGCACGATCCCAAGGAAAGTAGCAAGTCCAGCCAGCCACCAAAAGCTGCCAAGCAGGTTGTTGAAACGGCCACCGCTGGGCATCGCGCTCAGATCCAGCTGGCCAAACACCAACCACGAGACAAGGAAGAATCCCAACGAAGCGATTACCGCACTGGTAAAGAAACCTGTGTTAATCGGGCGCATGGGATCCATGTGCGGGTCGTTCTTACCGTGCACTGCTAGCACCCCAACGATACTAGCCACTACACCCACAGCGCGCACTAGCAGCGCATAGATAACGAGCTTGAGCGTGAAAACCGCTGTGAAGCTTCCTGTCTGCAGCAATCCGCCATACCCTGCGATCTGCAACGTGCTGCCGACTGCTGCGGCCAGGATGATCGCTGCTACTAGTGTTACCTCGTAGCTCTCGAATACATCCGCGGCCATCCCGGCACAGTCGCCCACGTTATCGCCGACATTATCAGCGATCGTTGCGGCATTGCGCGGGTCATCTTCCGGAATTCCTGACTCGACTTTGCCAACCAAGTCCGCGCCTACATCAGCTGCTTTAGTGAAAATACCGCCACCGACACGCATGAAGAGTGCGGCCAAGCTGCCACCGAAGCCGAAGCCGACCAGCACGAACATTGCGTTCTCGCGGAAGATCATGAAGGTGATGGTCGCGCCAAGCAGACCCAGACCAACAGTGAACATCCCGGAGACCGCACCTGCGCGGAATGCAATCTCTAGCGCACGCTTGAAGCTGGAAAGCGCGGCGTGGGCCACGCGTACATTACCGCGCACGGCCACGCCCATACCGACGTAGCCTGCCATGTAGCTGGCCGTTACACCGAGCAGGAACGCAACGGCAACGCCGACACCCAAGATATTGGCGATGCCGGGGCGCGTGGTCTCCATAAACTGGTACTGCTGGCGATATAGGAAAAACAGGCCGATACCGATCAGCGCCACCAGTGGGGCCATCGTGCGCACCTGGCGTGCTAAATAGGCGAGCGCGCCCTCCCGCACCGCCGCGGAGACGCCGCGCATGCGCTCGTTGCCAGAGTCCTGGCGGATCGTCAGGATCCACCAGTAGACACCGAAGCCCAGCGCAAGCAGCGCACCGGCCAACACGATGAACAGTGGAGCCCACGCCGCAGGTCCAAATGGCAATTGAATTGCCTCGCCTGCTCCTGACGTGGATGCCGTAGTAACCCCAGCTGAAGCTGAAGCCGCCGACCCGATACAGATTAGGCCAGCCAAAGCAAACACGAGCAGCCAAATTGGTACCCGCATATCATGACTCCTTGTACTGGTTGTGAAAGGGCATGGGCCCTCTCCCGAATACCCAAAACCTATCCCTAAATTGGCAAAAAGTCAATCTGGGAGATAAAAATCCATCAGAACCCCCAACCCCCGTCCTGATGTCCTTCATCTGGTTCAAGCAAGGCAACAAATAAGCCCCAGCTGCCCACCTCTCACTGCCTCACCCGCCCCACCAATATCAACTCTTCACGCTGAATTTAAGCGGCCGCTTTAACTCAGCGCGCCTGACTATTCCCAACCCTACCAAGGCCAATGATCACCGACACCACTAACTACAGTACTTTCTTGCCTTCCACTACATCAACATATCTGGCGATACCGTAAAGGTGGGTTAGGAATTCGATTTCTTTAGCACAAGGATACCGATGCCGCCAGATACTCTGTTGGATTTTCTCAAAGCCAAGCTGAATCAATTTACCGCGAAATACTTCTCTGGATAGCTTCTTCCGTTCCGGAATATCAAACATCACAAATCGGTATAGCCCGTCCCATGGATCCTGACGAGGAATTTGCATTTCGTCCGTCTAATATTCCAACACCCTTTGTTCGCCTGCCTTCGTTAAGTAAAACTTGGTCTTGCCATCTTGTTCACTCATCGCTATTAATTTTTCGCGCTCAAGCTGTTTTAGTTTTCGCCTAATCGCCGCCGCATCTATACTGCGACTGCGATATCGTCCCGCAAATGGCTTCAGTAGTGCCGTTAAACCGGGCGCTATCGCCACTAATACTAATACTCCACCCGCCAGCGCGATGCCGAGTAGAATATCCCTTGCTAAATTTAACCTCTCCGCTCTTTCCCCCATATACCTATCCTACCACCATTACGCTGAGTTAAAGCGGCCGCTTCAACTCGGCGTGACATAATCTTCCCGGCCCTCTTTCTCTTTGTCAGAATCAAGCAGGGGAAATAAAAAAACGGCCTCCGCACCCCAAACCCACTGGGGTCAGGACGCTATTGGCTTGTGCTGACGGTTAGTGGGAAACAGGTACGGCCGACCTCGTGATAAAAGCGCTGGGCATAGCTGGCCGGCTCGCCCTCCATCATAATGGGGTTTGTCGCATTGTTATCGCTATCTTTGGTGAACTCTGTGTCGAAAACTGCACAAAGTTGGTACGCCTTATCGCCAGTCACCCTGTATTCAAACCTCTCTTTGGTTACCGGATCGATCAAGCCGTCCTCACCGATGGAAACTTTGGCGTAAGAAATGAGCTCATCAAAGTTTGTAGGTAGTTTTTGCGCCCCAGGACCGCCCTTCCAACCGTAATAATCCTGGATCGCCCCCTGGATATTAGACAACCGCTCTACCCGAATGTTATCCAGATTTTTTGCCCGCCTAACCGACGGGCTGTCGATAATGAAGAAACTGCCGACCACCGCTCCCGCAGCAATGATAAAAACAACCCACTCAAAGATCCGGAATCCCGCCCCGATCTTAGGTGATTCTTGGCTAAAGTGTCTTAAGTGCCACCACTGATAACCCAACACTGTTGCGGCGATCGCCAACGTAATGAGCACATGAATAATAAACCGTATCGCTAACGCACCGTTCAAAAAGCCGATAAAGAGCTGGATGATCTGCCAGATAATGATCAAAATGACGACCACCATCGTGATATATAACAGCCAATTCCGCACACCGGAATCTACTCTCATCCTGCCGGTCTTGAGCATGCGGTTGGCAACAAAATTGAGATAAACAAAGATCGGGAAACCAATGAGCACCGCGGCCATAAATCCGATGATCGCTTCATCGGCCATCGCCGAAGCACCTGTATTCTGAAGCGCATCCGGAACAAAGCGGTCAACGATCGCCTTAAGCAGAAAATTCGCGCCGACGCTGGAAATCAACAGCGTCGCGTAGCTAAGCAGGTAAACGAACCCATCCCTGGCATAGTTGTATCTTGTCTCGCTCATGCCCTAAATTATACAACAATTTTTCCCTTCTGGCTCAAGCGAGAGAGACAAGCTCGGATTGGATGCTGCTAAAGAACTCTTGGTCTTCCTTATAGGTAAGAGCCCCCGCCACCTGATCGATCGGTACCCACCTACATTCCAAAATCTCCATACTCGGCCGGAGTGGTTGTTTGGCGGCCCGGAACAAAAAATAGTAGATGGCTATTAACCTATCGCCGCCGCCTGACATCCGAGCGTACGGAGGATATGACTTAATGTAGGTCAGTTCAGTAATCCCCGTTTCCTCCTCAATTTCCCTTTTGGCGGTCTGCAAGTATTCCTCTCCTGCCTCTACCGTGCCCTTGGGCAGTTGCCAACTATTGGTATGCGTAAACACGATGGCTACTTCGCCAACTTCATTCACGATCACGCCACCAGCAGATTCGCTTTTAACCATTAGTTAGTCTCTCGCCCGCCAGGCTAGCCAGAGGAAGATGGAGATCAATATCATTACGACCAGAGAGATGACTGGTGGAGTAATACCCCAGTTCCCTAGGCTAAATAAGACCGTACCGCACGCCGACCCGACGGCCGTACAGACCCGCGGAAAAAAGTTTTGATAGATCCCCAGCCCAGCCCCGATCAGTGACAAGGGCAAGGCATAATAAGCCACTATCTTGTCGCGCTTGATCACTCCCATTGATAGGACAATAGCCAGAGAGAAGATGATGACCCGCTGGTACCAACACAGTTCACTTA
Organism: bacterium; assembly: GCA_043801895.1. Classification (GTDB taxonomy): domain Bacteria; phylum Patescibacteriota; class Kazan-3B-28; order Kazan-3B-28; family Kazan-3B-28; genus JAZDLM01. Next base: position 15,447 of record JAZDLM010000021.1, read on the forward strand.
AGACTAATTGATAGGTATTTACTACCCACCAGCAACCAAATACGGCAATGACCGCGATTGCCCATGCCCACCACAACCAAACCACGGATTTAGTTTTTCCCATGATGATTTTATCTCTTAGTAATATGCCAACCCGTCGGGGTGTCTTTGATTTCAAATCCCCTTTTTGTAATTTCTTGACGCAATTTATCCGCTCTCTTCCAATCCCCTCCTTTTCTCGCTCGTTCCCGCTCTTGGGCGAACTTTTTTACTTCCGCCGGGATAGTCGTTGGCCTGTAGTCTTTTAGGCCCAATCCCAGCACTCTATCAAAATCCAGCAAAGTGGCTTGCTTATCAGCCAAAGATTTTTTCGATTTCAGTAATTCCCACACAACCGTAAACGCCTTGGGCAGATTTAGATCATCATTGATTACCAGCAAAAACTTCTTCTTGTAAATTTGATTAACTTTTCCACCTTTGGTTTTTTCGTTGAATACCGCTCGCAATTTATTCAGCGAGTTTCGCGCGCCTATGAGAGCTGATTTTGAAAAGTTCAATTTGTTACGATACTGCCCGGAAATCGCCAAGTAGCGGAACGCTAACGGCTCAAAACCATTCTCTTCTAAATCCGCCAAGGTTATAAAACCTCCTTTACTTTTTGACATCTTGGCCACCCGGATGCCCGAATGAAACTCCCTACGGCATTTCCGACACAGTACCTTCAGTGATATAGTGCCATCTTCCATCTCCATTGGGATATACCCCCGATTGGACGGCACTCTATTTTCATGCCCGCAGGAAGGACAGACATGAATATTACCTATAAGGGTTGGCATGGATATATTAAAAAATATGAACGCGTGATGGACCCAATAGCGCGCCAACGGCTTACCGTACGCCGCTTCGCTCTGCGCGATCTCATCATTATGATGAATTGCGATATGATCCTCTCCGCCGGTATGAATATCGAATGGCTGGCCCAATTCAGCGGTAGAAGTGGCTGAACACTCGATATGCCAGCCGGGGAACCCGACCCCCCACGGAGATTTCCACTCCTGCTGCCGTTTTTCCCTACCGGAGAACTTCCACAGCGCAAAGTCCGTTTCCCGCTTTTTCTCTTTACTATGCACCACCCGTGCTCTGCTCGAAGACCCCCCGAAGCCTTGGCGAAGGGGGGCTAGCTTGCCGTAACCCTTGAACTTTGCCGTATCAAAATAAATCCCATCTGATGTTTTATATGTATAGCCCTTTTTCTCCAATCGCTTGATCAGGTCGATTTGCTCCCTAATATATTTACTCACCCATGCGAATTTAGCTGGCATCTCCACATTCAGCGCTTTCAAATCGTACACAAACTGGTCAGCATAAAATTTGGTAATTTCCTTGGCAGTCTTACCAGCTCTTTTCGCCGCTGCTTCTACCTTATCCTCACCAGTATCGGCATCTGACGTCAGATGTCCAACATCCGTAATGTTGATTATTTGCTTAACTTTATAGCCATCGTATTCCAATACTCGGCGCAAAACATCCGCCGCCAAATACGCCCGCAGATTCCCGATATGCGCATACTGATATACCGTCGGGCCGCAGGTGTACATCAAAACCTGCCCGCGCTTTATCGGCTTAAACTCCTGCTTTTTCCGCCCTAGAGTATTAAATAGTTTTAAGCTCATGTTTTTTCTCTCTCCCCTTGTCATTCTCCGACTTGATCGGAGAATCCAGAAAGCAACACCAATTTTATTCTTGTTTTTGTCTGGATTCCGGCTCGGAGGCCGGAATGACGACGGTGGGATACCAGCCTAGGGTGTTAAAAATCTTCACTTTGTTCTCACTTTCCTAGCTGGTGCTATCAACTGACGGTCAGCGACAAATGCGCCTGCCAACACCAACAGTCCGCCGCCAATATTCCGCATCGTCAAAATTTCACTCAAGAACAAAGTGGAGAGCAGCGCTACCTGGATCATCATGGTATTCAACAGCACCGCCACCTCTACCACTCTCAACCTATCCAACACTCTGCTCCACATCAATCCGCCGAAGCCGAAGATCAACCCGGCCGCTACCACCACAGCGATCATTTGCCAACTCCATTGGGCAGTAGTCCAATTACTATTCACCATGCCGATGGGCACCAACACCATCGCGCCGACCAGGTTACCGACTAGATTGACCGTTATCGATACATCCTCGGGTCGCTTAGACAACAAACGGGTCACCACATTATTAAAAGCAAAGGCCGCTTCGGCAATCAGCAAAATCAGCACGCCAAACACCGTTCCCGACAGTAAGTTGCGCTCAAGGAATACATACGAGCCGGCCAAAATCATAATTAGCCCGACATACTGCCAGAGACTTGGCCGCTCCCTCAGCGCAACATATGCCAGCAGAGCAGAAAAAATCACACTAGTGGTAGCGATCAAACCAGCAGTAGAACCAGTAACATACTGCAAGCCAATGATGCTAAAAATTTTGGCGCCAGCAAACGCCACCAGACCATTCAGCACCATCAAGTAAATCTCTGAGCGATTTAACCGTAGCGGCTGATGGTGACGATGCAATAACCAGTAAATCGTGATGCCAATCAATGCCACTAACTGAATGGCCGCCGCCAACAGATACGGCGGCATGGTCTCCAGCCCCATTTTTATCATGATCTTGGAGGCCGACCAAGCGAACACCACAAACAGGCCCTCGAGGATCCAAATAAATTTTGCGCCCCCGTTCATCAGATTAATTGGAAACTTGATTAATCATTTGGCTGCGACCCTCCAAGGCTCTGGTCAAAGTTAGTTCGTCGGCATATTCTAGGTCTCCCCCCATCGGCAAACCTCGGGCGATCCGACTGATCTTTACATCGCATGGTTGCAGCGACTTCATCAAATAGCTGGCCGTAGCCTCGCCCTCGACATTGGGGTTGGTGGCGATGATAACCTCTTGGATTAGTCCGGCCACACGCACGCGACCGATTAAACTCTCGATGTTCAAATCCTTAGGGCCGATCCCATCAAGGGGAGCGATCCGTCCGCCGAGCACATGATACAAACCAGCGAAGCCCGCCCGCTCTAGAGCGATCACATCCAGCGGCTCCTCCACCACACACAATAGCGAGACATCTCGGCCTTTGTCTGAACAGATCCGACAGGGGTCTTGATCGGCAATATTGTGGCACTGCCCGCAATAAACTAAATCGTCCTTAAGCTGCGCGAAGGCTTCCCCTAAGATCTTCGGGTCGCTCTTTGAGTTCCTCACCAAATAGAAAGCCAGTCGGGAGGCGGTTTTTGGCCCAATCCCGGGCAACTGGCTCAATTCAGTGATAAGCCGCTCAATGGATTTGGGTAATGTCTGCATTTAACCCTAAATCGCGTGTATAGCCTATGTACAACTTCTTATCTTTACGGCTTCGTAATATATAAATATAAAACATCGCGGTCATCTCTAACGGGCTAAAGATTCAGCCCTAAATCGCCAGCCACGCTTTTCATTTTCTGCGCTGAGGCTTGCTGCGCTTTGGTAATAGCGGCATTGGCGGCCTGTCGGACAAATTTTTGCAACGCCTCCTTTTCGCTGGGACTCAGCAGTTCATCGGCGATTTCTACCGTCTGCACCTTTTGTTCGCCATTAACCACTACTCGCACTTTTCCTCCCAACTCAATGCCCTCAAACCCCATCTCGCGCAATTCTTTCTGGATCTCTTGCCACATTTTCCTAGCTTTATCGAATACCATAGTGTAATTATTTAGATAGTTTCCCGAGGACAAGCAAGGTTCCGAGCTTGCCGAGGAAAGGGATTACTTTGATTTTTTCGAGGTATCTCCTCCCTGGCCGGGCAGGCCGTTCGTCGGAGAAACAAAAATTAATTATTGCTCAGAATTATCCTATTGATTATTACTTCTTTATCTTTTACCGCTCTGCTTTGCTCGCCCTGGCCGTTGTCTTCCACTGGCGTCTCAGCGATCTTATCCACAATGTCCATCCCCGATACAACCTTGCCAAAGATCACATAGTTCTTCGGGAGGTTGGTATCTTTCTGCATAATGAAAAACTGGCTGCCATTAGTATCGACGCCGGAATTCGCCATGGCTACTGTACCTCGAGTATATTCGCCGGTAAATTTCTCGTCGGGGAAAGCATACCCGGGGCCTCCGGTGCCATCATTACTGGGATCTTCGTCTTTCGAGAGGGGGTCTCCAGCCTGGATCATGAAATCCTTCATAATCCGATGGAATTGGACTCCGTCATAAAAACTCTTTTTTGCCAATAGCACAAAGTTGGCCGCGGTCTTCGGGGTATGCTTCGTGTCCAGCTCGATCTTGATGTTGCCCTGGGTAGTCTGGATAGTGGTAAACCGATTGCCCTGAAGCTCGGTGCGCTTAATGCTCCCGAAGGGGCCACTGACCGACCCAGCATAACTACGATAGATCAGCGCTCCTCCCAAAGTTAGACCAGCCGCCACTACCAAGCCCCCCAGGCCGATCCCCGCCCACTTAAACAACCGATAGACTCCGGCCAACTGTGCCCGACGGCGCTCT
>JAZDLM010000056.1:0-8351 GCA_043801895.1 bacterium
TGGTTCTTAATACCATCGAAACCGCTCCCGTCGTTCAGGACGCGGCAGCATTAATTTCCACTGGCAGTGATATTGTCTATTTTAGCCGTGACTATAAATTCATAAAAACGGGAAGCCCGCCGCAGACATTCAGCTTCGAAAAATTGCCGGCTAGCACCCGATCGGTCCTAGCTTCGACCACCAGTTTATATTTGGCCAAGCCCCACGAAGGGGGTAATGCTTGGCTATTGGGGTTGGGGGTGGGGAATAAACGGTGGCTGGCGATAATTGAGCCTGATGGCTACCGAGGCTACCTCGTCGGGGCACCGCTCAGCCAGGTAAAAGCTGATGACGCGTATTGGATCGATGCCGATCGGCTGATGTTCGTTATTAATGGGTCGGTTTACACATTGGATCTGACCTTGAATAAAATTAACGAGTACGCCGAAGGGGTTTCTGGTGCGACCCACGCTGGTGGTAAAACCTATTTCGTGACTCGCGATAAGCTGAGCGGGAAGTATATGTTGATGAAAGACGCCAACATGTTTGACGATCGCCCGGCGACAGCCGTGAGTGACACTATCCCGGTGGGGCGGCATCACGCCATTACTATCATTGACGACGACCACATTACGATCGTCGCTGAAACCAGCGGCAGTCAAGGGCTCTGGTTGCTGCGCCCGCCGGCTGAAGAGCCGGCCACAGTGGTCGAGCCCAAACAGCTTCAGCTTATTAAGCTGGCCAGCAGCATTACTTCATCGCTGTACGATTACCTAGACGGAGTGATTTATTATACTGTCGGAGATTCATTGGGCAATTATGAACTCGATACCAATGTCGCTAACATATTGCATAGTTTCCCCGCCCCGCCGATTATCATCGGCAAGCGCAATCAAACTTTATTTATTGTCAGCGACAAAAAGTTGCTAGCTACCGACCCGAGTGGCAGTAATATTTACGACCTAGGAAGTATCGCCGGCGCCAGCGTGTTCCTGAGTTCGGATTCGCAGCGACTCTGGGTGTTAAACAACGGCCAAGTAGCCGAATGGAAGCTGCGCGGCTCGTCAGTCGGGCCTTTCGGCATTTTGCGCCCGCACCCGCCAAAGAGCAAACGGGTATTGGCCTAATCGGATCCCTGTTAATAGAGCGGGAGGATCGTTGGCATATTAGGGATATCGGCAAAGTCCTCGAGAGCTTCGCTGGCGATTGGAGGTTGGCCAACCAATTCGGCGCGCACGATCAGCCGCCGGAGGTTAGTGCCGATCGGAGTACAGGTCATCAGCGTAAGCAGAGCTTTATCCTGGGGCTGCTCTAGCACATCTACTTGATTGGGCAACACGACAAAAGCATCAGTGACTTTGTAGATAAATTTTTTGCCCTGGTAATAAATATAAACTAAGTCGCCGCTTTCCACTTGATGCAGCAATCCAAATACCTGATTGTACTTTCCGCCACTCCACCAATAATAAGAACTGTGACCGGTCAGAAACACATTCCCTAGCCGTCCCGGCATAGCGGTGCCGGCGTAATGTGCCACGCCATTTTGAATAGTATCCAAAATGGCGCTATTGTCACGCGATTCCGGATAGATAATTGGAGCGTCAACATTGATCTTGGGGATAATAATGGTATCGGCTTGGGCGATAAAGTCTTGCTGCTCAAAGAAAGTGGATAAATCAGCAATGTCAGCAAAACTATCGCGCGCCGCTACCGGCAAATCGTATTTTTCGGAGTAATTCTCCTGGGGCGCGTCAAAGTAGTACGTAAATTGAGTGTAGAGGGTGGGACCCATAACAATGGCGCTGATCACGATAAAGAATCCTAGAAAGATTCCCAGAAATTTTATTACCTCAATCCCCCATCGGCGTCGCGGTGGCTGAGAGCTGGGCCAGCTAATCGTTGGAGTGGGCGGCGCTGGTGGGGATTCGTAGCTGATGGGGGCTTGATCTTCCATGCGTTAGTTAACTTTTAGATGAGGCAGGAGTGTTAGTGGCCAAATCGAAACCAATTTTTTTGGCCAGCTCCTCGGGAGATAAAATGCTGGCCACCATCTCGCTGCCAGGGAATTCCCAAGTGGGGTAGCCCTTGATGGCTTTTGCCTTGCATACCTCGGTTTGGTCGCGACCATCGGGCGTGGAGCATTCAGTATTATTTATGTATTTATAGCTCTCCCCTAAAAGCTCGCGCTGTTTTTTGCAAGCGGAACACCAGAATGCGCTATATTCCTTAACGCCTTGCGCGGAAAGATATTTGGTTAGTTCGTCATACTGGCCGGTAGTAGATTTAGCGCAAGCCGATAAAGCGAGTATGGAAAAAACGGCCAGAGCCGCTAATAAGCTGATTGGTAAAAATTTCTTCATAGTCTTAATTATACATGGTGGCCAAGGACCCTCCTGCGTTCAATCTCATCGCAAATAGGTCATTAGCCTCTTGCGATATAGATATCACTACGGACGGGCAGGGAGACTAACCCCCACACGATGGCGCCTGTCCGCCAAAGCCCTTGGCGTCGGCGGAAGTCGTGCGTGCCCCGTATGAATTTGGTGGCTCGGGTGGGAATCGAACCCACACATCCTCACGGATACACGATTTTGAGTCGTGCGCGTATACCAGTTCCGCCACCGAGCCAAAAATCATACGGGGTAAATATACCTCCGCCGGCCGGCGGACTACTGCTCGGCCGCGATAAATAAATTATTAACTGACCGGGAAGCGTTTAGCCAAGGCCGCTACTTCTTTCTTCACTGCCGATAGTACGGCATTGCTTTTAGGTTTGTCCACCACCTTAGCTATCATCATGGCTAACTCGGTCATTTCCGGCTCTTTCATCCCTCGGCTGGTGGCTACCGGCGTGCCCAGCCGCATCCCCGATGGATCAAATGGGCTACGCAAGTCGCCGGGGATCATATTCTTATTAACGATTATCCCCACCTGTTCCAACGCCGACTCGGCTTGCTTGCCGGTAATATTCTTGTTGGTCAGATCGATCAATACCATATGATTATCCGTTCCGCCCGTGACCAGCTTGAAGTCCAGCTTTTTGAGGCTATCGGCAAGAGCCTTGGCATTGGCGATTACCTGCTCGGCATACTTTTTAAACTCTGGGGTGGCCGCTTTTTGCAGACATAGTGCCTTAGCCGCGGTGATGTTGTTGTGCGGACCACCCTGTATGCCCGGGAAGACCGCTTTATCGATAGCTGACGCTAGTGGCTTTTTGCACATGATGATAGCCCCTCGAGGGCCTCGCAGGGTCTTGTGAGTAGTGGTGGTGACGATATCGGCATGGGGGAATGGCTGGGGGTGAACTCCAGCCGCGACCAGCCCGGCGATGTGGGCAATGTCCGCCAATAAATATGCCCCGACTTTCTTGGCGATTTTCCCGAACCGAGCAAAATCGATCTCGCGAGGATAGGCCGTGGCGCCACAGATGATCAGCTTGGGCTTAAATATCTTGGCCATGGTTTCGATCTCGTCATAGTTCAGCAATCCGGTTTCCGGGTCCACGCCGTACTGAATAAATTTATAAGCCATGCCGGAGAAACTAACTTTGTGCCCGTGGGTCAAATGCCCGCCATGCGGCAGACTCATGCCCATGGCCGTATCGCCAAAACTTAAGATCGACAATAGCGCCGCGAGGTTGGCGGGGCTCCCGGAATAGGATTGGACATTGGCATGCTCGGCACCAAACAGCCGCTTGGCCGCATCAATCGCCTCTTCTTCGATTTGGTCGATTATCACATTGCCGCCGTAATAGCGTTTGCCCGGATACCCTTCAGAATACTTGTTCATTAAGGGCGATCCGACTAGGTCGCGAATATCTTTGGGAGCGATGTTCTCGGAGGCGATCAGGCTGATCGTGTCCTGTTGACGTTTTATCTCGTCTTTAGCCAGCTGAGGGATGCTTTTTGCCATAGCCTTATTCTAGCTGATTTCAGATTGCAGGAGAACCCGCAAAAAGCTATAGTGGGACTGCGGAATCGAGGGCGACCAAGGGGGCTAGTCCCCTTTTGATAAAATGACTGTGATGATTAAGTATGCTTTTCTTTTGGGGTCTCACCCGCTGATCAGTTTTCTAGAGATCCTCAATATTTTGGAGGTGGAAAAAATTCCCCATAGCGCCCCCGACCGAGCGGGCGATGCTTTGATTTTGGCAATGAAAATCACTCCCGCTAAGCTGCATAAATTGCAAACCATCCTGGGCGGGACAATCAAGATCATCGAGATCGTTGATGAATTTGAGGGAACAATTTTTCAGCTCAATCGTCTGCTGACGACCGAAAATCTGGTGAAAAAATATTTTGCTCAGGCCAAGAGTAAGATCAACTTTGGCATTTCGGTTTATAGCACCAAGAGCTTGGTGTACGCCGAGATCAACTGGCTGCGCAACTTCGCCTATCAAACTAAACGGCGGCTGAAGGAGAGATATAGTGTTCGCTATGTTGATGAAAAGAATTTTGAGCTCAGCTCGGTACTGGTGGTAAACAACAAACTGGTGGAGACCGGCGCAGAGATCGTTATCATCAAGCGCGATAAGAACTTTGCCATCGGCCGGACCCGCACGGTACAGGACTTCCGCAGCTACGCTCAGCGGGATATGGAAAAGCCCAGCCCGAACCCCAAGTCCGGTATGTTGCCGCCCAAATTGGCCCAGATGATGATTAACCTATCGCGCGGGGCCAATAACACCCAGGTCTTTGATCCGTTTTGCGGCAGCGGGATTATTCTTCAAGAGGCGCTTCTGATCGATCTGGATATTCTGGGCTCGGACATCGACGAGGACGCGGTCGCCAGTACGCAGGAGAATCTCAACTGGCTGGTAAAAACTTACAATGTAGCGGCGCCGAGATTAGGCCGGGAGCCGATCAAAAAAACCAGTATCACCGGCCGGATCCGAGTGGCCGATGCTACTCACTCGCGCTGGGAGAAAGCTAACCAATCCAATGTGGCCATCGCCACCGAGCCCTACCTGGGACCGCCCCAGCGAAGTATTCCGCTGATGCACAACGCCCGTAAGGTGGGTAACGAACTAGAGGCTTTGTATTTAGGATTCTTTAATAATCTCAAAAAAAATTATCCCAAGATCCACCGAGTTGGCATCGTATTCCCGGTCATTAAAACCAATGAAGGTTTGCTGTATTTGAATATCCTAGAAAAGGTCGAACAGCTCGGCTATCACCGTAAACCATTTCTGCCGCCTGATGAGGCTAAAAAAGAACCGCTCTCCTCGCACCGTGGCGGGCTATTGTATTCTCGCCCGGATCAGTATGTTTTACGGGAGATTTTCGTGTTCGAGAAGGGAGCTTGATTTTCGGCTTTTTCTTTTTTCCCGTCATTCCTGCGAAGGCGGGAATCCATTTTCTTTAATTTGTTTTTGTTGAAACGCCGCATCACGTTTCATCGATGGGTACTTTTCTAGAAAAGTACCGCAAAAGTTTCCGCCAGTCGTCGGGATTGTTCGTCTAACAAAATTAACTTTCTTCGCTATCGCTGAACTCCCCATCCCCAGTTGGGACAACTGGAGATGGGTCAGACAGCAGCTTCGCCAGCGCTAATTTTGTTGACTCAATACATCCCTCCTCCAATGGCGGAGAGAAAATTGACAGAGACTAGTAGAGGTGCTATTTTGACACATTGGGGCGTAGTTTAAGGGCAAAAACGCCGGAGCGCATTTGGAGAATATCCAGTAGGTCTCCGGAAATGCGGGGCCAGAGCCCGTCGCCCCAGTTTTTCTTGCACCAACCTGCGTAGCTCAGGGGTAGAGCAGCCGGACGGCGACCTACTCGCCAACGCGCATTGGCCAGAGGAGTAGATTGCCTACGCAGCCGGTGGCCACTGGTTCGAGTCCGGTCGCGGGTATTCTTTTCTTTCTGTCCGCTAGGGGCCACATAGCTTAAACGGTAAAGCACGGATCCTGATTCGGAGGGAATGAGAGAGAGCTTCCTAGTAGAGGCTCCACCCCGCAAGGGGCTCTCGGTCTCAGGATGTCGGGATGCGAGTTCGAATCCTGCTGTGGCCACGCTCTAATTTGCTGGCGCTTGCCAGCCCCCGGTCTTTGGGCCGGGGTTTTTCTTATACAAAAGCTTGACTGGGAGCAGATTTTCATATACGGTCAATCTAGCTTATTCAGTTCAGGAGAAGAGAAGTGCAGCTTAAAAAATCCTGGCCGACGTTGTTGGCGCTAACGATCGTGGGGCTGATGCTGTTTGCGGCTATTACCGATCAGAAGAATAGCACGAACCCTCCCCCGCCCACGAACACAAAGCCCGCTACTAGCCACCCACTCTACTACTATTCCGACAAGAGTGGTGCCCGGGTTTTAGTCGAGCACGTCATGGGGCAAGAACCATTTCAAACCCCTGTACGTATGGTGGCAACCGGCCAAGCCACTGTCATTGACGACGATGTCCTGTACCGGAATATCCAGTACGCCGTTTCACGGATGGGAGAGCCCTACCAATCTCAATGGCAAGGCTACCTCAATCAAACCACCCTACGGCCGGACGATCCTGAGCGCAACTTTTTCATTGAGGTTGCGAACGAGTCTGCGGCCGAAATAGGCCCCTGCGCATTTCAGGCACTAGAGCGAAATGGCCTCCTGATCAAGGTACGCTCCGATTTTTCCCTGGACCCCGACTGGAGCGCCGTAGACTCGATCTTACAGGCATTGATCATTTCCGGGCTTATCCACGAGATGCGGCATCTGGAAGACTTCGTGAATAACCACGACCTGCTCTTCGCCTCAACCGAGGAGATGGTGGCCAAGGCCAATAGCCGCAAGAAGGACTTTACCGAAGATGACTTCCGGACAGTGATAGCTTATGCTTCGGAAACGGTAGCCTCTGAGATGTTGGCCTTCAGTCGGCAATACGGCTGGATCAAGAAGAACTGCTCGGGGGTACTACCGGCGATTTCCACTAATCCGGAAGAGGGCCCTCGTTGGGAAGCCTGGGCCAGCGGAGATGCCAGAAAGTTCGCCGAGGCGATCTATGCCTCCTACAAGCTTATCATCTGGGGCCAAGTGCCCTTAAGCCGCGTTGACGATTTGCTGGGCGAGACTAACGAGCAGATTATCATCAATGTCGCCTTGACGGCCTACCAGAAAGCCCGCCCCGACCCCGTTGAATAAACGGGGCTTTTTTTGCCCCCTTGACCTTACTCTTAAGATACGATAATCTGTCCAAGTAGTTATTGACCCTCTTCTTGTAGGGGGTCCCCCGCGGCGCTCTAGCGAAGCGAGTGGCGCGGGGAGAGGAAAAATTATTGAGCGGTAATAGGAAAGAAGCGACAGCGACTTTCCGTAAGAGCGAATTAATTTTGACGACATGGCTCATGTAAAAGCCGGTGGAACAGCCAAAAACCTGAGAGATTCGAAGCCCAAAATGCTGGGCGTAAAGATCTATGGCAACCAAGCGATTAAAACCGGCCAAATCATCATTCGCCAGCGGGGACAGAAATATCACCCCGGCGAGAACGTCAGTTTAGGGAAAGACCACACTATCTTTGCGATGAAAGATGGCAAGGTAAAATTTCAAACTCGCCGTGTGCTACACAATGGGGGCACAATTAAGCACGCGATGTTTGTTAGCGTCGTTTAGTCAGCCGAGTGTTCAATTGTTCGCCGTTCTAAGCCGCCACTGCGCGGTCTTTTTCTTGCGCGGGCTCGACTGTGCCAGCCAGGGTGGTGCTACGGATTACCGCACCAACAAAATCACGGAACAGGGGATGCGGCCGATTCGGACGAGACTTGAACTCCGGATGGAACTGAACGCCAACGAACCATGGGTGACCAGCAACCTCCACGATCTCGACCAATTCATTACTGGGCGATATGCCGGCTAACACCAACCCGGCGCGCTCCAGGTCTTTTCGGTAGGCGTTGTTGAATTCGTAGCGATGACGATGTCGCTCGCTGACCTGCGGCTGACGATAGGCATCATACGAATGACTCCCCTTTTTCAGTACGGCCGGATAAGCTCCTAGTCGCATGGTGCCCCCTTTATTCACGATGGTCTTCTGGTATTCCATGATGTGAATTACCGGGTGTTTGGTAGCCTCGTCAAATTCGGTGCTGTGCGCGTCCTGCCAGCCCAACACATTTCGGGCAAATTCAATTACCGCAGTCTGCATCCCTAAACACAGACCAAAATAGGGAACTTCGTTCACCCGACAAAACTCGGCGGCTTTAATTTTTCCTTCTATCCCCCGTATCCCAAACCCACCCGGCACTACATAGCCATCGCAGCCACGCATTACCTCTGCCACATTGGCGTTGGGACTGCCTAATTCTTCGGCATCGATCCACTTCAACTTGACATCTACATTGTGAAGCCAGCCAGCCGCCCGCAGAGATTCAAATACACAAATGTAGGTAT
>JAZDLM010000017.1:0-2972 GCA_043801895.1 bacterium
CAGAGTTATCTCGCCAATCAAAAGCCCGGGCAGCAACTAATAGGCGCTAGCTCTGAATTCAGCCTTGAAATGCTGAAAAACTCTCGTTGCGATCGGGTGGTACTGGGCATCGAACTCGACAAGGCTAATATGTTGAAGTTAATTCGTTTTTGCGAGGACCATACCGTTACGCTGCAGTACATTCCCAGTCTAGTAGGTTTATATACTTCGCATATGACCATTGATACCGTAGCAGGCTATCCTTTTATCGAGCTGGCTCCCACGCCGCTGGCAGGATGGGGGAGGATAGTAAAAAGAGTTTTCGATATAGTTTTGAGCTTTATCGGCATAGTCGTTCTCTCGCCCGTATTATTAGTTATCGCTATCGCGGTAAAGCTCAATTCTCGCGGGCCGGTTATCTACGCGCAAACCCGCGTCGGCGAGCTGGGCAACCCATTCACTTTTTATAAGTTCCGTTCGATGTACACCGAAATGAGCCCTGGCCTAGGCGGCCAGGCGGCCGAGGAAATGCTGGGAAAATTACGCGAACGCAACGAAGCCGATGGCCCACTATTTAAATTGAAAGAAGATCCTCGTATTACCAGAGTCGGTAAATTCATTCGCCGAACCTCGCTTGATGAATTGCCTCAACTATTCAATGTCTTTATTGGCAATATGAGCTTGGTCGGTTCTCGGCCGGCCCTTCCCAACGAAGTAGAGCAATATGCTGATACCACTAAGCGTCGCCTACTGGTTAAGCCGGGTGTGACTGGTCTCTGGCAGGTTTCCGGTCGGAGTGATGCTTCATTTGAGGACTACGTCCAGCTAGATGTTTATTATTTAGAGCATTGGTCTTTGTGGCTTGATATCAAACTAATCCTACTGACCTTTAGGGCGGTATTTGCTCGCCGGGGGAGCTATTAGACAGTCAAACGTTTGGTTGATAGACTAAGCAAGGGCAGCAATGCCCTTTTTGCATCCTTACTTTGGAGGTTGGGCTATGCTCCCCGTAGAGAAGAAGCGAATAGTGGTGTTTTCATCCGGGGCTTCGAAGTTCACCAGCTTGTCTACTCAGAAGCCGACACCGTTGGTCTCCGTGGATGAGGCGCTGGATTTAGCCGGTAATGCCGGCGGCCTAGATTTGGACGAGCGGGATGTCCAAGACATACTTGATTCCCGCCCAAGCTGGGCCGAGCTCAAAGCGATCGCCGCCCAAGGCGGTTCAGGGTTTTACCGGCTTGCACTGGATGCTCGGCCTGACGGTTGGCTCTATCCCTGGGCTGAGATCTCGGCCGTTGTCTCTAGTCGTCGCGATGGCTCGGTCAACGAACTAGCGAAGCAGCTCGGTGTCGAGTTCGTTTGGTTCAGTGCCAAGGGCGATTGGGCAGAGCAATACCAAATCATAGTCAGGCACTATCGTCCTCACGTCATGGTGCTGGTAGGATGGCTGCTGAGGGTAGTGGGATTGGACTGGGGGAATCCGCCCGTCATCAATACCCACCCTGGTCCGCTGCCAGAGACTGCCGGAATGTATGGGATAAAGCTGCACGAGTGGGTACTCGCATCCGGACGCTCGGAGACGGCGGTGACGGTCCACTTCGTTGATGACGGACTGGATACAGGGCAGGTCATTCTCCGATATCCAATACCGCTTCGCGACGATGAAACCCCTAGGTCGCTCCAGGAGCGCGTTAAACTTCACGAGCATTACATATTGAGCCGAGTCGTCGGATACGTTCTATATGGGGGGCGCTCTCCCATCCCCCCAGAGAAGATACGGTGTCCGATATTCTCAGCCTGACCAATCTCCGGGAATGCGATCCGCGGCCCTCGCCGCGGGTTTTTTTATAGCTCCTGAAGCGGTATAATACCCTTATGGCAAGAGAGTTGCAGGATTTGAGAGTGGCGGTCGTAACCGATTGGCTGACCAATCGCGGCGGGGGCGAGCGGGTGGTTTTGCTGTTGGCCGAAATGTTCCCCCAAGCCGACCTTTATACCTCGGTATTTAAGTCCGAGGCTTTCCCGGAATTGTCCAGCCGTCGGGTTTTCACCAGCCATCTGCAAAAATCCCCGCTGCGCTATCGACACCAGCTATTCTCTGCCGCCCGACCAGCTGCTTTCGAAGCGTTCAATTTGGATAATTATGATTTGGTTATTTCATCCACCTCGGCTGAAGCCAAAGGAGTTTTAACAAAACCGGAAACCCCTCATATTTGCTACTGCTACACGCCCACGCGGTACTATTGGAGCCATTACCACGAGTATCTGAAAGACTGGCAGTTTGGCTGGCTGAATCCTATCGTAAAACCATTGCTGCCGGCGCTGATCCACAAACTTAGATTATGGGATAGAATTGCCGCCGACCGAGTGGATTATTTTATCGGCATATCAAAACATGTCCAGAAGCGCATCGCCAAATATTACGAAACCGGCTCGGCTCTTATTTACCCTCCGGTGGACACCAGTCGTTTTCGCGACTTGGCAGTTAGCGATGGGGGATTTTATTTGATAGTTGGCAGGCAAGTTGCCTATAAGCGGACTAATTTGGCGGTAGAAGCATTCAATCGCTTGGGTAAGCCACTTAAGGTCATTGGAGAAGGGCCGGAAATAGATAAACTTAAGCGACTAGCCACGAGCAGCGCGATAGAGTTTTTAGGCTATCTACCCGACGATCAGGTCGCTCGGCATATTGGTCAATGTAGGGCACTGATTTTCCCCCAGGAAGAAGATTTTGGCATTGTCCCACTAGAAGCCATGGCGGCTGGTAAGCCAGTTATTGCATACGGAGTTGGGGGAGCGGCTGAGACGGTCGTAGATGGTGAAACTGGCGTGTGGTTTGCCGAACAGACACCCGAATCGCTGAGTGGGGCTATCGAGCGATTTGAGCAACTGACAATTTCACCAGAAGCCTGTCGAGCTCAGGCAGCCAAATTTGACAACGAGGTGTTTAAAAAAGAATTTTTAGCGTTTGTCAAAAAAACAGTCGAGGAATA
>JAZDLM010000001.1:0-5338 GCA_043801895.1 bacterium
CTAGCGGGCTCCCCCACCGCGCAACACTATAAACGACGGCCCGCCGAATAAACAGTATATTCCCCAGCTGCCGCAGTTTAAGTGCTAGGTAGAGATCGTCTGCCCAGTAGTGCAGCTCGAGCTGGTTTCTGATGCCTACCAGGGGTACTAGCCCGCCGACTCGGCGATAGTCCATTCGGCGACAAGCGAAATTTGATCCCCAAAAATAAAACCAGTAATCAGGACTATATAGCCGTTTGAGCCAAAAGAAATCGAGGCTCATTAAAAACGCTAGTGGCCGCCCCCAAAATACCACCCAGCCGCCGGCCGCCGCCGCCGCTGGATATCTGACTAGTGGTCGCACCAGATTCTCCAGCCATCTCGGCGCCGCCCAGGAGTCACCATCTAGCGAAGCGACGATATCGCCCGTAGCCTCATTAAATCCCCTAATTCGAGCAAAAACTACCCCGGGCGGCCCAGTTAGCTCGATTATCTGTACACCGTCAAACTCAGCCGCCAAGGTAGCTGTATCATCGCTGCAATTATGCGCCACCACAATTATCTCATCTGGATGGCGGGTCTGTGCCAATACCGACTGAAGACATCGGCGGATATACCTCGCTTCATTGTGCGCAACGATCAAAACGGAAACGGTTGGCGACAACATAGTTTTACTGACCCGGCTGGATGACAGCATTCTCGATAGCCGCCCAGGTAGCATTTTCGCTATCCGCCGGCACCACGATAGTCGCTTGGTCGCCGGGCGACAACTTGAAATATGTCACCGAAGCCATCAAGACACTATAAGACCGTCCGCCGGCCACTACCTTGTATTCGTCGTTTTCATATACTAATGTGCCGATCAGTTGTTTGCGATCAACCGGGCCAATTTGTTTGAAAATAAATGAACCGTCCGTTTGGATAGTCAGCTTCAACACATCGCCGATTACTAGCTTCGATTTACTAGCATAATTAGCCGGGACCGGGTACTTTTTGCCATCTTTATCAATCATGTGCTGGCCGTCAAATACTCCCTCGACCACATTCCCCTCGGTCGCTAAGCCGGCGGCTTTGAGTTGAACATTATCAAAAGGAGTACCTAACAATTCTCCCAACAACTGCTTGGCCGACGCCAAATTAGCGGTAGCAGTTTCTAGGAGTTGTTTTACGACCTCGATTTTATTTGATTGGTCTGCCATTTTTGTTTCCTCAAATTTAGATTATATTTGATCGCCCATTATAGCCCTTGGGGCGGGTTTGACAAATCGCCCCGACTGGGCGGCAAGTCTTTAGTAAACTTAATCCGTTCGCCGACCTCCAGATCAACCACTCGCTTGTCACGCCCGAACTTTAACCGAGAGAGTTGGCGGACCGCCTGACTGATTCGCGGGTTTTCGCGCCCCATGGGCGGAAGGGTCTGCATGGTGAACGGCCGGCTCGCGCCGCCGTCGATCATCAGCTTGACATAGGCGTTACGATTCTCAATATTGATCAAGTCGTTGGCCGTTACATCTGGCTCGTATTCCTTGCCGATCCATTCCGTATCTTGTGGCCCGATCCGAAAAGCCACCATCGAGCCAACATTGCCCAAGACTGCGTCGCGGATCTTATCTTCCAGCTGAGCAATAAACTGGTGAGCGATGATCAGATTTAGTTTGTACTTGCGCGCTTCGGACAAAATCGTGACGATCGAATCGGTTGTCACATTTTGGAACTCATCAATATAAAGATAAAAGTCCTTCCGCTCCGCTTCGGGCTGATCGGCCCGCGCCAAGGCGGCCATTTGTAATTTGGAAACAATGGCAAAGCCGAGCAGATTGCTGTTAATGTCGCCCATCAGGCCTTTAGACAAATTCACGATCAGAACTTTCCGGTTGTCCATCACGTCGCGGATATCGAAAGCGCTTTTAGATTGGCCAACGATATTGCGCATTGTTTGGTTGCTAATAAATCGGCCGATCTTACTAATGATATAGCTCAACATTTCGCCATGCTGATTGCTCTTGCGAGCCTGTTCAAACTCCTCTTTCCAGAAGCGCAGCACGGTCGGATCGGTTGCTCGCAATAACTTGGCTTCCCGGAAAGCCGGATCGGTCAGTACTCGCGGGATATCGATCAGAGTGGCGCCTTGCGACTCATCCGCTAACAATAGCAGCAAAATATTGCGCATGTAGTGCTCGAAAATTGGCCCAATGAAATTACCGGTCCCCTGCGGATCAAATAGCTTATAAAAAATGGAAATCATCTCCGCCACGACCATATCTTTTTCGGTGGGCGTATTGGCCTCTAGCATATTGAGTCCCAGCGGCCGTTCGGTATCCGGCGGATAAAAGTGAATTACATCATCGACTCGGTCTTTGGGGATCCGTTGCAAGATCCACTCACTCATGTCGCCGTGTGGATCCACTACGCACACCCCCTCGCCGTTAATGATGTCCTGCAACACCATATTTTGCATCCAGGTAGTTTTACCAGTACCGGTTTTGCCGATCATATAAATATGGCGGCGGCGATCATCTGGCTGGATCTTTACCAGCCGTTCCACTCCGCGATAAACATTTTTACCCAGGATAATCCCCTCCTTAGATAAGTTATCTGGCGCTGGCAACCGCTTTGCCTTTAGCCACTTAATATTGGGGGTCTCGATCGCTTCGTGAGGCAAATGGAACAATGTCGCGATCTCGGCAGTGTTTAAAAGTGAGCTGTGCGCGGCTGGGCCGAATTGGCGCAACACATAGTTCTTGACGATCTCTTCCTCGGAAAGTCGCTTGTCGAGTACGATCTGATTGATCTCGTGCGAGCCGAATTGCAAGAAACTGTCCACCATCGGCTGAAGATGTTGTCGAGCTGCCGCTTCATCGGCTGCCGCTGCCACCACCCTGATAACCACATCAAAGCCGGGCCGGGCCGCTTTCTTCTCTACGGCCGATACCACCTCTTCCTGCAAACCAGTTAGCCGTTTTGGTTCCGCCCGCTCCGATTTGTCTTTTGTGCTAGCCAAGTCGAGAATGCCTTTCACTACCTCTTTCCCCAGGCTCCCGCTAGCGAACTCGCCCTGCTGCATCCTACTGGCTAAGGCCCGAGCGCGATCTTGCCATTTAGCATCAGTAGTGGGGCGAAACAGGATCTGGATGGCTGCCCCAGCGCCAGTACTCGCCAATTTACTCAGGGTGTTAGTTAAAGCATTAAGGCCGTCGGTGGGCAGATCTTCGAAAGTTTTGATTGGCAGATAGTCCTCTCTCTTTAGTTTTAGCTGAGCGCCGACTACCCTTCCATTCTCCGGAAAAATGTTCGGATAAGGGGCAACCTCCACGGTCGCATCGGGATACTGCGAGGTGATCTGTTTTTCGACAAATCCCACCAGCTCCTTTGGTACGGTCACATAAAACACGATTGCCTCAGCGTCAGTCGCAATCTCAAAGGTCAGATGACGATGGCCGATTACCTGGTCAACATTGGCCAGGCCTCGCATCACCGTTTCCATCGGCGCAATGATCGTTTTCAGTTCACGACTGGGGTCTTCTTTGCCGCGCGGCACAGCGATCATTAAATTAATTCGGGTTCTAATGTCATCCGCCGCTCCGCCGCGTCTGATTTTTCTACCAAAAACCCACCATCCTAAAGCTAGGACCGCGACCAATAAGACTAAGATTAAAACTACCGCCTCCATTAATCTAATTGTATTTTGTTTTTATAGATTCGCCGACGATTAACGAGTTGGTTGCTGGCCATTAATATCATCAACAAAGCTTTTAAACGGGCCTGATTCGATGCCGGGCGGCGTACCAGCGGCGGCTGACGGCCCAACTCCATCTAAATCTAACACCTGGCCATCAATGATCGGCTCTTCCCCGCCTTTTGGAAGCAACTCAGGCGGAATGCTCCAGTACTCGGTCCCAGGTTCAAAGGCAATACTCCGAGTGGCTTCGGGCTGATGCCCCTCCGGATAAACACCCTGAGGAAGCATTGGATCTAACTCAAAGCTTTCCGCGACAGGTCTTTTGTGACTCCCCTCTGCTGAATTGAGATTTTCCTTTCCCATAGATAGTTTTTATCTTTATTTTGATTATACCATAGAATAATTATTTTGTCAATAATTTTTGTAAAATCTGCTGTACCAGAGCAGGTTCTGCCTCTCCCCTACTCTTTTGCATCACTTGACCAACAAAGAACCCCATTAGCTTAGTTTCACCTGCTTTATATCTGGCTACCTCACCCTTGGCCCCATCCAATACTGTCTGGATAATCTTTTCCAGCTCGGCACCGCTCGAAGTACTGGAAGCATTCATAGCAGTAAAGGCATCGCCAACTGTTTTCCCGGACTTAACAGCCTCTTTCATCTTGCGTGATGCCGCATCAGATAAATTATTGCGCATAGCTACATCGACCATTTCGCCGAGCTTTTTCTTCCATATCCGAAAATACTCATCTTCGGCAAATTTTGCAACAAGAGCTGGATTGCGTTGTGGATTATCAGTCATAACATTTACGACGGTTTCTAGAGACCCGATATCTTGAGCGGCAGACACTTTTAAATACGGCAGCCCGAATTGTTCCGCTTGTCGACGCAAAGCATCGGGCAGTGACGGCGTTTGCGTTTTAATCTCATCGCTCCATTTTTTATCCATTACGATCGGAGGTAGATCGGGCTCGGGAAAATAGCGATAGTCCACCGACCCTTCTTTACTTCGTTGTAATACGGTGGAGCTAGATTTAGCGTCCCAGCCGCGAGTTTCTTGAAGTACCTGACCGCCTGATCCCAATAATTCAATTTGTCGTTCGATCTCGTGCGACAGTGCCTGCTCCAGGAACCTGAACGAATTCATATTTTTCACTTCTACTTTAGCGCCAAACTCTTTCTGGCCAACTGGTCGGACCGAAACATTGGCATCCACCCGCAGGTGCCCTTTTTCCATATCGGCGCGCGATACGCCCAGCGCTCGCACGATCCGCTGAAGTTCTTGCATAAAAGCTTTGGCTTCTTCAGGGGATTTGATATCCGGCTCGGTTACTATTTCCGCTAGTGGCGTGCCGCACCGGTTGAAATCGACGAGCGTAGCAAGTCGTCCCGGGCCTGTCGAAGGACTTTTATGAATTAATTTCCCCGCATCTTCTTCTAAATGCAAACGGGTAATTCCCACGGTAAATTCCTTTTTAGTTTTCCGGTCTGGGGCTAGATAATCCACCCTGAGGCTCCCCCGCTCCCCTACCGGATAGAAAAATTGCGAGATGTGGTAGCCCTTGGGCAGAGCAGGCTAAATATAATTTTTCCGGTCAATTTGTTGCATCGGGTTGAGCTGACATCCTAGTGCCAGAGCCGTCCGGACTCCCCACTCGATCGCCTGACGGTTCATTACCG
>JAZDLM010000006.1:0-34957 GCA_043801895.1 bacterium
ATTATTGCCATGTGTTCCTGGCCGGATTTTGATCCCAATAACTATGCTACGGTCAAAAGTGTGGGAACTTTTTTGAATCCGGCGGTCAGCCGGCAATATGAGCCTGGTTCGGTTTTCAAAACCATGACCATGGCCGCCGCCTTAGACCAGCAGAAAGTCACCCCCAGCACTACCTATACCGATATCGGCGAAGTGCAGGTGAACGATCGGACGATCCGCAACTCTGACCTGACGGCCCATGGCCAGCAAACCATGACCGAAGTGCTTGAAAAATCGCTCAACACCGGCGCGGTATTTGTAGTGCAGAAACTGGGCAAAAATCTATTCAATAAATATTTGGACAAATTCGGTTTTACTAAACCGACCGGTATTGAATTGGATGGCGAAACTTCGGCCCAAATTAAGAATGTCCGCCAGTGGGCGGATGTCGATCTGGCCACAATGGCCTTCGGCCAAGGTATTGCGGTCACCCCAATCCAGATACTAACTGCTTTCGGCGCCATTGCTAACGGCGGCCGCTTAATGCAACCACATGTGGTAGACAAGATTCTGTATCCCTCCGGCGCGGTATCGATTAACCCAGTGGTGACTAACGAACAAGTGGTTTCGCCGCAGACAGCCGAGTTGGTATCAGCGATGATGGTTAATGTAGTTGAGCGCGGACATGGTAAGCAGGCGGCCGTGCCAGGATATCGCATCGCCGGCAAAACAGGGACTGCTCAGATCCCTAATCCAAAAACCGGTGGTTATTACGAAGGCTGGGGTCAGACGATCGGGAACTTTATCGGTTTCGGGCCGGTCGAGGACCCGAAGTTTGTGATGATCACTAGGATTGACCGGCCGAAGGATGTCCAGTTCGCGGAAAGTTCGGCGGCGCCGCTATTTGGGAAAATCGCCAAGTTCTTGTTGGATTATTGGAGAGTGCCCCCGACGAGATAGTCGATGACACTTACTTGTCAGCGCCAGTTTTTAGATAAATCGCTGTCCCAGGGCGCCTTTTTCGTGTTATGATAGCTCCAGCGAGGAGTATATGAAGAGACTGGTCTCCAGATTAATATTGGGGCTACTAGCTCGGCTAGCCTGCCAGGTGGCGCGGCGGGGCCGGATTAAGCTGGTCGGCATCACCGGCAGCGTCGGAAAAACCACCGCGAAAGAGGCGATTGCCCAAGTGCTGGGCGGGGTGTTTCGGGTGGCTAAAACCCCAAAGAACGCGAATACCGAGTGGGGAGTAATGGCGGTGGTGATCAATCCTGGTTTCCGTCCGGTGTTTACGGCTGACGGTCGGGCCAAGATAACATTTGGGATGGCCTTGGGATTGATCGCTCGCGGCCTGTGGCAACTGGTCTGCCCGCATCGGCGCGAGGATGTTTTGGTACTCGAGCTAGCCGCTGACAGACCCGGCGACATCAAGTTTTTCAACCAATTTCTCGCCTACGATGTAGTAGCGATCACCAATATCGGTCAGGTGCATTTAGAGTTTTATGATAATTGGGAGCAGCTGCGCGATGAGAAGCTGTCATTGATCGATGGGGTAAAGAGCGGCGGGCTGGTGATTGTCAATCAACAACTTAGACAATATGTTGATACAGAAAGATTGAATTATCGACTGTTGCGCTGCCAAACCTTTGGGCAAACTGATGCCGATATGATAGGCCGCGATTTTGAGCTGAGCGAGGGCACAGCGTCCTATACTATCGCGACCCCGGCGGGTGATATACGGATTGTCGCGCCGCATAATCGGCAGATGTGGCTGGCGGCGCCGATCGCAGCCTTAGTCGGGATTGAGTTTGGTTTGCATCTCGACCAGATCACTAAGCGACTGACGAGTTGGGTAGTGCCGGAGGGCAGATTCG
Organism: bacterium; assembly: GCA_043801895.1. Classification (GTDB taxonomy): domain Bacteria; phylum Patescibacteriota; class Kazan-3B-28; order Kazan-3B-28; family Kazan-3B-28; genus JAZDLM01. The sequence goes on from JAZDLM010000006.1 coordinate 1,854, forward strand.
CCGTGCAGCCATTAGCACGGGGAGTTGTGCTGATCAACGATGCCTATAACGCCAACCCGGACTCGATGCGAGTGGCGCTCCAGGGGCTACAGGATATTGCGGCCGGTCGAGGCCGGCGAGTAGCGATCCTGGGCGGGATGCGTGAATTAGGCTCGGCACACGAGGCGGCCCATTTAGAATTAGGCCGATCAGTCCCGCATTTGGCCGATGTGCTGATCGCGGTCGGGCAGGAGGGGGAATTGATCAGCGAAGGGGCAAAGCTGGCGGGGATGCCAAGTGAGCGGATCTATGAAATCGGTTGGCCCGCTACCGCTACTTCTGTTGAAGCAGCCGCACGAGCGGATGATTTTTATGGCCTTTTGCAGGATAATGACACTGTTTTAGTAAAAGCCTCAAATGCGATTGGTTTAAGTGGAGTAGCCGAGGCACTTAAACAGAGATTGAATTAATGGAAGAAGCGATCCTACAAGCTAATCTACTGCGGCTGTTCTTATTGGCGGCGATGGGTTTTTTTGTGGCGATCATTGCGACTCCGTTCTGGGCCAACTTTTTGTACAAATTTAAGTTCTGGAAACGGCAAAAAGAGGAAACTATTTACGGCACGCAAGCAACTGTCTTTCAGCAGCTTCACACGGAAAAGCATAGGCGTAATATTCCCACAATGGCCGGGGTATTATTTTGGGCGATCGTTCTAGTTCTATCCGCCCAATTTAATCTCACCCGATCGCAGACTTTTCTGCCGCTGTTTTCATTGTTCACGGTCGGGGTGATCGGCGCAATTGACGATTGGTTCAATATCCGCGGGATTGGCAAGATTAAGGGGATCCGCGCCCGTCAAAAAATGGCCTGGCTACTAGTTATCGCTGGCTTGGGAGCATGGTGGTTTTTTGCGAAATTAGGCTACAACAGCTTGCATTTGCCCGGAGTAGGCGACTTCTTTGTGGGCTGGTGGTTTATTCCCATTTTCATTTTTGTCATCATTGCGGCGGCCAACGCGTTCAACATCACCGATGGGCTCGATGGATTATCTGGCGGGTTGTTCGCTATTGCCTATGGTGCTTACGCGATTTTGGCCTTGGCCGGTAATCAGGTGAGTTTGGCAATTTTCTGCGCCACAGTAGTGGGGGTATTACTGGCCTATCTTTGGTTTAATGTTTACCCGGCCAGGTTTTTTGGTGGCGATACTTATTCGCTGGCTTTCGGTGCCACGCTAGGAGTGGTAGCGGCTTTGATTAACGACGGAGTGGGGATTATCGTGCTTCCGTTGATAGCCTTTGTCCCTCTGCTCGAAACTTTATCGGTGGTTCTGCAGTTAACTTATCGCAAGATCTATAAGCGCAAACTGTTTTTGATCGCGCCGATCCACCATCATTTTGAAGCGATCGGCTGGCCGGAAACCAAAGTCACCATGCGGTTTTGGATCATTGGGATGGTGTTTGCGGTGTTAGGGGTGGTGATTGGGATGGTGGGGGCGGGTTAAATATTAATCTGACAATTTGTGATCAAAGAACTGAAACGAATTCTGGCTGAATCGAAGCCGATGTATCCGGCGTTGTTGGTGATTTTGGTGTTGTCGCTGATCGAGGTGGCGTTAACCATGATATCACCGTGGTTTTATCGTGAATTAGTTAATTTCCTGACTACTCAAACCCTGAGCCCGATCTTCGCGCGGCTGATCGACATTAATCAGGGGCAGGTTCATGTATTAGTCTGGTTGGTAATTTATTTCTTGCTTAACTCTTCGGTGCGCGATTTGGTTAATTGGGTAAGCTACTACCTTGAAGGAGTAACCGGCAGCCGATCTTATTTATATTTTGCCTACCGGTCGTTGCAGCGAGTCCATCAATTCTCGGTGAGCTATTTTGAGAAAATCTCGCCAGGATGGCTGAGAGAGCGGATATTCGATGGCGTGCGGGGTATATACGGCATACTCCAATCTGTCATCGTTGACATCTTGCCGCCGGTGCTGACATTCGCGATCGCCAGCGTTATCATTTTCCGATTCAACGCTTGGCTGGCGGCAGCGTTTTGGATAGTTGCTCCGATTTATGTGGGGATAACAATATGGCGCGCGCGAGTGATGCGATTTTGGCAAAACAAGATTCGCAATCAGAATGAAAAAGCCGGCCGGACTTTCATGGATAACCTAAACTACTTTCAGTTGGTCAAGGAATTCAGCCGAGAAGACTTCGAGCAAGAACGACACAACAAGATCCAGGGCAGGATATTTGGTCTTACCAAGCGCAAAGAGATATTTTTACGGATTAGCGGCTTTGGTCGCGAATTGATCTATGGATTGGGGTTCGCCTGGGTATATGGCTACGGCGGTTATCTGGTTCTGACCCAACAATTATCGGTGGGCGATCTGGTGCTATTTGTGTCGTATCTGAATTTGGTGATGATGCCGCTGGGTCGGGTAATGGGTATCTACGACTCCATAGCGCTCGAGCTTGTCTCGGTCCGTCGGCTATTCGGGATATGGGATATAAAAGATAATGTGACAGACGCGCCTGATGCGGCTCCGCTCAAAGTAACGGTGGGTGCGGTGCGCCTGCGCAATGTTAGTTTTAGCTATCCAGCTACCAAAAAACAGAAGGGCGACAGACTAGTGTTTCGCAACATCAATCTCGATATTAAACCCAAAGAGATCGTAGCCGTTGTTGGCCCCTCGGGGGCGGGTAAATCTACTCTGGTGAAACTGATATTGCGCTTCTACGATCCGACCAAGGGGAAGATCTCGATTGACGGTCAGGATATCCGCCAAGTCACCCAGAAGTCGCTGCGTCAACAGGTTGCGACAGTGATGCAAGACGTATCCGTGTTCAATGGATCGGTGAAATACAATTTGAAATATGGGCGGCCGAATATTACCGATCGCGAATTGACCCAGGCGACTAAAGTGGCTAATTTGTACGATTTTATCATGTCATTGCGGCGAAAGTTTCGCACTCAGATCGGCGAGCGGGGGGTGAAACTATCTGGCGGGGAGAGACAAAGACTAGCGATCGCTCGGGCGTTAATTAAAGACGCTCCGATCCTAGTGATGGACGAAGCTACCTCCGCGCTGGATAGCGAGAACGAGAAAAAAATTCAGGATGCGATGTGGCAGTTGATTCAAGGGCGAACTACATTGATCATTGCCCATAGGCTTTCAACGGTGAAACGAGCCGATCGGATCATCGTGTTGGATAAAGGTCGGATCGTTGAGCAGGGGACCCACAAATCATTAATGCGGCGGAGCGGCTATTATCAACGGCTATTCAAGATGCAGGGTGATCTGCTGGTGAAATAATCACGCCGGTTGACCCTTGCCGAGTCAGGCCCTACACTACGGGCAGTTTCGTAATGTTCATTGAAGCGGTGGGTGAGCTATGCTCAGATGGACGCGATTGGTGCTCGGTGCCTTAGATACGGGGGTGCGGATAGTGCTGACAGTCGGCTTCCTGCTCGTGGCGCTGGTCATCGTAGCGCCGCCGGCTCTGTTGATCCTCCTGTTCCTAGCAATTCGGTGGGCCGGTCGGCGGTTAATTGGTCGGCTGCGGGCGGCTTGGTCGGAACGGGTGGGCTGGTGGCATAAATACGCTGATAGCTGCAAGCTAGCTCGAACTACCGCCGCTGCCCCAAGGGTGGGAGACGGAAGCTTCGCGGTATATCAACATTTACTATCGGGCGACTGGTGTGTCGTTATCGAGGGGTGCGATTACAAAATTGTATCGCAAACCCTAGGCGATTTCGGCCATACGCTCGTCCAGTGGACCAGCCTCTTTACGATGGATTGCAAGTGCATCCCAAATGGCACCAACCTGGTGATCGACGAACGGGACTATAGTCCATTCCGGGACTATAAATCCCCCAGCTCGGCTGAATAAGTCGAGCTTTTTTTATTCCCCCCTTGACCGGCGCGAGCAGCTGTGTTAGAGTTGTCAGGCGTTCGAAAGCACGCAATGCAGTACCTTCTACTGCACATAGGTGCAGCTAATTCGATGGCAGGAGAAATCCATCATGCAACTGACTTTTGTTGTCCCCTCGATGATTATCACCTGGAAGGGAGGTGGGCACGCGAATGAGCCCTATGTCGCAACTATTCAGGACCCTGACTGGTTTGGCTCCGACCGGCCTCATCAGGTTTATCTTAATGGGGCAGAGCGCCAGGTTCTTGAACAGGAAATCCCCGATCGGCGGACTGGGGTGGCTCGCTCGTTCGTGATCAGCGACCAGCATCCTGATCTGCTGACCATCAACCGGCTTGTGCAGAAGGGTCTTCTGCGGCAAACTGAAGAAGAGGTGGCTAGCCCGGCCGGTCGTCAGCTAACATTAGCTAGCCCGATTGCTGCTTAGCGATCTACCGAATAGCCCGTTTATTTCGGGCCCCCGTCGTTCCGGAGAGAAACAAAGTGCAAAGCTTGTAAGCTAAGCGTCATTCTTGAATCTCTGCAGGTAGCCCCTACCGCCCGGGACGGCGGTTTTTTTATTTGACAGAGAGCGAATAATTCTCCTATAGTGCGGGTATGCTCCCTAGCCTTAGCACCTTAAACTAGGGGTGGGGGGCGATATCCTCAATACTTTCCAAGGGAGACAAGCATGCGACACGCATTGTTTGCTCTGATCGGATTACTGCTTACAGCTGTTTTCTCGGCACCGGCGTTCGCTCTTGACAAGGGCGTCAAAGCCCTGGTGGCGGACCAGACCGGCCAGGTCTGCGTGGACTACGCGGTTTGTTGTTCGACCTGGGGCCAGGCGACCTACTCTTACAAGTACGATCTTGGTGGATGTGAGCGGCCAGACTGGAGCGGCGTGTGGCTGACCGACTACAACCTGGTCAAGGATGCCAAGTTGATCACGGTCGATGGCCATCCGGCGGGACTGATCGCGTTTGGCGACCCGTCGGGGTGTGGTGACACCTGGGCAGCTCTGCTTACGCCGAGCTATGTGCCCACACGGTGTTGCTACGACAGTTGCCCGCGGCCATGCGGCGGCTCGTGTGCTCACGAGGTAGAAGTACCCCCGGCGGAATTCGGTCGGTTGCCGTATTGCCAGGGGTCGGGTTTCTACCCGAATACCTGGAGGTGTGGCAACTTCGTGAAATTCGATGTGGTCTGCGTAGAGCCCGGTCACTTCATCACCACTACCGATATGGAATGCGGGGTGGTGGGCGCGGGAGCGCGGACTAACTGCGGTGGGCTTATTGGCGTGGCGGCATGTTCATGGTCATGCTCGCACTGCGATCACATCAACCGACGCACCGGTTTCGTGGCGACCAACAAAGACGAGATCATGGCTGCGCTCGACGACTGGTATTTTGGAAGTTAGCTCTTGAGCTAGTGAGATAGCCGTCCCGGTTGGACCGGGGCGGCTTTTTGATTGCCAGAAGCCAACTTTCGTGATATGCCAGAGGTAGACTCATACCACTTAATTGATAGGAATATATGAAAGGCTTTTATTTGCTGGTCGGGCTGCTGCTCGTGGTGGGGGTAGCCTATGCTAGCTATAACTACGGCGCGAATTGGCAGCTCACCCCGCGTAACACCGCCGATCAAAACACGATTTTGCCGTACGCCAATCAGCTGAATAACAATGCGGTCACCAACAATACCGCCACTAACTCCACTATCGACACTAGCGAGTCGACCTATACTGGTGACAATTTTGTCACTGTTACTTCGCCGAAAAACGGAGCGATTATCAGTATTGCTAGTGAGGAATCGACATTTGACATCAAGGGAGCTATATCGCCCAACGCTAATAAGATACTCGTCTCGGCTTACATGTACGGCTATTACGGCCCGGAAGGATTAGATGGATCGGCTAGCTATAAGCTGATCAACGAATACACACTCCAGCAATTTAAGCCTGGTGATACAAAATGGACTTATCATGTTTCACCTAAATACGAGAACTTGTATATGGGCGCTCACGGCAGCAAATATATTGCTCAGGCTTACTTTAATGATGGCAGCATCGAGAAAGCTTCCGTTGAGCTGAGTTTCAACTTCGAGGGTTTGGCCGAGATGGGCAAACCGGTGATTTATTTGTATCCCACCCAGACCCAAGCCGTAAAGGTTAATGTCCAGCCAGTCTCCGGGATTTCGGCTAGCGAGCCAGGTATTGGCATGAACGGCTGGGAGGTGACCGCGTCGCCCGACGGCAGTTTGCTGACCTCCGATGGGGAAGTTTGGCCGTATCTGTTCTGGGAGGGTTTCGCCGCTAATTTCGCCACCCCCAAAGAAGGGTTTGTGCTAGCGGCAAACGAGGTGGGGAGATTCTTTGACGATAAGTTGTCGGTGCTAGGTCTCAACGCCAAGGAGATCGCTGACTTCAAGGAATTCTGGGTGCCGCGAATGCAGGCTAAGCCGTACTATTTCATTACCTTTGTAGCGCAGTCCGACTTTGATCGCTACGCGCCGTTGACGGTTAGCCCTCAGCCTCAAACTGTAATCCGGGTATTCTTCGACTATAGGGGGCTTGATCGGCCGATCCAAGCAGCCCCACAAACACTCCGGCCAGCGCCTGCTAGAGATGGGTTCACGGTAATTGAATGGGGTGGTCGGATCCGGTAATCAACTAAATAATAATCGGCGAGCGATCCTGCTATTGGCAGGGTTGCTCGCTGCGGCAATGGCCGGCGGCCGCGAAGCCCGATCGACAATTCCGATATATCCATACACTAGCGCATCGTGGCGCTGGGTATTTGAACAATCCGGAGAATACAAAATTAGTAATGCGCCTAAAACGGTGATCGCTCCGCATGACATTGCTTCGTACGCCGAATTAATGAAGTTTTATAACGGTCTGGGACGAGTGGTACAGCCGGAGGTGGTGGCGATCATTGGTCCCAATCACCGCGACACCGGGACGGCGACCATTCAAACCACCCGCTCGGGTTTTGCCACCACCAACGGGATATTGGCGGTCAACCAAGCTTTGGCGCGACGGATGGTGCGCGATGGAGTTGCCCGTGATACTGCCGACACATTTATCAACGAGCACGCCTTTACCATCGAGGCCGAATATATTCAGCAAGTTTTCCCGCAATCTCAGATCTTGCCGTTGGCAATTCGCAGCGACGCTACCGCGCAAGATGCTGATGGACTGGCGGGGTGGTTAGCACAAAACTTACCCACCAATAGTTTGGTGATCGGCAGTTTGGATTTCTCGCATTATCTAACCAAAGCCCGAGCGGATATTAATGATGCCAAAACGCTACGAGCGATGCGAACTGGGGAGATCGACCAGTTGCCGCAAATTGATAGTGCTTGTGAGTTTGTTGATTCCCCGATAGGATTGCGCATACTGCTGCGCTACGCCCAGATTAAATCGGCGGACGATTTGGTGGTTGTTCGCCACGATAATTCAGCCGATATCTGGCACCAACCTAATTCAACCTCGACCACCGGGCATTTTTATCTGGCCTGGTCTTGAGCCGATCGTGGTACATTGAAAAGCCGTGGTAATCGCACCTTAGGAAGGCCTCTGATGATTGAGCCTCGCAACAATACACTGCTTTCTCACCTGATGGTATTGCCCCTCAATATGCCGACCGGGTCTCGGCTAATCGGTGCTCAAGTTGAGGTTGGCTCGTCGAGCTATAATCCGGTAACGCTATATGGTTGGAAAGAGCTGACTGGCACGGGCGTCATCTTGCAGGTTAAGGCGAAAGGCTGCCCAGTAGCCATTCGATCACTGTTCGGTGAGATTAGCAAGGGGCTAAAAACCTCTGGCAGGGTTCAAGTCTATATCACCTGGGAAGAACGAGCCAAACGGCATCCTCTTGACTGCCATGGCAATTGTGCTGACTGCGAGCATGGTGGGGGCACGGTGTCTCGGGTGTTGCATAAATGGGGGATGGCACTAGACCGGAATAACCTACTTGACAACAAGGGGCTAGCCTGGACGATTGCTGAAGAGTTGTATCGGCAAATCTGTCCAGAAGCCAAAGCCTACGGTCTGATGTTCCCGGTTTGCTGCGCCCAGTGGCCGGTAAATCACGCCTCGCTAAGATAAGCGGGGCTTTTTTATTGTTTCAGAGCCAGCTTATCTAGTCCGCCCTTTTTCTTATTGTGGTTTATTGATTTTCTGCTATTGTAGATTGGTCGACCTCGCGGAGAATAATTTTTAAGGAAAGTCATGAAAAAATATTGGTCGATAGTTCTATATTTGGTGATCGCGGCAGCAGTTGGGATAGCGAGCTACTATTATTACTCTCGCGGCAACGAGCAGATTACCTTAGGGCAGGACGAGCAGGTTCAGACTTCGGACGAGATCGCAATAGAACAACCAGCTGCTAACACACTGATTGGCACGCCGTTGGCGATAGTCGGTAAAGCTAGGGGGTCTTGGTTTTTTGAAGGAGTTTTCCCGGTTAAACTGGTGGATGCTGATGGCAAAACGATTGCCCAGGGCTTTGTGCAATCGCAAGGGAATTGGATGACCGATGACTGGGTAGATTTCATGGGCACACTGCAGTTCCCGACCAACAACATTCAGACCGCCAAGGGCAAACTGATATTCATGAATGATAATCCATCGGGCTTGCCAGCCAATGCCAAGAATTTCGAATGGCCGATTAAATTCGCTGAGTCGAATAAATAATTCGACCTAACAAGTTGAATATGAGGTACTGGTTAACAATTGTTTTTGGCTTAGTGTTCTTGGCTCTCGTCGCCGCTGGGGCGTATTGGTTGAATAATAAAGATCAGCCTGGGCCGAAAGTACAAAAGCCGATGGCACAAATGGTGTTTGTGTATTTTGTCAAGCCAACCGAAACCGATATGGACTGGGTGGCGGTGGAACGCGGTATTCCAGTCAGCGACAAAGTAGAGGATTCCATGCTCGACACATTAAAGCTGTTAGTGCAAGGTCCGACTCAGGCCGAAATAGACTTAGGTTTATCGGCTCCGTTTAATGAGGGCACTCAAGTTAATTCCGTGCAATTTGATGACGATATACTCATCATCGATTTTAATGATAAGTTTGATAGGCAAATGGGCGGCTCGATGCGCGTGCGGGCGATTTCTGGTATGATTGACGAAACGGTCCGCCAATTTCCGATTGAGGGGGTTGCCCACATTGAACTGACTATTAACAACGGAGAGCGAGAAGCGGTATTGGAGCCCTAAGAGGCCAAAGCTTGCCAAGACTCGCGAGCGCGAATGGGGCGGCGGGTGGTAATCACTTATTTTGCTAGCTCTCCCCCTGGAAGGTACGAGCGGCTAGGCCCCGCCTTCGACTTGTGTCGAGGCGGGGATTTTCTAGATTGGCAGCCGGCTTTTAACCTGATACAATCGCGGATAAGCTGGGGGCGGGAGTAATGACTAAAAGAATTCGAGAGTCAGTACGAAGGCCTAATGACAACACGGAGCGGCGGTCAGCGGCCGATCCTGACTTAAATTCCTACAATAGGGAGTTTGACGGTATGACCGAGTTTCGATTTACTGTACCACCGAGCGAAAACGGGCTAGCTGATCCGGGTGATTTAGAGACTGAATCAGAAGGATTGCCAGAGAGCCCCGTTGACCCCGAATCCCCACCAGAAGACTGGGAATCGGTGTCGGATTTGGCGCAAATTCTTGAGATCACCCCACAACAAATCCAATCGATCGTAGGTCGCCTAGCTCAAGAACATCCTGGCGATGTGGGAGTATATCGGGGGAGGTTTGGTATTCGTTCAGAACACATATCACCTCAATTGCAGGCCCGCGTGATTGCCGAGGTTGATTTGCAATTAGCGTATCAGGCTGGATCAATTGTGCTTTCAGGTCCGGAACCAACTGTCGGTTCCGCGAGCGACGCGAAGATCGGGCGGCTCATCCTCGTGCAATCTGGTCAGCTGGTCATTCACGAAGGGATACTAGCTCCGGCCGACTGGGAGATGAGATCAGCGGTAGCTCAGCGACTAGGCGTTAGCCTGAGCGTGCTGATCTATCAAGTTAATCGACTCGGAGCTAATCATCCCGAATGGTTCGAGAATTTTAAGACTCCCTCCGGTCGAGTGGTCGAGCATTTGGCGCCCGAACTAGTAGTCGAGCTAGAGGTTTATTTTGCCGAACGAAACCAGACAACATCATCAGACATTCGCAGCGATGCCGTTATTGAGCCGGCAACACCGGAGGAGCTAGCTGATCCGCTGCAAGGCTGGACAGAATTTTACACATTGGCCACCAAAATTGGCGAAGGGGTAAGCCAGATGGTTATTACCCAGCAGTGGGAACAATGCGTTGGGTCGCACCCGGAATGGTTCAAGTGGGTGGATCCTGAAGTAGGCGAGCAGAAATTGTATTGCCATCCGGATTTTGTCGAAGTGGTGCGGGCGAAATTAACAAGTATTCGCGAGCAGGCGGCCGTCGCGATTCAGGCTGGCAAGCCGGTTAGCAACTCAAGCCCAACAAAGCCAAAGTCGGCAAAGACCCAGCCCTACCACCAGCCAGCGATCCCCAGACCGTCCCAAGCGGCTCTACCGACGGGAGGGGGCTCGCTAGAAGACAACGAAGAGGAGCCGGACGAGTCAGACGCAGAGACGGGCGAAGATAGATCTGGAGCGAAATTTGTGCGGGACAACTAGGGGAACCTGGTGGAGCTTAAAGACATACCCAGCGAAGAAGATATTCTAGAGGTCGCATCGTGGGAGTATCAGCAGGCCAAGAGACAGGCTGAAGCGCCGGGCAAAAAAGCTCCAGCTTCGTCTAGGGGGATAGCATCGGAAAAGACCGATGAACAAATCGCTGCTGAGGGAGATCGGTTAGGGGATTCTGTGAAGCACTATCTAAAGACGATAGGGGCGATCCCTTTGCTGACTTCGGAGGAAGAGATTTTATTTGCTCAAAGATATGCCGATGGAGACTTAGCCGCTAAGCAGACGATAGTTGAGGCCAATCTTCGTCTGGTGGTCTCGATCGCTAAAAAATATACTAATCGAGGGATGTCTTTTCTGGATCTGATCCAGGAGGGTAATATTGGCCTGATCCGGGCAGTAGAAAAATTTGATCTCAATCGCGGTTTTAAATTATCTACTTACGCGACTTGGTGGATCCGCCAAGCAATTTCCCGCGCACTAGCTGACCAAGCCGAGTTGATTCGCAAGCCGGTACATATGGTGGAAACGATTACTAAGGTGGGACGTACCACAAAAGATTTAACACAAGAATTAGGCCGTGAGCCGACCCATCGGGAAGTAGCCGATGAGTTAGGTATTAGCCCGGGTAAACTCGACGAGATTCTTAAAGCTGCCCAAAAACCGATTTCTTTAGAGAAGCCGGTGGGAGATTCACAGGATTCCACTTTCCAAGATTTTCAACTGGATCGGCAAACTCGAACCCCGGAAGAAGAGGCCTATCGTGCGGGGATGAGTCAAGATCTCAATCGACTCATGGAGCGGGCACGTTTAACCGAGCGTGAAATCAAGGTGCTCCGACTACGATTTGGGATCGAGGACGGCTATAATTACACGCTCGAAGAAGTAGGGCGGGTGTTCACGGTCACCCGTGAGCGCATTCGTCAGATCGAAATGAAGGCCATGAAAAAACTTAAGCGCTTTGCCAAAAGGCACTTGAAGTTGTATTACCAGAATTTATATGACGAACCCTTGGCAGGCGATGGCCCTCCGGGGGTTGTTCCTCATGGCTAAAAAGAAAAAGCCTGGCAGGGCTAAGGGGGGCCAAATCAGTTTGGGCGGAGATTTGGCGCTGAAGCCAATGCCAGGCTCGGGAGGTAGCTGACGCGATATCGCAACAGACGCTTGCCACGGGCCTTGTGGCGGGGGGAGGAGCGCCAACGATCACTCGTCAACCGAAGTAGTAGGCATGATTGAGCTACCGTTGCTATCGTAGCTTGTCGGGCCTTGCCAGATAAGCCGGTTTTCGGTATGCTGCCGTTTCAAGTGTAGCTTGAGTAATAAATCCCGACCTCGGGGGTTAATATGCGCCTCCTCGTTGTAGTTGTCTTAACGATTGAGTTGTGGCTGGCGATCGCCAGCCCGGTAGTGGCCCAAAATGTAGTTGACGAGTCTGCGGTAGTTGCCTGTCTCGACTCGCGCTATCCGCTGGGGGCCACCCACGCTGAGCTGGAGCTCGACGAGTTCACTTTCCGTGGACGCACCTTACTCTGCGACTCGCTGGATAATGCGGATGGCGAGTGGGTGTGGGAAGGCTGGTTTGATTCGGATGGTAAGTATCAGCTGGACTTCGAGTATCACCTGATCTTCAACGGTGAGCCTGGCGTGTTGGCCTGGCAGGACGCTTTCTTCCACCTGCCGTTGGATGAGCGAGAGGCAATGGAGTGCGTCGAATTTGTCGAACGGGCTGCTCGCGCCAGCTTCGGCGACACCACTTCCGAACGGGTGATTTTGGCGAAGGCGGAGTGGCAGTATGAATTCCAGCTCGATAACCCTCGCGGAGACCAACTGCACTTTCGCTGGGAGGGAAGGATGCTGGAAGTATCGCTAACAGCTGCTGTTAAAGAGGATGCCTCTGCGCTAGAGCCTGGGTTGCTCTTGCTCTCGCCGGGTGAGCGATAAGTAAAAACGGTGCGCGTGCGATTGGCGGGTGACCGTCCCGGTTCGACCGGGACGGTTCTTTTTATTGACTCCAAGCCGGTTTCGGACTAGGCTCGGAACAGTCGGTTTGTTGTGAGGTGGCACCTTGTCGATCAATTCGGTTCCGTTCGATGTCGAGCAGAACCAGCAAGGGGTTGGCGGATGGTTTGAGTCATTGGCCAGGGCCGATCGCCTGGCGCTCAAGACCATCTTGGGCTTCGTGGTTCGGCGGATCGCAATGCCAATGAGTTGGCTATCCGACGCTATGATCGTGGTAGTTGGTTCGTCGGTTGACCAACCAAGGCAATGCGAGAACATTAATGTGTTTGTGCTGTATCGCAAACACAACCCGCCGTTCGACATCAAAGGGGATGTCGGCTTTTTGTTCGAGATGTTCATAGGCCCGAGTTTTTGGCGGGTATCGTCACCCGATACACCTGCGCAGGAATTTGGCGGCGGTAATCGTTGCTGGCAGGTCAACCCATTCTCGCATTATCATTGGTGCTTTCAGGGCGAAGGGTCGCGGCCGATCGAGATCGTGTTCGGGAAGTGTTCGCCGACCGACTTCGACCGTCAGAATAGGCCAGCTCTAGCCGCCCAGCTCCAGGAATGGGAGCCGACGCCCTGGCTGAGCGAAGCGATGCGCGACCCCGATCCGCGACTGAAGATTCTGTACTGGAAGCAGCACGATTTTGACCCGCTCGATTTAGCGGGTCTCCAGTCTCCGCCTACTCGGAAAGAAAGGTTGTCGCTGTGGTGGTTGCGTCTTCGACAGCGATTTAGCCGGATGCTTGCCGGCCAGGCCCCGTAAGGGGTCTTTTTTATTTCTTGTTTGGTTCGGCAAATTTCTATATTGTTCCACCCGTTCGGCCGTGCCCTGAAAAAGCAGGGATTCTAAGAAGCGACTTAGGTGTAGCGCACTAGGGAAGCCTATCGCCCCCGCAGTGATATAATGGAGTCGGCATACCGGTTTGATGTTTAAGTATATGTACAAAAAAATTGCGGTGCTAGTGGCCGCGCTGTTCGTAGTGGGCGGGGGAGTAGTCCCGGTCTTTGCCTCGCCCCAATTTTTGGCGACCGAAAATGGCACGGTCACGATCAATAGCCCAGTTGGCGATGATACTTATGTTGCCGGGGGCACGATCATCGTAGGCAGCGATGTTAAGGGGGACCTGTTCATCGGCGGCGGCACCATTGAAGTAAAAGGCAATGTAGCTGGCGATTTATTTATTGGCGGCGGCACGGTGACGGTGATGGGCAATGTCGGCGATGATATCAGGATTGGCGGCGGGCAGATTACCATTACCGGTGCGGTGGGCGATGATGTAATGGTGGGAGGCGGTTCGGTGGTAATTGCCGACACCGCGAACGTCAAAGGCGATTTGATGATCGGCGCGGGCAGCTTTAGTCTATATGGCAGGGTCGCGGGTGATCTAAAGGTGTCCGGTGACACAATTCGGATCCGCGGAACGGTAGCGGGAAATGCTGAGATTCGCTCTGGCGACGAATTGGTTTTTACTGACAATGCTAAGATCGATGGGAAATTAGATTACTGGGCCAAAGTGGAAGATCCCGAATTAGCCAAGCATGCCGGTTCGGTAGAATTCCACAAGCTGACGGCTGGCACCCAACGGACGACTGCGGCATTCGGGCTGGGCGCATTATTGTCGCTCCAGGCTATCGGTAGCGCGATTTGGCAATATCTCGCGATTCTGATTCTGGGAGGCTTGCTGATCTGGCTCACGCCGAAGCTGTTGCCGCGGATTACTCACGACTTAAAGAAAAAAATCTGGGCGCGTTTAGGCCAGGGCTTCGTGGTATTGGTGGTAGCGCCAGTTTTAGCACTGCTCTTGTTGCCCACGGTGATCGGCATCCCGCTCAGCGGCGCATTAATGTTGTTATATGCTTTGATGCTGATGATCACCAATGTGGTTGCGGCGATCGGGATCGGTGCCTATATGGTAAAAGTGGAAAAGAGCCAGGGCCAACAGTTTAAAGCGCTGGTGTTAGGTGGATTAATTTACCTGGTGTTAGGGATAATCCCGGTAGTGGGTTGGTTTATAAAATTTGCCGTCTTCCTAATCGCGGTCGGCGGTGTTTGGAATGACCGTTATGAAGCGATTAAAGCGGGGAGATATTAGTTGACAGTATCAGCGGGGAGGCTATCCTGGGGGCAGTGAGCCGCGGCAATACACTGTGCTCCGAGGTAACCTAAGGAGCGAACCATAAAATGCGGCTTGGCTATCGGCGGGGCGGGCGATCGGGTATGGCCTGAAAGTTGCCCCGCCTCTTACTACGATTTTTCGCTAGCTATGCGCAGAATGCAATGTCTCTGCTGGCTAATAGCAGCAGAGACGGGTCCGGAATTGCATAGCTTGGGCGAGATGAGGGCGGACGCTAGCGTTGTTGCTTTCCCTGAAAAGGGCGAGCGGACTGGGCCTTGTCCGCCCTTTTTAATTATCTGCCCCTAGAGCCGAAAACTTCTTGACAGAATGAGGGGGTTTAGGGTATGCTGCCAGCGAACTTGACCGAGGCTTTCCCCGGAAACGGGGGACCAGCTTCTACCTTGACTCTCAATTTTAGGAGCGTGACATGAAGCGCATCATCGCGGTTATTCACGGGATTCGCACCCCGACTCGATTCTTTATCTGGTCTGGTTCGGGGAAGATCCAGCGAGTGGAATTTAAGGACGACGGGCTGGAGGTGCCGAGAGGAGAACGAGAGACAGCAGAAGGGAAGCAGCTGAAGTGGCTGCTGACAGAATTTCGCCCTGGCGACCTAGCCGTCTTCATGATGGGCGGGAGTGGGGACCACCTCGCCTACGCCTTTGCCCGCCGAGCTGCCGAGCTAAATGGTGATACCAGTGTCGTCTCGCTCCCATCGTTCTGGCTCAAGCGTGAGCGGAACATTCAGGGCTGGAAAAAAGAGAAGGACGGTGAGCTACTCATTGAGCTGGCTCGTACTAAGCCGGAACTTTTCCGGTCGATTACCATCCCCCAGCAGCACGTCCTTAGAATTCGGGGGCAGATGAGGAGATACGAATTGGCGACCGAACTGCTGGCTAAGTGCAAGCAGCGGATGAAACGCCTGCTGGTCGGTCGGCTGTTCTACTGCGAGGAAGGTAAATACCCCGAAGGCAGGATAGCGGACTGGTTTCTGGAGGAAGAGGCGAACGACGAGACGCTGACCACCCTAGAGCGTAACAAGAGACGGGTTACCCAAGAGCTGGAATACGATCTTGAGCAGTTGGGCGTTTACTCCATCTTCCAGAAGGTGGTTGGCGTTGGGCCGGGGATTGCCGGGCGGCTGATCGCGGCCATTCTCGACATCAACCGCTTTAGCAATGCCGATAAGCTCGTCGCTTACTGTGGTGTGCATGTGGTAGGGAATGATCCCAATGGTGTCGGGGGCCGTTTCCCGCAACGACGACGGGGCGAAGTGGCGAACTGGGACGACCGGGCGCGCAAGGCTCTGTTCCTGTTTGTCGACCAGTGCATCCGGCGCCAGAAGTCTCCTTGGGGACAGAAGTTCTTGGAGCTCAAGGCCCAAATACTCCTGAAGCACCCCAATCCGATTAAGGACGAAAAGTCCGGCAAGACAAAGTGGACAAAGGGCCATATCCATGCCACTACGCGCTGGAAGCTGGCTACTCTATTTGTCCGCTACATCTATCGGGAGTGGAAACGGCTGGAGCGCGAAGGCCTTGCCGGCGTCGTCGAACTACCGGCTAAGCGCGCATATCAAAAGAGAGGGGCGGCTGCCTAACCGGGGGGCTCAAGAGAGATTGAGATAATCAGTAGTGGGCGAGGCGAAGAACCGGATGATCGCCTAGAGCGACCGTATGCCACATTGCCTCGCCCCTCTTTCTTAGTTGTTAATTGATAAATTAACAGTTGAGAGAGAGCGATTACACACATGCGCTAAACAGCGCGAATACCAAAATGCTCTCCGGCAAGGCGGTTTTAGTACTGGCCCAGCTAAGGTCGTGTATACCATTGCCTTGCCGCTCTCTCTCGGGTATCCAATTTGCTTGGATGTTCGAGAAAGGGCGAGCACGTGATTGCGTTGGGTTAACTAGCGCGGAGAGCCCCATGCCCTCTGGCCGAGCGGATAACACCTTGGCGGCGTTGCCGTCGATGCGGTTGCCGCTCGGCCTCTCTCGCTGGTTGCGAAAATCTAACTTAGCAGTCAACGAGAGGGCGCGTCCACTCGTATGCATCTTCCCAAGGATGCGGGGTTACAACTGCGCTCTCGACGGGCGAGGCGAATCAGGTACTGACCACTTATGTGGCCGTCAGGAGCCATGCCTCGCCCCCTCTCTTGAGAAATTGATTTGAATCATCGATTTTTCCAGAGAGGCGCGGTGGCCAAAATGCTCAACTGAGCGATTGACGAGTTGCGCTTCTATCCGGGGTAAGTCGAAAGAGCTTCTGGTCCCTGTTTACAGGGATCGATTGTAATCGTGGCTTACCCCCTTCTCTAGAGCGGCGGATTTAGGGGTCGGCTCCTCTAGAGAAGCGCGAGTACATTGCTGCTCAGCCGAGCGAAGGTAATAATGCGCTTCTAATCAGGCCCCATGCGGCGAACTCCGTCATGCTTCAACTCGAAGCGCTGAGAGCAGTGCCGCAATTGAGGGCTGTTAACCGGAGCGGGATGATTACCAAGGTGCCTTGCCGATTGGGCAGAGCGAAGAGTTTGTTATCCCGCTCCCTCTTTTTTCATTACAATTAAGCCATGACCATCGCCGGAGTTTTTCTTATCAATAAACCAGTCGGTATCACTTCGCATGATGTAGTGGATCGTCTGCGGAAGATTACCGGCGAACGAAGAATTGGCCACGCCGGAACTTTGGATCCGGCGGCGGAGGGCTTAATGATAGTAGCCATCGGTCGCGAGGCCACCAAAACCCTGAGCCGATACAGCGGGCTCGGTAAAACTTACGAGGCAGAAATTACTCTTGGGTACAGTAGCTCGACCTACGATCGTGAGGGCGAGCTGGTTAAAGTGTCCGACGCGCAGCCGTTATTGGAACAGGTCGTACCCGTGGTTAAAAGCTTTATTGGCAAACAAGAGCAGATGCCACCGATCTTTTCGGCTAAGAAAATTGGCGGCAAGAAAGCCTACGACCTAGCTCGGGCAGGTCGGGCGGTTACGCTGAAGCTGCAAGCAATCGAACTATACAGTATAGAAATATTGGGCTACCGATATCCGGTCCTAAAACTGCGCGTCGCGGTTTCCTCGGGTGCTTATGTTAGATCGTTGGCTTACGATTTGGGCGTTAAGCTGAGAACGGGTGCGTATCTCTCCGCGTTGAAGCGGACTCGAGTGGGAGATTATGAGTTGGCTCGGGCAGCTGATTTGGATAAATTGTCCACACCAGCGGATTTACTAGCAGCCAAAATCTAGCCCACCTTGCCCGACGGAGCTTTTTTATTTAGGCTGAGGGGGCCAAGTTAAACTATGAAATATTTCTATTGGACTCTCACTATTATCGTTATCGCCATATTGGGCTATGGCTATACTTTAAATCCCGGGGGCGATAAAAAAGCGGAGACCAACAGCCCAGCACCCAGGCCTACTCGCGAAGTGGTAGTTTATCTTAGTAAAAATGATGCCAACAAGATCGTGCCGGTGGCGGTGAGTCGGTTGGTAGTCGGTAAGACTGACGCGGAGGTGGCGCTGGCCGCGCTGCGCGAACTAGTGAAGGGCCCGACCCTTGCGGAAATCGACCAGGGCTATTTAACAGCTATTCCCGACGGGGTGGTGGTAAATAGTGTCAGTATAGAAGGCGATACCGCCATCGCGGATTTTAATGACAAACTCGATACCCCGACCAGCGGGGCGCCTTTGATTACCACTATAATCCACGACCAAATTGTCGGCACGCTCCAGCAATTTGCTAAGCAGGTCAAAATTACCATCGGTGGGAGTAGAAAGGCAAAACTATAAACAAAAAAGGCGACCTGGGGGTCGCCTGTCTGATGATCGAACAGGTGCTAGTTGGGGAATAAGTTCCCGGTCAGCTCGTCCTTCCTCCCCCCGCGCTTGGGAGGAGTGGCGCCACGGACCCGCGGCTGAGTGCCCGGCCGGTGATATCCTCGCCCTAAGTCGAGCGGGTGGTCCATCGCCAGAAGTAGACTCTGCTTGAGGAGTGGCAGCGGGGTCAACCCGCTGATGTAGGAGAGATCGGGGGACAGCAGGTTGTAATGGATGATGGTACCAACCACTAGCCCGAGCTTCCGTTCAAGAGTGGCCGTGGCCACTGCGATGCCGGTCGGGGCCTGAGAGAACGCCTGGAACTGCTTCTCGAATTCCCGGGCTCCGCCGTGGAGTTGGGCTATTGTCCCGCTGGCGGAATAGGGGAAGAGCGCGGCGGCGATCTCAGCTGCTCCGACTTTAGTGGTGCAAATCACCAAAGTCTTTTGCTCGCCGAGTGCGGCCGCGATCCGCACTAGCTTGACCATTTTGGGATGGGGATGCTTCTGGTTGTGTAAGCTTCCCCAAATCCCATTGAAGTCAAGCTTCTGCCGTAGCCGATGGCCGGCATCGGTGTCGTCGTGGTGTATGATCTGCTCGGCGTAACGCAGGGCGGCCTGCGGCGTTTCCGCAATCGCCCAGCGAATCAGGCTCCACACCCGCCGATACTCGGCGACGAGCGTCCTCCGGTCGGCGAATAGCTGATGCCCAGGGTATTTTGCGATGAACTTCTCGAGCGTTTCGATCCGCGAATTGGTCATCAGCCCGTCCTCGCTAACCTCGAAGGACATCTCGCAGCCGCGAAGCTGCTCGACGATGTCGAGTAGTAGTCGTCTGGCCATGGCCCACATCGGTTGAAGGCTACCGAGCGGGAGCAGGTAGGTGATGTCAAACTGCATCTCAACCTCCAGAACAGTATACTTTAATTATACGCTTCTGGAGCGGAAAAATCAAGCCCCCCAGTGGGGTATAATGGGAACATGGCGAAAAACCGGCTGCAAGGTAAGCGAGTGGCGGTGATCGGGCTGGGGCGCGAGGGGGTTGAGCTGGCGCGGTTTTTGGCTAAACAAGAGGCTCGCGTCACTATATTGGATCGGGCATCAGCCAAGCAGCTTGGTAAAAATTACCAAGTAATGAAAGCAGTCGGCATAGATTTTGAATTGGGCGACAAATATTTAGATAATCTGGCTAGTTTCGAAATCGTCTATCGGAGTCCCGGCGTGCCGTTAGAATTGCCGGCGTTAAAACAAGCGCGCAAGCGGGGCGTTGAAATAAGTAGCGGGACAAAATTATTTTTAGAGCTGTGCCCTGCTAAAGTTATTGGCATTACTGGTACAAAAGGTAAATCTACAACCGCCAGCCTGGTCCACCATTTACTTAGAGGTAGCCTCTCCCTCCTTCGTTCCGCTAAAGCCGGAACTACGGGCGGGCAGGCGGCAACTCGGGGCAACAAAGAAAAGTCTAGAGTGTATATGGCTGGCAATATTGGCCATTCGCCGCTGCCGCTACTGGGTAAATTAAAACGGAGCGATTGGGTGATACTAGAGCTGTCTAGTTTTCAATTAGAAGATATGACGACTAGCCCCAACATCGCGGTATTACTAAATGTGGTACCCGAGCATCTGGATAGGCACAAGACGTTCTCTCGGTATCTGGCTGCTAAGAAGAATATTTATTTGTATCAGAAAAGAGGTGATTGGTTGGTGGCGTCGCAAGATTTTCCTGTTCTGCGGCAGGCAGCTAAGGAAACTAGGGCTAGGGTTTTCCCCTATTCTACCCACAAAATTTTGCGCAAGGGGCTGTATTTGGCTAAGGGTGAGATAGTTTATCGCCAGCTAAATAATGGGAAACGCCAGTCGATCGCCCCGATCGATAAAGTTCCGATCCGAGGCGAGCATAATCTGCAAAATGTGCTGGCCGCCATTGGGGTGGCGATCCTGGGGAAAATTAAGCCCACCCAAATTGCTAAACGATTAGCCTCGTTCAGGCCGCTGCACCATCGTCTCGAGTTGGTGCGCGAAATCGGCGGGGTGAGATTCATTAATGACTCACTGGCTACCACTCCTGAGGCTGCTACTGCCGCCGTGCAGACCTTTGACGGCGAGGATATCGCTCTGATCGTGGGCGGGGTTTATAAAGGAGGCGACATTAGGCAGCTAGCTCAAGTTATCGAGCGACACAGCGCAATTTATGTGGCATTGATCGGGGAATCGGCCAACCGATTCGCCAAAGTGCTGGCTCAGTGGGCGCCGTCGGTGCATTATGAAAAGTCTAAAGATCTCAAACAGGCGATCAAGGCAGCCTATGCTAGCGTGAAAGCGGATGGAGGAGTAGTAGTCTTGGCTCCGGCGTGTGCTAGCTTTGATATGTTCAAGGACGCCTATGATAGAGGCGAACAATTTAAGATAATAGCAAAGACCCTATAAACACTATTGGAATATGAGACCATATCATCGGCAAGATTACTATCTGGCCACCACCACTTTTTTGCTGGTGATTTTTGGTTTGATCATGGTGGCCTCTGCTTCCGTGGTGCAATCCTACGAAATCGCAGGTTCCAATAATTTTTACCTACTGCGTCAGGCCGGGTTTGCCTTGGTCGGAATTATCCTCTGGTGGATTTTGCAGAAGATCGACTACCACTTATGGAAACGGTTCGCCACTATCGGCCTTGGCATCGCATTGGTTTTGTTGGTTTTAGTTCTGATCCCCGGCCTCGGAGTAGAGGCTGGCGGTGCGCGCCGGTGGGTGGGCTTTGGCATATTTACGCTGCAAGCCAGCGAGGTGACAAAGATCGCGCTGATCCTGTATTTAGCGTACTGGTTCGAGAAGAAAGGCCAGCGCATTACCGATCTACTCGGCACTTTTCTGCCGTTCGTGGCGGTAATCGGGATAATCTTTTTGTTGGTCATGCAGGAGCCGGATTTGGGCACAGCCGTGGTGACAGCCTTGGTGGCCGGCACTATGTTTTTGGGGGCCGGTGCCACTTGGGGGCAACTGGTCACGCTGGGCGGCGGCGGGATCGCTGCGATGATGTTTCTGATCTACGCTGCGCCGTATCGCCTGCGGCGGCTATTGACCTTTTTAAACCCCGGAGCGGACCCGCTGGGTTCGGGCTACCATATTAACCAGGCGCTGCTGGCAGTGGGTTCGGGCGGGCTATTCGGCTTGGGGTATGGGCACAGTCGGCAGAAATTTAATTTTCTGCCCGAGGCATCGTCTGACTCGATCTTCGCGGTTATCGCCGAAGAACTGGGTCTGATCGGCTCAGTATTTTTGGTGATCCTCCCATTTGCGGTGATTATTTGGCGAGGGCTGATCACCGCCAAAAAAGCGCCCGATATGTTTGGCCGGATGCTGGCGCTAGGGTTAACTTCGTGGATCGGCTATCAAGCCGTCATCAATATCGGTGCGATTATCGGCTTATTCCCGCTAACCGGCATCCCGCTACCATTTATTAGCCAAGGCGGCAGCTCGTTGGTGATCATGTTGATAGCCAGTGGTATACTCTTGAATATTTCTAAGCAAACTGTTAAAACGACTGAAGATGAAAGTCCTCTTGGCGGGTGGTGGGACTGGTGGTCATATTTTGCCAACGCTAGCAGTCGCCGCCGCCCTACAAAATAAGCAGCCCGGGATCGAACTGCTATATGTCGGTTCGCGCCGACCGCAGGACAGAGAGTTGGTCGAGGCAGCCGGGATCCCGTTTCAAGCGATTTCTGCCGGAAAACTCCGGCGCTATTTTGCGTTGGAGAATATTGCTGATCCGTTCAAGTTTATGCGCGGAGTCTGGGAGGCCGGTGTGATCCTCAAGCGATTTCGTCCGCAAGTGGTTTTTGCCAAGGGCGGCTATGTATCGTTGCCGATAGTGGTGGCGGCTGGGCATCTGAACATTCCTGTGATCGTTCATGAGTCGGACAGTCGTTTGGGGCGGGCGAATCGATGGGCTTTAAGATCGGCGACTAAATTGGCGCTGGCGTTTCCGATCGAGGAGTGCATCAAAAATTCTCTAATTCCGGAGTCCTATCGAGCAAAGTTGGTTTATACCGGTTTGCCGATCGGACGGGATTTGTGGGAGGGCTCGAGAGAACCGTTATTTCATAACGGCAAACCGATCGTCATGATTTCAGGGGGCTCGCAAGGCGCCTCGGCAATTAACGATCTAGTCTGGGGAGTTCTGCCGCAACTTGCCAACCGATACGATCTGATCCATCAGGTAGGCGAAGCGCATCTGTCGGCAGCCACCGAACAACAGCAGGGGCTACCAGCTGATTTGCAAAACAGCTACTTGCCCTTCGGTTTTGACCGGCAGCTGCACCGCCGCGGGCTCCGCCTAGCTGATTTGATCGTTGGCCGCGCCGGCTCGTCAATTTTTGAATTTGCGGTGTTGGGTAAGCCCACGATCCTTATTCCTCTGCCGGTCAAGATCGGGGACGATCAAATTCGTAACAGCCGATTTATTGAACAACTTGGCGCGGCAGTCGTCCTTGATCAAAATGGACTGACCAGCGAGAAATTGCTGGCGGCCATCGATGAATTGATGACCGATACCGATAAATGTAAGATGATCGCTAGTCAATTAGCCGAACTGGGTGCCAAATCGCGCGAGGCGGCCGAGGCAGTCGCCCAATTGATTCTTTCAACTGTTTCATGAAACATCCCCGCAATTATATTTGGAACGATCCGGTTTGGTTAGTGGGATTATTGGTCGTCTTAATACTTGCGAGCACTAGCGGAGGGTATTTTGCCAAACAGGTATCCTCGTGGGTGATGTACGATTTGTTAGGTCGAAACCCGGCGCAAGAAATGGCGCCCAATGTGATAGCCGGCCAGGCCGATCGGCTGGCGATCCCCAGTCTCGGCCTGAATGCCCCTCTGGTATATATCGAACAAAAAGACGAGCCTACTTTCCAAAAAGCTTTAGAAAACGGCGTGGTGCACTACCCAGGGACGGCATTGCCCGGCGAGCTTGGTAACGCTTATTATTTTGGCCATTCGTCCGACTATGTATTCAAGCCCGGGAGCTATAAAACTGTGTTTGCCACTCTGCCCAAAATGAAAGTCGGCGACGAGGTGTACATTACCGATTCCGTTGGCAAGCAGTTCGTTTATGCGGTAGTCGAAACTAAAGTGGTAGAGCCCGATGATATCAGCGTGCTATCGCAGGGGGAGGCCAAGGAAAAGAAACTGACGCTGCAGGCTTCCTACCCGCTGGGGACTGCCTTAAAGCGATATCTGGTGGTCGCTCGGCTAAAATAGCCAGTTGCCTGACAATTGATACAATGGTTAGGTTATGGAGAGTTTGGCTTTAATCAGTCGGCTAAAGTGGATC
Source organism: bacterium (assembly GCA_043801895.1). Taxonomy (GTDB): domain Bacteria; phylum Patescibacteriota; class Kazan-3B-28; order Kazan-3B-28; family Kazan-3B-28; genus JAZDLM01. Next base: position 25,688 of record JAZDLM010000006.1, read on the forward strand.
GGGTGGGGTTTTCTAATTTTTCTGGTCCTGTTGCTGGCGTTTAATTTCCAATACTTCGCCATTCAGCTGGGCTATTTTTATCGCTACGACCTCCTGGGCCAAGATTTGGGCCACGCCGAACCCAATGGGAAACCGGATAGAATAGTTATCAACCGGATCGGGGTGGATGCGCCGCTGATTTACCCTGATGTCGGCGATGAGTCAGCGATCCAGTTGGCCCTGGAGGCTGGCGTGGCGCACTATCCGGGGACCGCTCAGGTGGGGCAGTCGGGCAATGCTTATTTCTTGGGGCATTCATCCGAATCGCCGTCCGACCCCGGCCAATTCAAGACCGTCTTCGCGCTGCTTACCCAACTGCGCGAGGGCGACAAGATCTTAATAACTGATTCTCGGGGGCGGCAATTTTCCTATCAGATATTTGACCGCGCAGTAGTCTCGCCCGGGCAAACTAATGTGCTGGATCCCATTTTAGGCCACCCCAGGATGTTAAGTTTGCAAACATCCTATCCCTTGGGGACGACTCTGTGGCGATATATCGTGCGAGCGGAATTGGTAACCAATAAGTAAAACGGGATGACGAAACATTACTTTCTAGTGGGGATCGGGGGCGTGGGGATGCAAGGTCTAGCCTGGCTGCTGCGCGAACGGGGCGATAAAGTTTCCGGCTCAGACGTGAACGATTTTGAAGCGAGGCCCGAGATGGAAGCGACGGGGATCCGGGTGCATATTGGGCACGCGGCGGAAAATATTGAAAAAGATGTGGATGAGGTGATCCGCAGCGCGGCGGTGCCCGACGACAATCTGGAAATTCAGACGGCTAAAAGGCGGGGCTTGCCAATTCGGCGTCGGCTGGAGCTGGTCGGTGAAATTATGCAGAGCAAGACTGGAGTGGCCATCGCTGGCACGCACGGCAAGACCACTACCACAAAATGATCGCTATGATCCTGCAGGCAGCTGGCCGCGACCCGATGGCGTTGATCGGCGCCGAGGTAAAAAGCTTGTCGGCTAATATCGTGGCGGGGCATGGTCCGGTGATGGTAGTGGAGGCTTGCGAATACGGCCGGTCGTTTCTAGATCTGAAGCCCAAGATCGCTGTGATTACCAACATTGAGGCGGATCACCTGGATTACTATAAAGATATTGAAGACATTAAATCAGCCTTTACTGAGTTTGCTAAGCTAATCCCGAAAGATGGCGCGATTATCGCCAACGGCGATGACGGTAATGTGCGGGCAGCTCTCGCGAAGGTTGATCGCAAAATTATTTGGGCTGGTCTAGGCAATGACAATGGTTTGTGCGCCCGAGACATTGAATTTCGCGAGGGGCGCACCTATTTTTCGGTCAACGGGTCGCGATTGCATTTGCATGTCCCCGGTAAGCATAATATAGCCAACGCGGTGCTAGCCTGGGCCGTAGCGCGTGAGCTGGGCGTTGACGACACTACCGTAAAGCATGTGTTGCAGGATGAATTTCGGGGAGTAGAGCGGCGGTTCGAAATTCTTGGCACTACCAAAGGTATTACCCTTTTGGATGATTATGCCCACCACCCAACTGAGATCCGCGGCGTGCTGGAAGGAGCGCGGCAGTACTTTGGCAATCGGCGGCTGTTGGCGGTGTTCCACCCGCACCAATTCAGCCGGACCAGGCTACTGCTGGACGATTTTGCTAAAAGCTTTGCCAATGTCGATCTGGTGGTAGTGGCGCCGATTTTTGCGGTGCGCGACACCGATGAAGACAAAAAATCGATCAGCGCTGAGGTATTAGTGGAGGCAATTAATTGTGAGTCGCACAACGCCAGGTTTGTTGGTGACTTCGACGCGATCAAACAATTTATGGTTAGTGAAGTAAAGCCTGGCAATGTAGTGATCACGCTGGGAGCGGGTCGGGCCAATGTGTTTGGTCGAGAATTGTTGGGCACTCTAAGGCAACTCTAAAGTGAAGATCGGGGGCAACTGGTCAAATTGGTTGGGCAAATTTCGCTCGCCCAAGCGCGTGCCGGTATTGCATTGGCCGGGCCGGTCGCGTCTGACTAATCGACGGAGCACCGGGGCGCCAACTCGCTTGCCAGCCGTCGGGCTGCCCTGGCAGGCGCCTCGCACTCGGGTGACTTGGTGGTCGAAGACATTAACGATATTGGCGTTAGGGCTGGTTGTTTATGTGGCGTTTGGCACTAAGTTTTTTGTGTTAGATAGTCTGGAGATTGCCGGTAATCATTTGTCGGACAAGTCGGAAATCGAACAACTGTTGTTCCCGCGCGGGTTCAAGGGAGTAAATGCGGTTACTTTTTGGGCGGGGAGAGCGCGGCGAAAACTGGAAAAGCTAGCTCCCATCAAAGAGGTTAGTTTTCACAAGAATTTAATATCCAATACCTTAATGATCGAGATAGTGGAACATCAGTCGTCAATCGTTTGGCAAACCAGCGGAGAAAGATTTTTGGTTAATCGTTCCGGTGTGGTGTACGACAAAGCCGAACCGGGGAGCCCACTTTTAGTAGTGGAGGACTTGAAAAATCTGCCGGTTAGCTTGAACCAACAGATCGTTTCGCCGGAGTTCATTGAATTTGTCACCAGTTTTGCCGCTAATCTGCCGCGCAAAACCAATATCAGTATCGATCGGATAATGATACCGGAAACCACTTTTGAAGTAGAGATGAAAACCAGCCAAGGCTGGACGATCTTGTTGGACACCACTCGATCTTATGAAGATCAGTTGAATAATTTAGTGCGTGTTCTAAGGGAACTGGGGGATAACCCGCCCAAGGCATATATAGATTTGAGGGTGGGGAAGAAAGTGTTTTATAAGTGAGCGCCGAATCGCGCTCGACCGATTTTTCTTTTGCCACCCATCCCGCCATTTGCTCAAATGGACGGGACGGGTGGCACCCAAAAGACGCCCCACTCACAAATTGGGCTGTTGGTTAACTCAAAATTGACCTTTCTGGACTACCCGCCCGAACGTACCCCGCCAGAATGACACGCTCGGTGTCGGGCTGGCGTTCGGTACGGGCGGGTACGCGAACTTGTTCCGGCTAAAGCCGGAACTTCAGACAACGCTATCCATACCGGTCAATTTTGCGACCAACAATCCCAATTTACTCGATGGGTAATGGCCGCCATGGAGGGGGATTGATGATATAGATGGCCCCCTACGCCATAGGAGAAAAACAGCTCTGGGAGCGGGTTTTGGCTTGACTTTAACCTGATTTTGGCGTATACTTGAAGTTGAAAGGGGGAGCTTGAAAACTCTTATTTTATCCCAGCCCGCGGGGGTTGGTGAGGTCTTTCTCCTGTGCGGGAGACAGTAGTGTTACGCTCCTACGGCAAAGCCGAGTTGGAGCGGGGAGAGGCAAATGCAGACATTGTATTTTGTGGTCACGAAGATCTTCGGCTTTGCGCCGATCGCACCCCCCCTAGGGGTTGCGCTTACAACCTTCAAGGATCCGGGTATTTTCCCGGCGGTGGCGACCTTTTTCGTGAAGATCCAGACGCCAGAGGGCCAGAGGGCGAAGGCCATGCGCTACATGGCCGCTGCTCTATGGAAGAAGGAACACGTCGCTCTCTTCACGGAGAGCAGGCCCCTTTTCTACCCCGGAGCGGGTGGTGACGAAGAAGGCATCGTGGTCGCTGAAGTGAAGGACGCAGATGAACGGTCCTGCATGGCTGGCGTCCAGAAGGGCGTCCTCGTGTATGAGATGAACGCCGACGATTCCGCTGACTCGTAATCCCAGCCCGCAAGGCTGGTGAAATATTTCCCCTGTGCGGGGGACAGACAACCGGTCGGTTACTGTTCTGGGCGTTCAGCCCTGGGCCGACTGGGAGGGAATAACAATGTCCGATGGACAAAATACGCAGGTAGAGATCTCTACGGGCCGTTACTACGGCGATGGCGGCTGCGGGCTGCTGCTGCTGACATTCGGCGTCGGCTTTGTGACCATCCTTGGGACGGTCCTCTGCCTACTGGATGGCACTACGGGCTGGCGAGGCGCCCTCATAATTCTCGCTATCGGCTCTCTTCTCGTGGCCACTTGCGTGCGGGTGTTCAAGCTGATGGAGGTTGGCGAGAGCAAGAGGGCAAAAGAAGACGCCGCTATCCGCAAGGCCTGGCGGCAACGCCTCGTCGAAGCAAGCGAAAGCGGTGATGGGTTGCCCCTCAGCAAGTTTCCGCCGGAGGGATCGAATCTGCACCTGCGGCTGGATGAGCGTCACGGCCATCTGTTCGTTGTGACGCGAGAGGTCGCCAATAAGTCGGCCCATATATGGGAGTGTCGTGCCGGCGAGGGTGTGCTGAAAGACCTGCTCGATGGGGACTACAGCTTTCTCTTTCCCGTCAAGCAGCTATCAGGTGATGTTCGGGTCCATCTCATCCGCGAGAGAGAGAACCTGATCGAGCTGGAGATTGCCGATGCGACGCATCGGCTTCAGCTTTGCGCCAGCCTCGGCGAGGGGCCTGAGCGCAGGGATGTGCCAGTCTGGTTCCGGGAGGAGTACGAGCTGGCGGCACATCGCTACTTGTAGCATAGATGCGTTTCCCCCGACATACACATATGTACCAATTCAAGAGCCACCTTAGGGGGAGGGTGGCTCTTATAATATCCAGACTTCAATGGGGCGTGGTATGATTTAGGGTGGTTTGGGGCTAGAGGTTAAGGGTTAGAGTTTAGGGTTTAGGGGGTTAGAAATTAGGGATTAGGGGAGAATATGCGGATAGCTTTGTATAGGAAATATCGGCCCGGCAAGTTCGCCGAGGTAGTAGGCCAGGAATACATCAAGGCCACGCTTTTGAATGAAGTAAAAACTGATCAGATTGCGCATGCGTATGTTTTTGCGGGGCCAAAAGGGACTGGTAAAACTTCGATGGCGCGGATTTTGGCTAAGAGCGTGAATTGTCTCGATAACCAGGCGGGTGAACCCTGTGGCAAATGCGTGATGTGCCAAGCCTATGACAAGGGTCAGATGTTCGACCTGATCGAGATCGACGCGGCGTCCCACACCGGCGTAGAAAATATCCGCGAGCTAATTAGCGCGATTGGTCTGGCGCCGGCTCAGGGTAAATACAAAATCTATGTGATAGACGAAGCGCACATGTTGTCCGATTCGGCTTTTAATGCGCTATTAAAAACGCTAGAGGAGCCGCCGAGCCATGCGATTTTTGTGTTGGCCACTACCGAATCGCACAAGTTTCCCGCCACTATCCTGTCGCGCTGTCAGAGATTCGATTTTCGCTACCTGGCGATCAAAAATATCGCCGATTGGTTGAAGATAGTAGCAAAGCACGAGGAGCTCAAATTGTCGGATAGCGTCATCGAGTTTTTAGCCGAGCAGGCTGGAGGCAGCATGCGCGATGGCCTGAGCCTGCTCGAGCAAGTCGCACAGATGGGGAGCGATGTCACCCGCGACCAATTAATGAAATGGTTGGGGTTTGTCGATTGGGAAGCGGTCTATCAACTCACCGAGTTGACGGCGAAAGGTGAGGCGAAGGCGGCGGTCGGATTAATTAATCAGGTTTATTACGACGGCTACGATCTGGTGCGGCTTGCATCGGCTTGGGTGATGTTGGTACGGCAATTGCTAGTGGTGAAGTTAGGGAATCAAGACTTGCTAGATTTGAACAAGGAGCGAGTAGGTAAATTGATACAGTTGAGCGATCAGCTTGAGTTAGCCGATCTGATTTGGTGGCTCGGAGCGTTGTTGACGGCGGCCAATTCGGTGAAGACTGCTGCGTTGCCTCAGGCGCCACTGGAAATTCTGGCGGTAGAGTCGGCCCAAAAGCTGGCCCGAAAGCCAGCTACCCCGCCGGCAGTCGAAAAGCCTGCCGCCAACCGAGATGACGACCAGCCGATGCCGCCAGCGGCTAAGTCGGCGGTTAAACCACAGCCGGCCAGCCAGGTCGCATTGGATTGGCCGAAAGTGGTACAGGCAGTACGAGCCACTAGTCCGACCTTCGCAGCGGTCTTGGCTTTAGCGAAATACGATTTCGTCGATGGGGAGCTGACTTTATGTTTCCCCCTTGAGTTCTACAAAGAGATGGCGGAACAGGCTCCCAACCGCCGGATATTGTCGGAGGCGCTTCAACAAACCAACGTTGAATGTACAATTAGATATCTAGTAGATAAATCGCTTAAGCCAGGTAGCTCAGGTGTGGCGATCGACGAAGTGATGCAGATTTTTGGTGGAGCTTAGAACTATGAAAGATATTACCCCTCCTCAAAATCTGGACGCGGAAAAATCATTGCTCGGAGCGATGCTGCTGGATAAAACGGTGGTAGAGAAGACCATTGACATTGTGCGAGGCGAGGACTTCTACGATGAGCAGCACGGCGCGATCTTTGAAGCGATCCGCGATTTGTATAACGAACATCGGCCAATTGATGTGGTGACGGTAGCTGATGCGTTGGAGGGCAAGGGGGTCTTAGAAAAAATCGGCGGTGCCAGTAAATTAGCGGCGCTGACCACTAGCCCGGTCAGCAGCGCGCACGCGGTGCAATATGCCGAGATCGTGGCCAATAAGGCCACCCTGCGCCGGCTGATTTCGGCGGCCAATACCATCGGAGGGCTGGCGTTGGCCGATAACATTAAGATGGAAGAGGTGCTCGACAAGTGCGAGCAGACCCTATTTAATGTTTCACGAAAACATTTGCGCAGCTCTTTTGTCCCGGTGAAGGAATTTCTTAGCGGAGCCTTTGAACGGATCGACAGTTTGCATGAGAATCGCGGGAGCTTGCGGGGTATCTCGACCGGCTTCAAGGATTTAGATAATAAATTGGCCGGGCTGCAAAACTCTGACTTGATCATCATTGCCGCCCGCCCGAGTATGGGGAAAACATCGCTGGCCTTGAATATGGCGCTCAATGCCGCTCAGGTTGGGCATTTTGCTGTCGGCATTTTTAGCCTGGAAATGTCCAAGGAACAATTATTAAATCGCTTATTGTCAGCCGTATCGGGGATCGACGCGTGGAAATTGCAAACCGGTAATTTAGCCGAAGGAGATTTTGCCGCGCTGTCGGAGGCGATGGGCGTGTTGGCCGAAGTGCCGATCTATGTTGATGACGCGGCTTTTGTTAATGTGATGGAAATCCGGACTAAAGCGCGGCGGCTGAAGTCGGAGAAGGGCTTAGACTTGTTGGTGATTGATCATATCCAGCTGATGGATGGAGCGATCAACCGCGAGAGTCGTGTGCAAGAAATGTCGGAGATTTCTCGGTCGCTTAAGGCGCTGGCCAAGGAATTGAATATCCCTGTCCTGGCGGTGTCACAGCTGTCGAGGGCGGTCGAGCAACGGCTCAGAAAAATCCCCCAATTATCCGACTTACGCGAGAGCGGCTCGATCGAGCAAGACGCGGATGTGGTAATGTTTGTTTATCGCGATGAATATTACAATCCTCAAAGCGAGCGCAAAAACATTGCCGATATTATCATCGCCAAACATCGGAATGGGCCAGTGGGGCAGATAGAATTATTCTTCGATGCCAATCGGATGATGTTCCGTAGCCTAGAGCGCCACCGCTTAGAGGGAAAGCCAGTCGAGGTGGGCTAACGGCGGCAAGGGAGCGTCGGGCCAGGCAGGGGAGCAGATTTTTCGGTATAATGATGGGGTAATGTCCGCGACGATCAAGCCACCGAGCTCGGGGGAGGCCCCCCTACGGAAGCGACCTTTCTGGTTGCGATTTTTGGAGTGGGATTTACAGGCGGTAGTCGCTGGATCGGTAGCGCTGGCGCTAGTGATCGGCTTTAGTTTCGCGTCTGACCAGCCCTTAGCGGTTTTTGATTTTGGCGGGACGGCCGTTGACCATATTGCTCCCAATGCCACTCTGGTGGCGGGGGCAGTTAGTCTGTACCCCCAATCAGGACCCAACGGTATTGCTTATGGTTGGGCTAACGCTAGTGTCCAGGAGTTTGACGATCAGACCAACAATTTATTGCGGCGGGACTACAATGGCGGATTGTTGGCCGATACTTTTAAACTCTCTGGCTTAGAAGTTGGTTGGTACACCTTCAGGTTTGTGGTGGGTAGCACGAGCGGTTCACTTACCGACCGAGTAGCAGTAGGGACGCAAGTGGTTGCTACTATCACCAGCCAAGCAAATGTGTGGACCACACGAGATATCGTTTACGAGGTGCGTCAGCTAGAAATCACTACGATTAACTTCTCATCTACTAACGGAGTGGACAATTGGGGGGTCAATGCGCTGTGGATCTTCCCGACTAATGAGGTGGTAGCCGACCCTACTTTTGAAGTCAGTCTGAACCCCGCCAACGGCGCAGTGGTGGCGGGTAAATCGATAGATGTGAATGTCGGGATTACACCCCTGGATGATTACGGCTATCCCGTCAAACTTACTGCTCCCACACTGCCTGGTGGGGTCTCGCTATCTTTTACCCCCTCTATAGTTACCCCCCTACCCGGAAGCAGCACGGCGACGATCAGCACTAGCGCTAACTTAGCTCCAGCAACTTACAGCATCACGATTAAGGCTAGCGGTTTGGGCGATCCAAATTCACTTACCAAAACAGTCAATTTTACTTTAGTGGTTACGGCTACCGAGGAAGAGAAAAAGGAAGAAGAGGAGAAAAAGGAGGAAGAGAAGGTTGAAGATGAAACGGCCGTGAGTATCGACAAGGACTTTGCCTCTATCGACAGATATACCGAGGAGGTTGAGGGTAGGCAGATTGTGACCAAAGAAGAGGCAGACGCGATTATTAATACCTTTAGCAACTTCTCGGCTTTTCCGGCGATGCCGTCTTTGCCAGTGCCCAAGACTAGAATCGAGACGGCTTTGCAGACATTAGTGGCTCTCGGTATAATAGAAATGCTGCCAGACAACGCCCCGCCCGGCGTCCCTGACTCCGGCCAAAAGGGCAATCTCTGGACGCAGCTTATAGACAGTGTGTTTAGTCCAGCTGGAGGATGAGTATAATGAATAAAAATTTCGTAAGAGCGTTCAAGGCAGAGGCCAAGCGCCAGGAGACATTTACCAACTCGTTTTGGCGTCAGCTAGCGGTGATTTTAGTGTCCATCGTCATTATCAACTTCCTGGGGCCGCAGCTCATCTTTTACGGCACCAACATCACGACCGACTGGAGCATGTTCTTCTAGGCCGGCCAGGGACGAGCGAGAGTAGAGATTACCGCTCCGGTGAAGGGGAGAACCGGATACCAGAGGGCGGTTTTGGTATGATAAAATGCAATCGGATTCAATATTTTTTAGTTTCTAGCTATGTCTAGAAGAGCCAGGTTACGCAAGGCCAGAAAACTAGCTGATAGGCAGATTATT
>JAZDLM010000010.1:0-15876 GCA_043801895.1 bacterium
AGTCTTCATGCCCCGCAAATAGGATTCATCTCGTACTTATCTCTTAGGATCCTAGAAGCAAAAACCTCCGTTCATGCTGTACAGCAGAACGGAGGTTTTTGTAATAGCGCTAGTAGCAAGATCAAAAATACGGGATGGTCCCGAGGTGGAAAAACAGCACCAAGATAATGATGACTTGTGGGGCCAAACCCCAAATCCAATCGGCCCGAGAATCCTTTTTAATAAACTTTGGCTCGCGTTGCAATTGCAGGATGGTCCCGTGCCAGCGAAGAAGAGGTTTGATGATCGGCAGCTGCTCCCATTTCGGCCAGAAAAATTTAGGGAGAGTCACCAAATCGGGCAACACCGCCACTAAGCTAATCGTGAAAGCGTATAGATAGTAACGCGGCTCGACCAGCAAAAAGAATAGCCCTAGCGCCACGGCGGTATCGACCAGGGCAAAGATCACATTGGGCCGATTTAGGATCGGCTTGCCGATGTAGTCCTTGTGTGGGATCGCGTCGAGAACGAAATGAGAAGCAAGCGCGCCGAGGGCAGCGGGAACCGCTTCCGGCATATGGGTGGCGATAGTCGCACCAACTAGAAAGTGAGCGGCGATTAGCATAAAAATAAGCCTAGATTAGCTTGGCTTCATTATACTAGAAAGTTGAATGGTCGCTTAAGTTTACCCGATCGGTTGGGCGGCCAAGGTGACATTTTGGCTAATATCCTTCAGCGCGTACGATACATTCCCGATCCAATTGTGATACGGTCGGACAGATTTCCAGGTTGGTGCCATCTGCTTCGGGTCGGGCATCCCGTCAACGGGATCGTATTTGAACAAGAGTTCAGAGGTGTACTGGATTGACGCAGCCCACGATTCAAAATCTCGAGTCCGGCCAAACTTCGGACTGCCGCTTCGAAAATCTTTAATCCCCCAGGCATTATTATCACCGGCCCTAAATTTGCCGTAGCCGCTCTCGGCCGCCGAAATTGCCACGATGGCGGACCAGTTGGGATATTTCATTAACTCTTCGGCTGGCATCGGGCTGTTTTTACTAGCCAGGAACGCCCGCAGCTCTAAGACCGCCGGGTCTTCCGGCTGGGTTGGGCTGGTTGCCATTAGCGAGGATAGTAAAAGGGCCGCGAAGGCCCCCAATAATCCGTTCATTTTTGAAAACTACTCTAAGGGGAACCCCCAGAGCAGTCGAACTACAGACTACCATAACCCGGGGGTAGTGTCAATAATACGCTCTGGTGGCCAACTTTAACAAAACGGGCTGGACGCTAGCGCCCAGCCCAAACCACCTGGCTCCCAGCCGTTATTTTTTTACTAGGATTTCACCATACATCTTCAACCTGTCGGCGAACCCCCGCCAAAACCCTCGCTTTTCCTCTTTTTGGCGATGGTGGATCCCGTCGAGCTGAACATAGACCACCCGCCAGTTGCACCACTTGGCCCATTTGGTTAGTTGGCGCTCGACCGAAAAGCGCTCGATGGCGGGATGAGCCGCAAAGAACTCGCGCATCAAAGAGGCGGGCAAAGCCCGCTCCCCGCTCTAGGCCGGTGCCAAACGCTGGCCGAGAGATGGCAGAATCCCAACCGCCATCTCAGCATCGCCGCGAGCTACCGGGCTAATGACTGCCGCGAAGTGCTGATCGGTCGAGCCAACCAAGTCGGAGTCCCAATACAGCACCAGCGGCGCGGTAATACATTTTAAACCTTCGCGCATTGCGTTAGCCTTACCCCGATTCGGGTTAACCTGAATTACCGCCGAGGCGCCAGCGATTCTGGCCGCGTCTGCCGTACTATCGGTGCTGCCATCGTCCACTACAACTACCTCGCGAAACAGCTGCGAGGCCACCGCTGCCTGCACCACTCCGGCTACCGTCGAGGCTTCGTTAAGAGCGGCTATAACTAAGCTGACTTTCGACAAAACTGACTTCCTCCCTAATGCAATATACCCAAAATCAGCATACCGGGAGCAATAAGCCGATAATATGGAAATTTTTAGGAAACAAAAAGCCGCCCGCGGGGACAGTAACTCCCGTGTGCGCGAAGGGTTAGTATGGATCGTTTTTCACCAAAACTGTAAACCAACGAAGTGTTTACGGTTTTGAAAGGAGGAATGACGAGGCTAAAAGCAACCCCGAGCTTGTCGAGGGGTTAGCGTAAAGCCGAGTCCGGTCCGACGTGGTGGAGCTAGGCGGAACCCTCCTGCGTTCAATCTCATCGCAAATAGGTCATTAGCCTCTTGCGATATAGATATCACTACGGATGGGCAGGTCGAACGCCCGGCGGTTTATATCGCTATGTTCATACCACGAACAAAATCCCCAACGGGGATTTTTTCGTGGTGGAGCTAGGCGGAATTGAACCGCCGTCCCAGCAAGGCGAATGCTGTGTACTCCCGCTGTACTATAGCCCCTCGTCCAAACTCATCTCACCTTACGCTTGGTTCCAAATAAATTGGAACCGGCGCTTTTGCGTTCGATAGAGTTTCTCCTCTCCCCACGCCAAACACTTCGTTAGTTCGCCGTGGGGACCCTGTTATTTTAAATGTCCTCAAACTCAAACTGCTTTTTGCCGATTTTGACCTTGTTCCCCAGCTTTGCCCCCGCCTTCTTCAACGCGCCCAATACCCCCATTCGTTTTAACACTTTTTGGAAACGGGCAAATGCCTGCGGGTTACCAAAATCGGTCTTGATAGCCAGCCGTTCCTGTTTAGGCCCCTTGATTATAAAGTAGCCGGTTTTCTTGGCAACCTCGAATCGCACATAGGGCAAATCGCGCAGAGTAAATGTTTTGAATACTTCTCCCCCGGCGATCTGTCGGCGGACTTTAGGTAGTGCCGCCGCCATTGCGTGCAATAAACCCGTAATCCCTTTATGGGCTGCGGCCGATACAAAGAAAATCGGATTGCCACCAAAGCGCATTTCCCCCAGCTGTTTCAATCGGTCTGCGCGTACCGCGTCCATTTTATTCAATACAACCAATTGGGGTTTGTGGCCGAGCTCCTTGCTGAATTTCTTCATCTCCGCGTTGATCAGCCTAAAGTCTTTGACCGGCTCCGGCCGAGTGGCATCAATTAGGTGTACCAATATCTTGGTTCGTTCGATGTGCCGTAAAAACTGACAACCTAATCCCTTCCCCGTGCTAGCGCCTTCTATCAGCCCGGGGATGTCAGCCACCACAAAACTTTTATCGCTTAGTTTTACGATACCCAGATTAGGGATTAAGGTAGTAAATTCATAGTCGGCAATTTTCGGGCGTGCGTTAGAGATCACCGACAGCAAAGTTGATTTGCCGGCATTGGGTAAACCGATCAGCCCGACATCAGCTACGATCTTTAATTTCAATATTACCGTTCGCTCCTCGCCGGGTTCGCCTAGTTCGGCAAAGCGGGGCGACTGAAAGTTGGCTCTGGCAAATCGCGCGTTGCCATATCCCCCGCCGCCGCCTTGGGCCACACGGAACTTATCGCCCGAGCGCTCAAGATCAGCGATCAAAAATTCTTTTAATTTGCCGCGCACCGATTCAACTTCAAACACCTGAGTCCCAACTGGAACTTTCAAAATTAGATCTGCGCCCGACTTGCCGGCAGATTTTTGCTTCGCGCCAGGCCGGCCATTGTTCGCTCGATAGATTTTCTGTCTGGTGAGGTCGGCTAGAGTATTAAGATTGTGATCGGCCAAAATATAGACACTCCCGCCAGCCCCACCGTCGCCGCCATCTGGCCCACCACGAGGGACAAACTTCTCATGCCGAAACGCGACGGCACCATTGCCGCCATCGCCGGCTTTTACCTCAAACCCAACCTCATCCGCAAAATTACTGCTCATATATCTTAATCATACAAGACCCCCGAGCTTTTGACTCGGGGGTGGTTCTCGTGTGGAACGATTTATATAAGATTTAAGCGGACATCCGACGGGTGGCCAACTTGCGATAGGTTAGCCAGGCTAGCGCGGCAGCCGCAGCAGCGATCCCGCCCCACATCCACTCGTCAGGACCAGTGCCAGGCAGCGGGCCGGTGTTGTAGGTAAAGCCAATGTACTCCGCTACCTTACCATCGGCGCGATAGAGTTTAACTGACAAGGTAGTACGACTAGTCAGATCGGGCGCAGGCGGGACTTGAATTAATACTCGGCTTGGGCTCCAATCTTTAATAGTCGCTAACTGCAGGCCAACAAAAACCTTGTTCTTATCGGTCGACTCAAAGTAGCCAAAGTTTTCGCCATAAATAGTTACTTCGGTAGGAGTTAATTTATTGCCGCTAGCCGGATAGATATAAGTAATCCGAGGGTCGGTGCTAGAAGGAGGCACTGGAGGCGGAGAAGGAGTTCCAATAGTGTAGGTATAACCGTCGGTTTTGGTTGCAGATTTGGTGTCCGGGCGAGTGATAGTCACCGGAACGACAGTTTGCTGGGTTAAGCTGGGCCAACTTGGGATAGTGGCGGTAATCGAAGCGTCGCTCCAGCTGGAAACCGTAGCAGAAGTGCTGGTGTTGACCTTGACTGTGCCCTGAGTAGTTCCAAAGTTCGTACCGACGATGGTTACCAGTTGGCTGTTATCTTTGCTACCGCTGTTCGGAGTAACGCTGGTGATGGTAGGATCGTTCACCGAAGCGGCGGCGATGGTGACGGTGGCAGTCCCAACAGTCTTCAATAGATCAATTTTAGTGCTAGTGCTAGGCGGCGCGACATTGGAGTCGCTGGTGGTATCGTCATAATTAGTGGTGCTGAACTTGAAACCAAGCGTGGCTGTACTTCCAACGGTTGCAGCATCTTTGACTTTAAATTTAAGAGTGCCGACTTTCTTGATGCCATTGACTGGCGCTCCGCCGGCTGAGATCAAGCCGGAAATCACTATTTCATTGGCCTGAATTGCCGAGTTAGTGCTAGAACGAGTGATAATTACCGAGCCGTTGCCCAAGCTAAAGTCGCTGGGCATGCCGGCATTGGCGCTAGGATGAACATATTCCAGTTTGGTGTTGTCGAATGTCACCCAGGCATCGACTCCGACGGTTGTGTCGGTAGTTGAGCCGGCGTTGACATTAACCATCACCGGCACATCAAAAGTGGCACCGGGGGCAACGGTGTAGGTGGTGGGTTCGAAGTAGAGCGAGGCACTGCCATCGTCTAAAACGCCAGCAGCCAGGGTAGGCAAAGCGCCGGCGAATACAAGGGAAATGCCGGTCAGGAGGCTGAAAATTTTAGAGATAGCTTGGTGTTTCATTTTGGTTTTGGTTGCGAGCTAATTATCTTATTATACTACACTTTTTCTACTTTGTCAACCCCTTATAGGTCGCCGCGGGGCTGGAAGAACTGGAGTAATTCGCCGAATAGACCATAGCTGCCATCGGCAGGAGCGGCGAACGGGAAGTAGTCAAAGGCATTGATGGCGCCGTCGTTGTTAAAGTCTGCCAAAAACTCACCTATCGTTCCCCCGGACTTGCCGTAGTCGCCGAAGCTTTCCCCCGCGAACGGCGCGGGGTCGAAACCCCACACCGCATCGTCGTGGGGCATGATGCCGTAGGAATCAACACCGGCGATGTCGCCTGCTTTTAACTCAGGGAAGATAATATCGTAAGTGAATCCGCTGGTAATTTGCTCAGGGGTGAAACTGGCCGGGAGCACGATCGGATGTTCGCTAGCCGAGTTGTCAGCCGTGTCCTGAGCGCGCCGGGAAAGATGCTGAGGAGTTTTGATAAATACTAAATACGTAGCGCCTGCCTCTAAGTCGGCGTCGGGGTTGCTCAGCACCACGGTCCCCTTGTTATCAGCGTCCGTCTTGGCGCTGGCCGAGACGGTTCTACTATATTCAGAGGCTTCGGGATTCTCTGGGATGCCGGTTACCGGAGGCTCGATCCGCTTGTAGAAGTAAAGGGTAAATCCCAGATCTGGATTGCGCACGCCGCTAGAGCCGCGTTGGACGGGAGCAATGAAGTTAACAGTCACATTCGGCACATCCCCGCTCAAAGGATCATAGTTGATACTGGCGCTGGTAACCGAGGGCTTCCACTTATTCCAGTCGTCGGTAGCTAAATTGATTTTTAGCTGCACGAGTCTGATTTCTCCAAGATTAGTCGCTGAGTTGAATCGTAAGATGTGGTAGTCGGAGGTGGTAGCAGAATCGACTTGGTAGAAACCATCGGCATCCAGTTGATTGACTACCCCTTCCAGGCCATCAAGGGGCAAATCGGCCCCGTCAGCATCGTAGAACTTAACCCAAAACTTTACCTGGCTACCCTGGGGCGGGGTATCGGTGTTTTGAAAGGCCTCAGATACTGAATCGAAGCTGTTGAATTTAACCAAACCATTAGTGATAGCGAATCGCTTGGACAGATAGCTGCCGTTTAAAGGCAACGGCTCGGTAATGCCCTGAATGTGGAATTTATCACTCAAGTACAAGTCGCCATACCCGGCTAGCTTGCCCACCTTGGCCAGCAACCATAATTCTTTATCGGCAGGGTCAGGACCGGCTGTGCCAAAAATGTCATAGCCGCCGGCGGTTTTATCAACCGTCCAATTCCGTTCCCACGAGAACTCGTGGGTGGTATCATAAGTCCCAACCGGGATTTCGAAATCTCTCTTAATAACCCAAGAACCATTAATTAAATTGCCGTCCTCGTTACAAGGCAGCGGGATGTCGGGATGGTCTACACAAGCGCCAAATACTTCCTCGCCTAATGTGAATTCATAGATTAACGGAACGGTAGTGGTGTAGCTATCGGGAATTACGCCGCCCTTGGGGGTAAGTTTGAATTTAATCGGCTGAGTGTCGCCAACTTGCCATTGAGTATCTAGGACTGGAGAGGTAAAGCTGACAGTATATAGAGAATTGGCCACCTTGAAGGGGTCGGAAGATATATTGAAAGTGTCGCCAGTGGTGTCATCCGTAGGGTGGGGGTCGACATGTAGTCGGATCTTAAAGCCATCGAGGGGCTGCTCAAGCCCGCCAAGACCAATCGGGAAAATTGGATCGGTAAAACCGGCGTGTTCGTCCTCTTGTCCAACAATGTAAGCCCGGGTTTTAATTTGCCCCTTGTCGGCTACAACAATGTTTTCCGCGCCAAGTTCCCGCGAGCTGGTTTTATAATCCATATAGTAAGTAACTGAGGCTTCGGTGTAGCCGTCGAACCAATCCTGCGGCACGCGCCATTTAATTTCCCGCTTCTCGCCCATCCGCCAAATGACACCAGGCGCCGGGTCGATGATGGTAGGAGGCTCGGCAATACCATTGCTGATATTGAAACCGCGGCTTAGGTAAGTTGCACCCGCCCAGCCGAACTTGCCTATTTTGGCCGTTAACCAAAGGTCTTGATCCCAAGGAACCTGACCGCTGGGACCGCTCTGCCAATCGGTAAAGATGTCCTTCCCGCTACTATTTTTGGCAACTGCCCACGGGAAAGAAAAGTCTTGGGTCCTAGCGTGGGCACCGGCCTGGACTACGAAACTCTCATTGAGATGCCAGGTGCCGTTGACTAAATTGCCATTTTCATTACAAGGCAGAGAGATGTTCGGGTGAGTGGCGCAGGCCCCAAAAACTTCTTCACCCAGCGCCAAACCTATAACATTATCGACTTCCAATTGCGTGCTGGTAGCGCCAACGGTGGTGGGGATGAGGCGAAATTCGATCAGCCGAGCATCGCCCAATACCCAATGCTCGCCACCTACGGGAGAAGCGAAGGACACCTTATATAAAGCTTCACCGATGTCGAATTTGGGGCTAAGCAGTGTAACATCGCCACTAGACAGATGAGCTAATACCTTGATTTGCGCATCCGGCCATGTCGATGGGCCAGTAGGACTATAACTGAACTCCTCTCCTACCACATACTCCTTGGTTTTAGTTTGGCCGAGGTCGGCGGCGGCGATAGTGTCTGTCCCCAACAGGGTGCTGCTATTCACATAGTAAGAGATGCCGGCTTCCTGGGTGCCCGACAGCGGCCAATTCGCTGGCACGCGCCAAGTAATAGTTCGCTTTTCACCCACTCGCCAAGTCGCGTCTGCCGTTGGCTGGCTAAAGAAAGTTTTGGCTACGGTGAAGATGCCGCTCCAAGCGTGGGCAGTTACTGGCTCGGCAGCGCCGACCTTACCATAATCGTAGATGTGTACCACCGTCTCCGTAGATTCGATCTGGCGAAATTCCCAATGCTGAGTAGTGCTGTTATATTCATAAACATCTCCGACCGTCCAAACACAACCGGAGACGCCGACGCACTGCATATCATATACCCCTTGAGCACTAATGTTTCCCACGCGTACATAGTTGACGGTCACCGGAGCCTGATTGATCTTGTAAGTCACCCAAGCCCCCCTGATCCGATCGGCAGCGAGGGCATAAAAATCAACGGTATGCTGCTCGCTAGCAGTAAGATCGGTGCGATGAGCTTTTATCCGCTGGGTAGTGCCCGATATCCACCAGTCGCCGTTGATTGGCAAGGTTACTGCGATCCCAGGATCATCGCTCCCGGGGAACGGACCGGCATCACCTACCGCAGCGTGGGTAGATTTCACTAAATTCATTCCCGCCCAACTAGCAGCTATGGCAATGATCGCGATAGCCGCTATAACATGCAAACTGCCCCGCTTGAGCGGAGAGTGAGCTAGCAGCTGATCAATTTTGGTTTTGGTTTTCATAATTTAATTGGCCGGGATTACGGAACAACTGGAGCTGGAGGCATAATGACAAGTTTGTCGTCTTGAACGACGGCATTAGTAAAAGTGCCCTCGTTCCAATCGGTGGCGCTGTCGATGGTGATGGCTTCTCCAGCTTTGGAGGGCGCTTTTTCAAATAACTTCATCAGGTCTTTGCCAAACAGGATCAGCAAAACGACCGCGATAACAGCTACCGCCGCCAGCGTAATTTTGAACGATTTAGATTGGAACCAGTAGCGATTCATGTTGGTTTTTGATTTCGAGGGCCCGACAGGGTATTAGGACATTATACTAAAATTTTCTATAAAAGTCAAGAGGCGGGCGGCTCCTCGTCGGGCTGACTGTCTGGGTTGCTATCCTCACTAGGTGGGTTTGAGTCGGCGGCCGATCCATCCCCGCTCTGACCGGCGAATTCCTCCAAGAACATGCTGTAATCAACGGAGTTGATTGCTCCATCACAGTTTAAGTCAGCTGGTTCACAATCAGGGGTTTGGAGCTGTTGATCACCGGCTGCGCTATTGTCATTATCGGCCGAACCGCCAGAGATTACGACATCCTGAGTACCGTAAGTGATTTTGATTTCTGACACCATCGGACGATCGGTAGCGAAGAACGAGCCAAATCCCACCTTAACCTGGACGAATCGGTTAGCCGCTATTCCTAATACCGCCTGATAGCGAGTATGGGTGCCAACGGTTTCGACGGAACCCATCTCTAGGGTTTGCCAAGCTGAATCAGTAATCTCAGTCGCCGAGGTGGCCGTACGATAACTATAAGTAATATCGGAGCCGGCCGGCCGATAGTCGAGCGCCTCGATTGATTGAATAACAGCGTCCGCGCTCAGCTCGGAGCCTAAGTCAATTATTGGCGCGGTGTAGCTACTGGGCTGAGTTACCTGGACTGCGCTGCTGCCGCCGAACCACAACGGCATCACAAACCCGGGGGTTTCGCCAGGATCCGTCTGGCCGGTAAAGTACGAGAAAGGTGCGGCGTCGCTTAGAGTTGGGGTGTTGTCAATGCCACCGGGAATTTGCGCCATCCAGGGGGCCTGGGTGTTGGTTCCTAAAAAATCTTCGTTACTGGTTAGGGTAATAGTTTGCAGCTGTGAGGCGCCGACACCAAATAACTTTAGCAGCCCCTCAAAGAAACTACCTTTGAGAGCTAAAATTGCCACTATTAACAGAGCGACCGCGAAGATCGCGAATTTAATCACCCAAGAATATTGTTGTTTATAGTCTTCCATTATTTCTTAAGCCGCCCGGTATAAACCAACTCCCGCCACTGTCAGGGGAAGTGAACGGGAAGATATCAAATGCATTGACCGCGCCGTCGTTGTTGAAATCGGCAAGCAGACTAGCCGCCTGTTTGGCAAAATCGCCGAGTAGCAGTCCCCAGTCGGGCTGACCCACAATGTCATCACGCTTCACGCCGCCCATCGTCAGAGTGTTTTCGGTTTCGGTAGCGGCGTCGTTGATGTCGCCAGCCTTGAGTGTGCCGAAGTCGAGACTGACTGGCACGGTACTGTCGGCCGCCGCTTGGCTGTTGGCGGTAATCGATGTTAGTGCTTTGCCCGACAGGAAGCCGAAGGTTTTTAGATACGCTTCGTAAGTCTGGCCAACGGCCAAATTCGCCGCCGGGACCATGACCGAACCGGCATAACGGTCGTTAGTGGTGTCGTAAGTCGTGGTGGCCGGCTGCGGGCTAGGCGCAAATACTAAAGTTTTGTCGTTGGCGGTTTGATGATAGAGATAGAAATTGAATTGGCGATTGGTTTTTGGCTGACCGCCAATCCCGCGGGCCACCTTGGCCACAAAACTTATGTTGAGATTGGGAGCGTATTCCGGCGCGTCTTGGATGGTGAGCGTAGCTGGCATATCAACCTGCTTACCGGAGGCGTCGCTGGCTCGAACTGTGAAACTATGGGATTGGGTAGCGCTCGGGTTAAAAGTCGAGTTGGTGTTGATTTCCAATGCCACTGCGACACCTTCGGCTGCATCAACCTGGGCGCTGACAGTCGTCCCTTCTTGACCCGAGGAATCCACGCGTAGTTTATAATTTGATACCGCTGCGTCCCAGGCTGGGTTAATGTCGCGCAGCGCTAAAGTCACCTGGCCATTATAGTCATTGGTAGGAGTAATCGTTATCCCGTACGACGCTACACCGCCAGGGAGCACCGAGTTGAGGGTCGAGTGCAGCTCGGCAAGGAAACCAGGGTCGGGAGTCATCGCGGTAGTGTAAGACAGCATCGCGCACTCTAGCGCCGGAGGGGTGGGTAGAACGGTAGTGGCACCGGGGGCTGTCATTCGAATGGTCAGGGAAACTGACTTGACTCCGACGAGGGCGTCTGCAGAAAGAACTTGACTAGAGACATCAGGGCCGACTAACGAGTGAATCGCCGCCCCATCGGCAGTACTGACAATGATCAGTGGCCCAGCGACTTTGTCGCCCTGCGCGTCAGGACTACTCCACAAATTAATTTCATACGCGATCGAGGTGTTTACGGGAATATAGCGATTCCCTTCAATCAAGTGTAAATCGGTAATAAATTCGTCGGTGGCCAAAACGAAGTTTTTAATATCGGTGTATGAACCAATGATATCTTCTTCGGGGCGTTGCATAGCCTCCGCCGACCGGGCTCCGAATTGGTGAGACAGCGAACCGTACACCAACCAGCCGGCAGCGATAATGCCGATGATCAACCACATCGCCGCCTGACTCCCCCGAGCCGAGGTCGTGCGCTGATTAAGTTGATGTGAAAGTTGATGTAGCACTTTGTTTTTTATTTCGATGAGGGACTAGTAAGAAACGATTAAGGAGTCGGGAATTGCTCCAGTAGAGTTCTGGCATCTGTCTGACCAGCTCTGGCGGCATCGGCGGCAGCTTTAGCGACAGCATCGGCGGCAGCTTTAGCGACAGCATCGGCAGCAGCCTTAGCGGCGGCTTCGGCAGCAGCTTGAGCAGCGGCAGCATCGGCGGCGGCCTTAGCGGCGGCGGCTTCGGCGGCAGCATCGGTAGTGATAATTGGGTCGTCAAGCTCATTACAATCGAGGGTACCGTCACCGTCGGTGTCGGTGTCGGGTGTACCGCATCCACAAATCCCCGGCTGGGTTTTATTGGGATCGTTGGGACAGTTATCGATCGGGGTGACCACAACACCGGAGAGATCGAGTGTTAACCAACCGGCATGAGGTTCTTCGGGGGGAACTACTGTGGTGTGATCGTGAGTGCCTCCCCAAGTTCCACAAAACGAAAGCGACCGAGTTGAGATATCAGCCTTTGAGCCAAATAAATTTAACAGCTGGCCGATTTGCTGGGAGAATAAGATCAGCAAAACCACCGCGACCCCTGCGGCTGCGGTTAGACCAATCTTAAATTTCTTGGTCTGGAAAAAGTACATTGGTTTTTAGGGTTTGTTTTTAATTTTGGTAATTATGCCATTGTACTATAAAAATCGGGGTTTGTCAACCCCCTTTGACTTCAACTACCCCCTATGATATGGTTTGTTCTGTTATGGATCCCGTTAGAAACTAGCAATGAAAAAGGATATCCATCCTCAATATTTCAAGAAAGCTACGATCACCTGTGCCTGCGGCAGCGCGATGACGGTAGGCTCAACCCAAGAATCCACCAAGGTAGATATCTGTTCGCAATGTCATCCGCTTTATACCGGCAAAGAGAAGCTGATCGACAAGGCCGGACGGGTAGATAAGTTCCGCGCCAAAGTGGCCAAGGCCGCCAGCGGGGTAGCAAAACCGACTAAAACCCGCAAAAAAGCTAGCTAGCCGGATGGCGACCAGTCAAGTCTGTGCCACAATAGGGATAGACTGTTTTTTATGGTAAATATCGCACCGTTTCAAAAGGAATATGACGCCATCCAGCAAAAGCTGGCCGATTTAACCAATCTCTCCCCCGCCGAGCAGGGCAAGTTGTTTAAGCGGGGAGGGGAGTTACGCCAAATTCTGGAAACTCACGCGGAATATTTAAAATTGCAAAAAGAAATCGCCGAACATAGAGCAACGGTATCCGAAAATGATGCTGAGTTGGCGAAATTAGCCGCCGATGAGCTGCCGCAACTCGAGAGCAAACTCCAGACTACCGAGGCGAAACTTGTCGATCTAACCATCCTAAAAGATCCTTCGGACGAGCGCGACGCGATCTTGGAAATCCGCGGAGGCGCCGGCGGCGACGAGGCGGCCATCTTTGCCGGAGACTTGTTCAGAATGTACAGCCGGTTTGCCGATGCCCAAGGCTGGCAGACGACTATGATCGATGCCGGCCCGAGCGACGATGGCGGGTTCAAAGAAGTGGTTTTCCAAATTGGCGGACCGGGCGCCTACGGCCTATTAAAATATGAGAGCGGGGTGCACCGCGTCCAGCGGGTACCGGCGACAGAAGCCAAGGGGCGAATCCACACCTCAACCGCTACCGTGGCGGTACTGCCGGTGGCAAAAGAGGTAGATGTCGAAATTAAGCCCGAGGATATCCGCGTAGATGTGTTTAGGTCGTCCGGCCACGGCGGGCAAAGCGTTAACACCACCGATTCAGCAGTACGGATAACCCATTTGGCGACCGGGCTAGTAGCTACCTGCCAAGACGAAAAGTCGCAACTCAAGAATAAAACCAAAGCGATGTCCGTTCTCCGCTCCAGATTATTGGCTCTCGAAGAGGAAAAAGCTCGAGCGCAGCGATCGAGTGAGCGCCGAGGCCAAATTGGCACTGGCGACCGAAGTGAAAAAATCCGGACCTATAATTTCCCGCAAGACCGGATCACCGATCATCGGATCCAACAAAGTTGGCACCATATCGAAAGCGTCCTCGGCGGAGACTTGATGCCCGTCTTATCGGCCATCCAAGCTGAAATTAGCAAATCGCGATCATGACACGCGCGCAGGCTCTCTCCTGGGCTGTCGATCGATTTATTAACAATCCCACCGCCCGGCTGGACGCCGAGGTGTTGTTAGCGCACTCCCTTCGCCGGAACAAAACCGAGTTGTACGCTCGTCCCGATTGGCCAATGACTTGGCGGGAATGGTTCCAATTCAAAAAGCTAGTTTACCGCCGGCGGCAGTTCGTCCCGGTGGCTTATCTAACTGGGCATAAAGAGTTCTTCGAACTGGACTTGCGGGTTAGCCCCGCTGTATTGATCCCCCGGCCGGCGACCGAGGCGATCGTGCACCACGCGCTTGAGTTGATCCAACGGCAGAATATAAAAAAAGTTTGCGATGTTGGGACGGGCAGCGGGGCGATCGCTATCGCGATCGCTAAATCTGCCCTAGAGGTCAAAATAATCGCTACCGACATTTCTTCAGCTGCCCTAAAGGTCGCACAGCGCAATGCCGCAGCGCATCAAGTTAGCGACCGAGTGGAGTTTATCAGACAAGACCTACTGCCAACCGGAATAAGCGATAGCTTGATCATTGCAAATCTGCCGTATTTGCCGAACGGTTTTAGCGGCGCGGCTGACTTAGACTATGAACCCGGGGTAGCGCTGTGGGGACGAAGTGATGATGGGCTAGAACTGTATCGCCGACTGTTCGATCGGTTGGACAACGGGCAAGCGGTGATCGAATTAGGGCCAAACCAGTTCGCGCAATTTTCCGATTGGCTTCAACGCAAATTTAACGGCCGAGTCCATGTCGAACCGGTGCTGGATGCAGACAAGACGATTTGCGGTCTGACGGCAGCTATTTTGCCAGCTCGCCCCGAATAATTTCCGCCACTTGGCGCACGGCGTTATCAAGATAGCCGTCGCGATTAACCACCTGGTAATCAAAACTGTCCTTCAGCTTCAACTCGCCCTGAGCGGTATTTAACCGATCGACAATATCAGCCTTGGCGGTCCCGCGCTCTTCCAGCCGCCGACGCAACACATCCAGACTATCAGGAACCAGAAAAATGGTAACCGCTTGGGTTGGAAATTTTTGCTTAAAAGATCTTGCTCCCCTTACATCAATGTCCATGATGGGCGATTTGCCCGCCTCTACGATCGCTCGCAAATCCTGCCACCGTGTGCCATAGAGATGCTGATTGAATTCCACCCATTCGATCATCCCGCCGCTATCGATCAGTCGGCGAAACTCGGCTTCGGTTAAAAAATGGTAGTCGTTTTCGCGATCGGTTGAGCGCCGCGGTCGAGAAGTAGCCGTCAGCATCCGCTCGAGCGGGAGATCGGTCTTGAGCAACTCAGTGGCCACTGCATCTTTGCCGGTAGCCGAGGGAGCGCTAATGATAAAAATCTTTCTATCGTCTAACATCCCGTTAGAAATCTTTACTTGGTATAACTATATCTATGTCTTGCCTTGTTCAGACTGCCCGTTATCTAGATTTCTAACGGGACAGGTGGCCAAGAAATTGTTTTAAATCTGGAGCCAGTGGCGATATAAAATGGCGAGTTTTACCGTTCCAATCGGCAAAATTTAGTCCGTGAGCGTGGAGAAATTGCCTAGGGAGGGCATCGGTCCGGCCATAGGTTTTATCCCCCGCCACCGGGTGGCCGATGCTGGCAAAATGCACTCTGATCTGATGAGTTCGACCGGTCGTAGGATAAGCTTTTAGATAAGTGAAGCCAGAATAATGCGCGACCACTTCGTAGCGAGTTTCTGCCGCGCGGCCGGACGCCGCCGGCTCGAATCGAGTTCGGCGGATAAGGTCACGGGCAATCGGTACATTGATCAGGCCAGCTCTGGGCATCAGTTTACCATGCACTAATACCAGATATTCTTTATGAACCGCGTGCCGCTTAAATAAGCGTTTAAGGTATTCAAAAGTGTCGGGTTGTTTAGCCACCAGCAAAACTCCCGAAGTATCTTTATCTAGCCGATGCAATAAACCGTAATGTTCTTGCTTGAGCGAAGACTTCGGGAATCGCTGGGTCAGCCAATCAACTACCGTGGGGTCGGTCTGACCATGACCCTCATGCACCACCAAGCCGGCCGGCTTGTTCAGCACCAACAGAGCGTCGTCTTCAAAAATTACTTTTGGCTCAAGCATGGCGGAACAAATTCTGGAGAATTAGTATCAAACCGATCGTAATAAAAACATCGGCCAAATTAAAAGTAGTTAGGCCATTCAACTGCCAATAATCCGCTACCCGACCATCAAATATCACACGGTCGAGTATATTACTCAATCCGCCACCAGCCACTAAACCGAAAGCGAGCGACGACAGCCAGGTTTTAGGCCGAAGCATAATAAACCAGCCGACGATGAACACCAAAAAGATAACGGCGATAA
>JAZDLM010000014.1:0-19733 GCA_043801895.1 bacterium
CAGTAAAAGGTATTTCCAGCTCCTTGAAAACTAGGTTCTAGAATTCAAGGAGCAGACTCTCTAATCTGAACAAAACAACACAAGCCCCTTAGGAGGTGGCAAGAATGACGGCAGTTACCGAGCAACAGCTACTTGCTGAGCGGGAGAAGCTTCACCAGGAGTGTCAAAATCTCAGTACGCAGAAAAGCGCGCTACGGCACGACCTACGTCAGCTGGAACGCGAGGCCCGTGACGAAATGGACCGCCTTGCTCTGATGGAAGCTGATCGCCCAGCCTATATCCTCACCAGCAGTGGTACGGTACGCCGTGTTACTGTGACGGAACGACAAATTGGCGGGGACGTTCTGGAGCATCCGATATCTTTTCCGATGCTGCATTCGGGCCGGCCGCGACCGGTTGAGCCCTGGCTTCAGTATGTGGCAAGAGCTCTGGTGGGTCGATTCGCTGCGCGGCTAAGCACGGCCTCGATCGCGATAGTGGAAGATGGCCTTGCTGCAGTTGGCGACGAACTGTCGGAGCAATGGCTTGATTCAACACAAAACGCGCTTCATCAGCTGGCTAACAAAGCAGTCAGACACCAAGCGGAAGATCTGTCTGGTTCCAAGTTGGTGCGAGAGTTCCATAGCAGATGCTTCGATGGCGCCAAGTGGGCTTTTGCCAGCGAGGTGATCGGTAAAGCAGATCAACTGATCCGTACGGCGATCAGTCACGCCAAGCGCCAGCTGAAACAAGAGCTGGCGCCGACACTCCTTGCTCTAAGTCAGTCAGCGGACGACGAGAGTGGAGAGAGCTCAGCGCTTAACATACTACCCGAGAATACGATGTTCTATGCATCTAAGGGGGAAGTCTGCGTGATAGTAGTGGTGCAGCCTCCTATGGTGCGGAGGATTTCCGTAGAGGGTAGTTTGGTAAGAATGATGCCGAACTGGCGGGGCAGGATTTGCGATCGTCGGTTCGAAGTAGCGTTGCCATACGTGGTGTTTGGTTTTGTATTCGTTGGCGACGAGGCGAATCTTGAGGGGTTGCGGATCCTGGCCGCTCAACAACCGATCGTCAACGGCAACGAACCCCTCTATGTTTTACCTTTCACCAACCAAATGTCCGAGCGAGAGGGTGTAAACGTTCACGACATGAACTTCTGTCTGGAAATCCCCGACGAAGTCCATCGAATGACCTCCGTCGGCCAGAAAGCCGCAGCCGTTATCGATCACTTCTGGCAGTCGATGTTCAACGAAGACCTGAACGACGTTTGGCGCTCGTACCACGAGGCGAACCAAACCCTCTATGACTATCGGAAGTGGGAGAAGAGATCGTCAGAAGACCCGAAATTCATTTTGGGTTGCGAGATGAGAAGGTGCGGAAAGCCGGCTGAAACAGTGGCCGCTCTTATCGCGGATCTCATGTCGGTAAGGGCTAGGTACAACGACAAGACTGAAGTTGTTCGGGAGAAAATCGATGTCTTTGCCTGTAGGCTAGCAGATGATCTCAAGAACTTCCTCGGCCGGTATCTACAAGGGCTGGAGCTTGGCGCTACCCCGAGCTACGGTAAACTAACGGGGACTCTGGAAGAGCTGTTCAATAGCGTGATCAGGGACTCTCGGAGCTATTTGAGAGCTCGGATAGAAGCCATGGCGTTGTCCAGCGAGACGTTGACGTCGGTTACCAGTGAGCTTAACCGGCGCACCCGGGAGCTAGCGACCGAAGCGATTAACGAGTTGGTGGAGGCTGCTAGAAACACTCCTGCTGAGGACGAGGAGCCACTGCAGCTACAACTTGCGGAGTTGTTCGACTCGCCGCCTGGGGGAGGAGAATAACAATGCCAAAGGTCGGCCAGGACAAGTTCAAGAATCCGGTGCTTCTCGTCCAGTCGGAAGAGGACAAGAGGGAGGTTGATAGCTCCCTCAAGTGTTACATCATTGCCAGCAACGGCAATTTCCTTAAACGACAGACTGGCTTGATCGCCTCGGTCGTGAAAGTGAAGAAGATACCAGGGCTGATGCCGGTGCCCGAGGAGGCGACTCTCCGAGCAGAGAAACTCGGCATTAACCACTATGCTGTTACGGTAATGTTCTTCCGCCAAGTCATGGAGCGCTACGATGGGAGCGAGGCGTTAGTTACCCTGCATTACGATGCCGCCAGATCTAAGTGGAAGATTGACGCTCCGCTTCAGACGGTAACGGGAGCCAGCGTCAACGCTGACTATCGTAGGCGATTCCCTGGCTACCAACTTATCGGAACGATCCACAGCCACAACTCAATGTCGGCTTTCCATTCCAGTACCGACTACGATGACGAGGTTGAGTTCGATGGGTTGCACTTCGTCATCGGAGATCTGGATCGAGTGTATCCGTCGATAACCGGTGTGCTTGCCGTGAATGGAGCCCGGTTCAAAGTCGAACCAATCGATTGGTTCGCCGGGCTGATGGAGGTTGACCCGAAAGTTGCTGACAGGGTTCCCGTCAGCGGGTTTATCCAACAGGAACTGTTCCCCTATCTGGACAGCACGCAGGCAGTCCGCGGTGGCTGCGCTGCACGCAACGATAGCGATGGTCCCCGCGGCGATACCCCGATCCCCCTGCTGGCCAAGAAGCATCACTATTCACCGGGGAAACGGTACGATATAGTTCTGCCCGAAGGCACGATCTTGCGTGATTTCGTGCCACCAACAACTTGGCTGCAGAACGTGACACTGGAGACAATCCCGGTGGGCGAGACGTATGCTTACTACAGCTATGATGACGAATTTCCATTCTCTCTAGGCCTCGGAGCTAGCCCAACAACTGCGCTAGCCTCTGTTCCCTTGCCGAAGAAGCCCTCGCGCACTCAGCCACAGCGGCGGCGTACGCACACTCAGGGACAATTCCGTTGGTCGATAGATCCACGAAAGGAGTAGCTTAAGGGTTCTGGCCCGAGTGCTCCTTAGACTTTGCTGGCCACCAACTTTTCAGCCGCCGCCCATAATTAGTGCGGTGTGGCCGGAGCTGGCTGGCGCACCCTACGCCGAAAGGCCGGGTGTACTTCAATACCCCATCGTGGATAACGCCTGGGGTGACAAGTAGTGTGGGTTGCATAGGAGCAATTACATGAGTCGTTACACGGTGATCAAATACAACGAGATTTCGGTCAAGGTCCCCGGTTTGATCGGGAAGACGATCGAGGCCGCTCTGAACGATGATGCGGTAAAGACTCGCATCGAACTGCCTGACGGCGGCATGGTCGCCAAGGCCAACGGCGAGTTCGTCAAGCTCGATGAATACGTCATCCAGTCCGGGGGAGATGCTATCGAGCTCTTCGACAGCGAAGTCCAGGTCTTCTGCGGCGCCAATGTCGAGAGCTACCCGGCGGTTGGCCGCACCATCGGCGAACTCCGGGAAGACTCCGAACTGACAACGCTGCTCGGGGTGTCCGAAGACGCCGAGGTGGCTATCAACGGCGAGACCCCGGAGGATGATGACGAATACGTCATCCAGGTCGGCGACCGCGTCGAGTTCTACAAGGCGGGCGGTCGCAAGGGCTAGAACCCCAGGCAGGACAAGTCGCGCGCGAGGGGGCTCTACAGCCTCTTCTTATGGGGGCTGCACCTGTACCCTACGGAAGATTAGTGGCGAGAAATCGCCAGGCCGTCCCGGTATCGCCGGGGCGGCTTTTTTGTTATCCAACAAATTTTCTTACGCGGTCTTGGTCAGTGTACCCCAGTTTTTCAGGATGATGTAAATCATAGTAGTAATAGGCACAGCCAGGAGAATGCCTAGGACTCCCATCAATTTCGCGCCAATTAATAAAGTAATAATGATGGTGACCGGGTGTAGCCCGACCGAGCGTTGCATTACCTTGGGCACCAATAGCTTATTTTCTAGCTCCTGTACCAGCAGATAGAAGAGAACGGTGAACAGAGCCATGGTCGGTGAAATGGCTAGGGCAATGAGAATGGCCGGAATTGCCGAAACGATCGGACCAATGATAGGAATGATTTCCAATACCCCGGCGAGGAGTGCCAGAGTGAGCGCATAGGGGATTTTCAAGAAATACAGACCGATATAAACTACGATTCCGATAACCAACCCTAATAGCAGTTGGCCTCTTAGCCAAGCGCCTAGCCCCGCGCCGATCTTATTAGCCACCGCCACGATCCGAGTTTTTTGTTTAACTGGCATCAGCGCGACAAAGAATTTTTTGATGCCGTCTTCATCTAGTAGCAGATAGAGGGTGAGCACTAGAACGGTCAACATGGCCACAAAGCCATTGATGAACCCGCGAGTAGTATTGAAAATGTTACTGGTGAAATTATTCAGAAAGTCCGACAACGCGGTGATGTTTTGTTGCGAGCCGTCAATGAGATGGGCTTGGATGCCAAATTGCTTTACCCCCTCGATAAAGCTATTGAAATAGCGCGAATAGGTAGGCACCTGTTCGGCGAGTTGGCGGAGTTGAGTGATGACCGGCGGGAGGACGAAATAAATTATCACGCCGAAAGCGGCGATGATCAGAATGTAGGCCAGAATAATAGTGACCGCTCGTGGGATCCCACGTTTAGCCAGCCGGTCCACCAGCGGCGAAAGGGTAGCGGCAATAATCAGCGCCACGAACATAATGGCGATAATGTCGCGGATCAGAAACAGGGCCCAGAGCCCAAGCAATACTAAAATGACTTTCAGGACGCTGGCGATCGATATCTCGGTAATCTCGCGCTTGATCTCCATAAAATAAAACCCACCTCGCAACTTACACTTCGACTTTATTATATGTATTCTAGAGAGGCAATGGAAGTCGCTACTGATATCGTAAAAATTTCGATAGACGATCTGGATTATCCGGCGGCATTGAAAGAGATCGCTGATGCGCCAACCCAGCTATTCGTGCGGGGCAATTTGCAGTGGGGAGATAGGCCGGTGATCGCAATCGTCGGCTCGCGCAAACCGACTCCCTATGGCATCGCGACAGTACGAGATCTAGTTGGCAAGATCGCGCCTGGGGCGGTGATCGTTAGCGGATTGGCTTATGGCATCGATGAATTGGCCCATCGGGCCGCATTGAAAGCGAGCGGGATTACTGTGGCGGTGTTGGGTTCCGGCATCGATGATAAAAGTATTTATCCTGCCAGAAACCTAAGTCTGGCGCAAGAAATTATTGTCAGTGGCGGAGCCATCATTTCTGAATATCCACCCGGGACCGAACCACTCCCGTATCACTTTCCGATGCGCAATCGGATCATTGCGGGGCTATCCCAGAAATTAGTGGTAATAGAAGCAGCGGAGGAGAGCGGGGCGTTGATAACAGCGAAGTTGGCACTTGATTATAATCGCGAAGTAATGGCAGTCCCCGGGCCAATTACTAGCCCAATGTCGGTCGGCCCAAATCGGTTGATCCAAGCCGGAGCCGCTCCGGTGTTGCGAGCCGAAGATATTGCGCCGGCTAGACAGTTAAAATTGAATAATAATTTGACTCCTAAAGAAGAAATGATTTATAAAGCACTTGTACCCGGCCCCAAACACTTCAATGACATCGTGGCGCAAACGCAATTATCCGCCGCGGAAGTAAGCAGTACGCTGACGATACTGGAAATGCAGGGTCGGGCGACCAATTTAGGAGGTAATATATTCACCGCTGTCTCGTAAAAATCCATGGCAAAAAATTTAGTTATTGTCGAATCTCCCGCTAAGGCCAAAACCATCGGCAAGATCCTCGGGAGAAATTATAGCGTGCAAGCCTCCTATGGGCATGTGCGGGATTTGCCAAAATCGAAACTGGGCGTGGATGTTGAGCACGATTTTGCCCCTAGCTATGTGATCCCGCCCAAGAGTCGGAAAGTAATCACCGATCTGAAAAAAGCGGCGGCCGGAGCTGAGCTACTATATTTAGCCACTGACGAAGACCGAGAAGGGGAGGCGATCGCCTGGCATTTACTCCAAGCAATGAAGGCTGATCCCACTCGAGTTCGGCGGGTGGCTTTCCATGAGATCACTGAGCCGGCGGTCAAAGAAGCTTTCGAACACCCTAGAGATTTGGACACTAATCTTATCGACGCCCAGCAAGCTCGCCGGATACTGGACCGTTTAGTGGGCTACAAACTCAGCCCGTTATTGTGGAAGAAGATCTGCCGAGGATTATCTGCCGGCCGGGTGCAATCGGCGGCTTTGCGTTTGCTGGTTGAGCGTGAACGCGAGGTGCAGGCCTTTAAGCCGGAAGAGTATTGGGAAATTGATCTCCAATGGGAAACGCTCAAAAAAGGGAGCTTTGCTACAAAAGTAGCTGCCGATCCTAAATTAATCACCCAACTCGATGCCGATAAGGTGGTTTTGAAAGTTAAAGCAGCTCCCAGGCATTTGGTCGCTTCGGCCGAGAAAGCTCAGCGCAAACGCTATCCCAGCCCACCGTTCACTACTTCGACCTTGCAGCAACAGGCCGGCACCGCTTTGGGCTTTACGGTTAAAAAAACTATGATGATCGCCCAGCAGCTTTACGAAGGCGTCCCGATCGATGGCAAGGGGCCGGTCGGCCTGATTACTTATATGCGAACCGATTCCACTAATCTGTCGCCCATCGCGGTAGATAAAACGCGGGAAGTGATCGCGCAGAAGTTTGGCGCCAATTATTTGCCCGACCAACCGATTTTTTACAAAACGAAAAGTAAGGGAGCGCAGGAAGCGCATGAAGCCATTCGCCCCTCTGACTCAGCTTTACTGCCCGAGCGGCTTGCAGGCGCTCTAACTCCAGACCAGTTAAAACTTTATAAATTGATCTGGCAGCGGATGCTGGCTTGCCAGATGTTGCCGGCTATTCTAGACACTCAGGAGATCACTGTCGATTCCGACGGGGTGATTAGCCGAGCGAATGGCGCGGCGATGGCCTTCGCCGGTTTTGCCGCCGTATTCGACAGGTGGCCATTTAAAGAAATAAAACTGCCGGAGCTAGCCGCAGGCGATGAGCTTAAGCTGCTGGACATTGCTTCCTCGCAGCATTTCACTGAGCCCCCGGCTCGGTACACCGAAGCAAGCCTAGTGAAGCAACTGGAGGAAATGGGGATCGGCCGGCCATCAACTTATGTGCCTACGATCACTACCCTAACAGTCCGTAATTATGCCAAAAAAGACAAAAAGGCGCTGGTACCGCAGGAGATTGGTATGTTAGTCAGCGACTTTTTAGTCGAGCATTTCCCCCAGATCGTTGATTATGACTTTACTGCGAAAATGGAAAAAGACTTGGACGATATCGCCGAAGGCGAGCAGGCTTGGGTACCGATCATCCGTGATTTTTATCGTCCGTTTGCCGAACAGCTGGCGGTAAAGGAATCGGTGTTGACCAAACAGACGCCGCCTGACGAGACCACCGATCGCTTATGTGTGCGCTGTTCTAGCCCAATGGTAATCCGCACCGGCCGATTCGGAAGATTCTTGGCCTGCTCAACTTTCCCGAAGTGCCGTTACACCGAACCGCTGAACGGAGACGGCCAAAGCGAGGTGGAAAAAACTGATAAAACTTGTCCGGAGTGCAGCGGAGCGTTGGTAAATAAACGTGGCAAATTCGGGATGTTCTTGGGTTGCAGCAATTACCCGGACTGTAAATACATCGAAAACTCGGCTGCCGAGCAAGTCGATATGGCCTGCCCGAAATGCCAAGACGGCAAGGTAGTAGTTCGTCGAACTAAGCGCGGCCGGACTTTCTATGGCTGCAGCCGGTACCCCAAGTGCGATTTTGCCTCCTGGGACAAACCCCTGGCTACCCCTTGCCCGACCTGCGGAAAACTGATGGTAGAATCAGCCAAAAAGGGGCATCCAGTCTGCACAGAGTGCGGCTTTGAAGAAAAGTCGGCTTAGCCTAGCTGGTTGACCTGCCGCGATCCCTCTTTACCGATGAGGAGTTTTGCAGTAAGATAATTGGCGTATTAGCCGTTGACTAAATTCAACTATGGTCAATCAAACAACGAAATTTGGCAGACTGTGGTGGGCCAAAACTTTTTTGTATATCTTTTGGGCGTTAGTGACCGTGCTGGCATTAACTACCGCTACGGCGTTGGGTTGGGGAGTTGTTAAAACTCATGCTGCTCAATTCGGCCTAGGCGATATTGGCATTACCGATCCGGGGGCTAGCAATGTTCCACCATTCGAAGAATATCTATGCAATGTGATCTACTATGCCGGAAGCACGGTAGGGATCTTAGCGGTAATTATGATCGTGCTCGCGGGGATTATGTATGCCGCCTCCACTGGTGGCACAACTGAGTTTGGCAGCGTGACCGTGGCGAAAGAAATGATCATTGCGGCTTTAACTGGCGCGGCGCTGTACATGTTGGGCGCAGCGCTGCTCGGGCCGTGTGGCGGGAGTGCGACCGGGGGGTGGATCCGTCAATTACTACAATAATTTGGCGGGCTTGAGCTAAATAACTACCAGCTGGTCAATAATGCGGCGGTTTTAAGATAATGAGAGACCAAATCGAAATTCGGGGGGCGCGGGAGCACAACCTCAAGAATATTGATGTCAATATTCCCAAAAATAAACTGGTGGTAATCACTGGCCTATCGGGTTCGGGGAAGAGTTCCCTGGCTTTTGATACCGTTTACGCTGAGGGGAACCGGCGGTATGTTGAATCGCTGTCTGCTTACGCTCGGCAGTTTTTAGGCCTAACCAATAAGCCCGATGTCGATACTATTGAGGGCTTGAGCCCGGCAATTTCGATTGATCAAAAATCGTCGTCTTCCAATCCGCGCTCCACGGTGGGCACTATCACGGAAATTTATGACTATCTTAGATTGCTCTACGCCCGTATCGGTATCCCGCACTGTCCGAAGTGCGGCCGGGTTGTGGTTAAGCAAAGCATCGACCAGATCATTCAGCAGATCGTTAATCTAAAACTACCCCAAGCGATGATTTTGGCTCCGATCGCAATGGATTGGAAGGGCGAGTTCAGGCAAGAGTTAGCGGATATCAAAAAAGCCGGTTATGCTCGGGTGATCGTTGACGGTGTTCTGCGAGAGGTTAATGGCGGCATCGCGCTCGACAAAAACAAGAAACACACCATCGATGTGGTGGTGGACCGATTGAGCCTGCTGATCTCTAGCCAAGACGATCGTACTCGCTTGGTAGATTCTACCGAAACTGCGCTCAAACTAGGCGAGGGGAAGCTCAAGGTAATCGATGGAAGCGAGTTGACCGAGGGGGCCCCGGCCGCCCAAAAGGCTAAGGAATGGTTTTTCTCCGAAAATCTGGCTTGCCCAACTTGTGACATCAGTATCCCGGCGCTGGAGCCGCGCAACTTCTCGTTCAATAGTCCGCATGGCGCTTGCCCGAAATGTACGGGGTTAGGAGTGACTATGGATCTCGATCCTGACTTGTTAATGCCGAATCAACGGCTAAGTATTACCGAGGGAGCGATCCGGCCGTGGGGGGCGCACATGGTCAGCGGCGGCGGTTGGAATTATAAGATCTTGGAAACGGTAGCGAAGAAATATCGTTTTAGTTTGGATGTGCCGGTGGAGAAAATGTCTAAGAAGGCATTGGACATAATTTTGTACGGTACGGGAGACGAAAAGGTGGGGGTGCAGTATCAGAGTCCGAATGGCCGACGGGTGGAGTACTCTACTCAATACGAAGGGGTAATCCCCAATCTGATGCGGCGCTACAAAGAAACCGACTCGGAGTTTATCCGTTCAGAGATCGAGCAGTATATGGTTAATAAACTATGTCCGGAGTGTCAAGGCGCGCGATTGAAGCCGGAGGCACTGGCGGTGACCGTCAGCGACCGATCGATCGTGGGTGTGGCGCGGATGTCGATCCGCGCGGCGGTGGACTTTTTCCACGACCTTAAGCTAAACGCCCAAGATCAGATTATCGTTCGGCAGGTGCTTAAGGAAATTGGCGAACGACTCAGCTTTTTGCGTAATGTCGGCTTGGAATATTTGACGCTGGACCGCTCAGCCACTACTTTGTCTGGCGGCGAGGCCCAGCGAATTCGGCTGGCCACTCAAATCGGTTCCGGCTTGTCCGGGGTGATTTACATTCTCGATGAGCCATCGATCGGTTTGCACCAGCATGATAATGCTAAGTTGATCGTCACTCTTAAAAAGTTGCGTGAACTTGGCAACACGGTGCTGGTGGTAGAACACGACGAAGAAATGATCCGATCGTCTGACTGGGTCATCGACGTTGGCCCGCTGGCGGGCAAGCAGGGCGGCGAAATTGTGGCCGAGGGGACTGTAGCGGCGATCGAAAAGAACCCCAAATCACTTACCGGTCAGTATCTCTCGGGTAAACAGAGGATTGATATTCCGAGAAGGCGGCGTGAGCCCAATGGCAAAGCGTTGAAGATCCTGGGCGCTAGCGAATTCAATTTGAAAAATCTGGATGTCAAAATTCCGCTGCAGATGTTTGTTTGCGTCACGGGACTGTCGGGTTCGGGTAAGTCCACTTTGATCAACGAAATTTTGGCCAAGAAGCTGTCCAATGTCTTACACGCGGCGCGTGCGGCAGCGGGTGCGCACAAAGCGATCGAAGGGATTGGCTATCTGGACAAGGTGATTGACATTGATCAGTCACCGATCGGTCGGAGTCCACGGTCTAACCCAGCCACCTACACGGGGATTTTCACTCACATCCGTGACTTATTCGCTCAACTACCGGAGGCAAAGATCCGCGGCTACAAGCAGGGGAGATTCTCGTTTAATGTAAAGGGCGGCCGCTGCGAGAATTGTCGGGGGGATGGCGTGATCAAGATCGAAATGCATTTCCTGCCCGATGTGTATGTGCCGTGTAGTGTTTGCGAGGGCCGCCGCTACAACAAAGAAACGCTTGAGATCCGCTACAAAGGCAAGGATGTGGCGGATGTATTAGACATGACTACCGACGAGGCGTCAGAATTTTTCGTTAATATCCCTGCCATTAAAACCAAGCTGGATACTTTGCAGGAAGTCGGTTTAGGCTACATCAAACTGGGCCAACCGGCAACGCAGCTATCCGGAGGGGAAGCGCAGCGGGTAAAACTAGCGGCTGAATTGTCGCGCCGTGCGACTGGCCGCACTTTGTATATTTTAGACGAGCCGACCACCGGATTGCATTTTGAAGACACCAAGAAATTGCTATATGTCTTGCATCGGTTAGTCGATAAGGGCAACACGGTGCTGGTGATCGAGCATAATCTAGACGTGATTAAAACCGCCGACTGGATCATTGATTTAGGGCCAGAGGGCGGCGATTTGGGAGGAGAAATTGTGGCCGAAGGCACGCCGGAACAAGTGGCCAAAGCTAAACAGAGCTATACCGGTCGCTACCTCAGGCTATTGCTGGGGAAAAATCAGGCTAGATCCGCCTCTTGACGAAAATCTTGGCTGTGATAGACTGTCCGTGTTTGTGTCGTCTCCCAAATCTCGAGACGGGAGGCAAGAGGCACATGTAACGTTACACTTGCGGTTTAGGTTTACCTAGACGAGCTCCGGGCTTGTCGGTGAGGAGCGGTCTGGGATTTCCCCCCAGGCTGATTCCAGGGTGCTACCCTTCCGTCTCTCTGTCGAATTCTCGACAGACCTCAGTTAGAGGATACTACAGCCCCACTCGGGCCCTAAGTAGGCGTCTTAGGGGGTGGTGTGGCCCAACGCGTTGGATCGTCTCGTTTTTCGGCCGAAAGCAGCCATGCCTCTAGGCATGGCCGACAAGTATTCTTGGGAGAGCGAACCGGCGCCGGGGAAAACCGGCCACAGATACCACACCGAAACAGCCCCGAGCACGCTCGGGCGCAACTCCGCCGCAAGATCAGCCGGCCCCCAAGGAAGGGGGTCGGGCCTCCCCTCCGGGGGAGGCTTTTTCTTTGTGTTAATTAATGCCCGATCTATAATCAGGTTGCCCATCGTTTATTTTTCGCAGCGGCGATGGGTGTCTTGGGAGAACCTCTTCGCTATTCCGCTAGTGAAGGGACGGGAGCCCAGCCGGGTTCCCGTTTTTCTTGCTGACCAGCGGACCGGTGATCTAACTTATAATGAGACTAATGGCGAACCGATCTCCAATTAATCTGGCGACCATCTCGATCAAGCCCGGCGTGTATTTGATGAAAAACCAGGCGGGCGAAGTTTTGTATGTGGGGAAAGCAAAAAATCTGAAAAAACGGCTAACAAGTTATTTTAAGGGGTCAGGGGTTAGGGGGCAGGGATTAGGGAGTGGAATGTCACCAAAGACGCGAGCGTTGGTTGAGCGGATCCACAAGGTCGATACCGTCGCGGTAGCGAATGAAGTAGAAGCGCTCATTTTGGAAAACGAGCTGATTAAGAAACATCGGCCACCGTTCAATGTGGTGATGCGGGACGACAAAAGTTATTTGTACATTCGAATTACGGTTAATGAAGAATTTCCGCGGATTTTGCTGGCGAGAAAGGTAGCGAAGGACGGGGCCAGGTATTTCGGGCCGTACGCCAGTTCTGGGCCGGTCTACGAAGTACTGAAATTGATCCAGCGGACTTTCCCGCTATGCAGTTCGGAACAGCGGGTCAGCGGGTCAGCGGGTAAGCGGGTTAGCAGACGAGCGTGTATGAATTATCATTTAAAGATTTGCCCTGGAGTGTGCGTTGGAAAAGTTAAGTCGAAAGAATACCACAAGACCATCAAGCAAGTGGCGCAGTTCTTACACGGCAACTATCCACCGGTGATTCAGGGGCTGAAAAAACAGATGGCCAAATTCTCGGCTAAGAAAGAGTTTGAACGGGCGGCACGAATTCAGGACGGATTAAAGGCGCTGGAGGCGATTAATGAGCGTCAAAATATAGTAAAGACTAACCCCTCAGTCAGCGAAGACGCGATCGGCGTAGCGCGAGAATTGAATAAGGCAATGGTGGTGCTGTTACAGGTTCGATCTGGGAAATTGATCAATCAACAACAGTATGCGATCGATACAAAGTACGAAACGGAATTGCCTGAAATTTTGGCGGGATTTTTGCGGGACTACTATAGTGAAGCGGCCGATCTGCCGAAAATGATCTTATTACCGGAGATGATTGAAGAAAGTAAATCTTTTGAAAAATGGCTGGCGGATTTGACCGGTAAAAAGATAGGGCTCAGTGTCCCAACTAGAGGACGACAGTGGGCGATCGTGCGATTGGCGCAATCGAACGCAGAAATGAAATTTAATCAGATATCCGGTCGGTGGCACTTGGAAAAATTAGTGGCCACCGAAGGGGTGGACGGGCTAAAGAAGATTTTGAAATTAAAAAAGTTGGAACGGATCGAGGCGTATGATGCCTCTAATTTACAGGGAACGGATGCAGTTGGG
Organism: bacterium; assembly: GCA_043801895.1. Lineage (GTDB taxonomy): Bacteria > Patescibacteriota > Kazan-3B-28 > Kazan-3B-28 > Kazan-3B-28 > JAZDLM01. The sequence continues at coordinate 13,247 of JAZDLM010000014.1, forward strand.
GCGATGGTGGTATGGGAGAAAGGAATGATGGATAAGAAACAATATCGCCGGTTCAAAATAAAAACTGTAACCGGACCGAATGATTTTGCAAGTTTGGCGGAAGTGCTGAAAAGACGATTTGCATATCTTTCCTCTCCCGTCATTCCTGCGGAAGCGGGAATCCAGACCGAAAACAAAAAACAAGGTGGTCTCTCGGTTCCTCGGGGTGGCAAACTGAAAAACGAGAGCTTTTCAGTTTTACCAGATGTGGTTTTAATTGACGGCGGCAAAGGACAGGTGAATACGGTCGCAAAAGTGTTGAAGGGATTTAGAATAGCGGTGATCGGAATTGTCAAAGGCAGCCATAGTCGCACGAAAGCCAGAGACGATTTGGTAACTGTGACCGGTGTAAAAATACTACTCAACAATTCGCCGACCAAGATTTTGTTGCAGAATATCCGTGATGAGGCCCATCGGTTTGCAATTGCCTATCACACCCATTTACGCGGGAAGCGCATGACTCAACCGAAAATTTAGACATAGGGAAATCGGCTCTGGGAACAGACTTTTAGCTTGACGGGAAAGACGCGAGGCGGTATAGTGCCGGTAGCTTTGCAATCTTGAAATTCAACCTTGGCGGGAGGAACGCCACTGTCGGAGAATCTTCGTTCAAGGAGTTGAAAATGCGTCGCACGACCAAGTCCCTGATGCAGAAAGCGGCTGTTGCTGCGGATAGTTTCGCGTTACGGCAGTCCTCGCTATCTGGGCCGGCTGCGCGCTATTTGCCTGCGCTTCGCGCTGGTCAGCTGAAGCAACGCTCAGCGCTTGGCCTCCTGGTATATCGACTAGTAGCTAAACCGGAGGAGTGGGAGAAGGCGAACGCATTGCTTGCTCCCATCTTTGGCTTTATGGAAGTTTCTACGGCGGCAACATACGTTCTGGATGACATTATTGATAGCCAGCCGGAGAGAGACGGAGAACCGGCGACCCATATCAAGTTTGGTGTACCAGATGCGATCATCGCGGGCGGTATCCAGACCTTTGCGGCGCTGGGTATGCTCGATGCCCCTGACACTTGGGGCAACATTAAGGCCCAGTTGTTAAAGCTGGGCGTTGATATGTGGCAGACCCTCTGGCAGGGCGAAGAGCATAACGAGCGTATGACGCACCCGGTCACCGTTCGTGAGTACATCCTGCGCTGTTATGAGATATGCGGCGTGATGTATGAGACAGTGGCGACAATGGTAACCATTGTCGCCCTCCATGATCCCCTGGCTGCGGATTCTCAGACATGGTGTGCCCGTGAGCTGGGTAGGTATTTCGGTATTGCGGTCATGATCCGTAACGATCTGACCTGCTTTGTACCGGAAGATGTCATGCGCAGGCGTTCCAAAGCATTGGCTCGGCCAGCCGGAGAAGATGTTAAGAAAGGACTTTACACTTACCCTGTACTCTATGCTATCCGACATGCCAGTTCGCCTCAGCGCCGCATAATTCGAGGACTACTGGGCGAACCGGAGATAACAGCCGAGGAGCTGGCAGTGCTTACGCAAGTGCTGGAAGAGACAGGAGCTATCCGCGCTACCCTCGACCTGATCACTCGATACAAGAAGAAGTGTCAGGAGATGGTGAATGTGTTGGCTCTGGCCGGACATCAGGTTGGCTCGACGGCGGGGGCCGCCGATGACCTCCGAGCGTTTATTGAGTGTCTGGAGAATATGCGCAGCGGATACTTTGTATCTCTCGGGTGAGTGTGTCCGAGATCCATTGAGAGCCTATGTAAACGGCTCTCTTTTTATATTGGTGGCAAGGGCTGTCTCTCTAAACCCTAACCCCTAAGCTTTAATCCCTAACTCTTGACTTCGAGTGGCTAATTTGCTAGTCTGGGCACAGGAAACCACGGAGGTGGTGAATCTTGAACTGGTCTCAATTTCTAGTGGGCCTAGGGCTGGGCCTCGTGGATATAGCCCTTATGATTGGTGGCTCCATACTTGCCGGCCTGGCCATCACCTGGTGTATCATCCGGCTCGATGTCTGGCGGCGAGGCAAGCGGCCCCTGTGGCCGGGGGTACCTACAGTGGTGATCGTTTGCTTGTATGGGTATCTCGATCCTGCGCGGACTCCGACCGAGCTAGTTGGCTACCGGAATTATCTCCGCCGAGCTGCCGAGCTACTCAACCGGCTGCATGCTGCTGGCGATCTATTCGCGGTGGTGCTGGCCGGTGGGCGGACTGCTCATCCCGATCGATCCGAGGCAGAATCAGCCTGGGGATACATTCGGCGATACGCTCCGGACATCTTCCGCGTTTCGGAGAAGGAGTTTATGGCCACGGGTCAGCTTCTACCGACGACCAATGAGCCAGGCGCGCTGCCGTTTGTGGTCTTGGAGGAGCGATCGAAGGACACGCTTCAGAACATCTGCGCTAGCCTCGTCGAGCTTGAAGTGCTCTTCCGTCCGCCAATGTCGAGTGCTGGATGGTCGCATCGGCTTACCCATCTCTTGGGTAGCGAGGAAATAATGAATCGGTGGCGGGAAGCTCAAATCCGCTTTGGTCGCTGGCCGCGCCTACTTGTTATGTGCGACCAGCCGCGGTTCCATCGCGTGCAGGAGCTCGTCAGACAGATCGTTCGCCAGATCGATCTGGTCGATAAGCACGGCGGCGGTTTCGCTAACTGGCGAGTGATCGCGCTTCCGCGTCTCGACATCCATCCGGCATCGAAGCGCTGGAAGCAGGACTTACTAGCTCTCTGGCTCCGCCTCAACCCCCAGTGCGTCCGACACGCAGTCATGCGTTTCGACGCGAGGGAGTATTGTGGCGAGCTTGGACGTCTGCTGCGCTACAACGGCTAGACCGTAGATCCCACACGGATCCTCGGCAGGCCCGGGAGGTCGTCTTGACTCTCGGGCTTTTTTGGTGGCCAAACTATGATTTAATGGAAGTATGGCGAAGGACTATCGTGATTCAGTTCGAGTTATCGGTGTGATCGCCGGCATTATCATCGTGCTGGGTGTTTTGGCGGTCGGGGGACAATACCTACTGCGCTTAAGCGGCTATGTCAGCGCCGATGTAGCGGACACCGTCCAATCTCTACCAACCGACGAGATAAAAATCCCCAAGGAGGACTTTGTGAAAATTCTTAACTTCTCTCGCGACTATGCGCTGGCTGGGGATAACGCCACAAAAACCGGGTTAGTGCAAGATTATACTAAGCTGTTGGATTCCATCGCTCAGTCGGTTATTGACCAGTATAAATAAGGCTCTGAGAGCCAATTTCAACTAGAATAATCCACATCGCCAGTCGGCGATTTTTTGATTGACAAAAACCCAGCCCTATGGTATAATTAAAGTGAAGATGATAAATCTTTTGGTATGACAGATTTAGACCACAATCAGGAGCCTGGCTCTGTTATTAGAAAGATAATGGTGGAGCAGGAAGAAAAAACCCGCGGAGCGCTAAATCCTTTAGTTGTGGCGATGGATACGCTGAGCAGTTTAAAGGAGCGCGAGCGGGAGGTGATCATCAATCGTTACGGTTTGACCGGCGGGAAGAAGACTACCCTGGAAGCGATCGGCCAGAAACTGCAAGTCACTCGAGAGCGAGTGCGACAGATTGAGGCAATGGCGGTAAAAAGAATGATAACCGCGCCGGGCAAAGACTTGGTACAGCTGATCAAAATTATCAACAGCCATTTGACCGGCATTGGCGGGCTGGCGGATTTGGAGGGCCTGGCAAGATATTTGAAAATAGAAAATGATTCACAGCGAGAAACGGAATTAAACGCGCTGCGGTTGGTGATGGCGGTCAACGGCGAAGTAGTTGAATTACCGCATAACCGAGGCCTGAAGATCGGCTGGGCCCAGAAAAGATTCTCGCTCGATTTAATTGAGCCGGTGCTGCGCGACATTACTACAATTTTGCGTAAGAAAAGCGGGGTAATGACCGAGGGAGCGATCTGGGACCAGTTAGTAGCTACTGATGTCTATGCGGCTAATCAAGAGAAGCTAACTCCGTCAGTTATGGCAGGGGTGATGCAAGTGGCTGAAGTAGTGACTCAAGTCGAAGATGGCAAGTGGGGGCTGAGCGAATGGCCTAGCGTGGTTCCGAAACGGATCCGTGATAAGGTATTTTTGATACTACAAAAGAAAAACGCTCCGATGCACTTCAGGGACATTGCTGAGGCGATAAACCGTGAATATCCTAGCAAACCGGTCTTGAGTAGAACGGTGCACAATGAATTGATTGGCGACCAGCGGTTTGTGTTAGTCGGTCGCGGGATTTACGCATTGACCACCTGGGGTTATCACTCCGGGGTAGTGGCCGATGTGATTAAAGAAGTGCTGACTGGGGCCGGTCGGCCGTTAACTACTGATGAAATTGCTGAACAGGTTTTAAAGGTTCGCCAGGTGAAGAAGAACACCGTTGTAGCGAATTTACAAAACAAGGCATTGTTTGCCCGTGCCGGGAAAGGCACCTATACCCTAGCGTAATCCTCCTTGATTTAAATGCTTTTTAGCGGCTTTGACCTAGTGTTATTGGTTTTGCTGGCAGCCGGCTGGCTATTTTTGTTTTATTTGATTTGGTTATGGCTGCAAAAAGAGGGCGGCCTAAAAATAGTATTACCTAAGCGTCCGGCCAGGCTCCGACCTACTCCGGCGGCCACGACTCGTCGGCCGGTCGCCCCAACTTCGACGAGCGGCGAAGGCGTGCTATTAGCGCTCGAAGTCCCGAAGGAGAATGAAACGACCCCATTGGCGGCGGAGCTGATGTTTTCCAGCCTTCACGGCATCTACCGCCCTGAGCTGGATAAACAACGCGGTAAAGCCCAAGAGAGAATTAGCTTTGAATTGCAGGCAAGAGAGAAATCGATCCGCTTTTTTGCGTGGGTGCCAAAATATTTGCAGGGCTATGTGGAGGGGCAGATCTATGCCCAGTATCCCGGCGTGAATGTGGTGGAGGTCAGGGACTACACTCAACCCGACAAGCTAGACGCATCGCTCCATGCCGCTTTTGCCGAGTTGGCTTTGACCCGAGAGGACTTGTTCCCGATCAAAAGTTTCGACAGTTTTGAAGTAGATCCGTTAGCGGCGATTACCGCTACTCTCAGTAAATTATCCGGTGATGCGCAGGTCTGGGTGCAGGTGGTAATTCGGCCGGAGAATGATAGCTGGCGGAATCGGGCGATCAAATACATTTCGGGCGTGCGAGCCGGCAAAGAGGATTTTAGAAAAGCCTTATTCAAAGGGATTACTGGCCTGGCGGCTGATGTTGTGCGCACAGCGGTGACTAGCGGTGAGTCGGCACCAGCGGGCGAGAAACGGGTGGAGTTAGCGCCCGGAGTGGAAACCGCGCTGAAAGAGGTCGAAGAGAAGAGTACCAAACTTGGGTTCCAGACGCGAATTCGGATCATGGGGTTCGATCGCGACCCGCTTTTGGCGCAGCAAAAAGTGGACTTGGTGGTTGGTTCGTTCAAACAATTTAATACTACCAACCTCAACGGTTTTACTGCTACTCCGAGCCGGATGTCGCCTCATGAGGCGCTGCGTGGTTATGCGGAGCGCGCCTTCGGCCTGAATAAAGGAGCGGTGCTGAATGTACACGAGTTAGCTAGCATTTATCATTTGCCCAGCAAAACAGTAGTGACGCCGCACATTGAATGGGCGGGTGCCAAAAAAGGGGAGCCCCCGGCCAACTTACCATTAGCTGACGAAGTGGCGCCGGAAATTCTTACCGCACTGGGGACTACCGATTTCCGAGGTACCAAGGAAAAATTTGGGATCAAGATTGCCGATCGGCTCCGGCACATTTATGTGATCGGTAAGAGCGGCGTGGGTAAATCCACTCTGCTGCAGAACATGACTTTAGACGATATCAAAGAACGGCGGGGGATTGGGGTAGTCGATCCGCACGGCGAGTATGTGGACTATGTGTTAGATCGCCTCCCGTCTTATCGAGTCAATGATGTAGTGCTGTTTGATGTGGGCGATCGGGCGCATCCGATCGGGTTTAATGTGTTGGAAATCACTAGCCAAGAGCAGAAGCCGATTATCGCTTCTGGGGTGGTCGGCGTGTTTAAAAAGATTTTTGGAGAGTCGTGGGGCCCCCGGTTGGAATACTGGCTGAGTTCGGCCATTCTTACTTTATTGGAATATCCGGGCTCCACTCTGATGATGGTGCCGCGATTATTTACCGATAAAGCCTTTCGGGCTGAAGCGCTCGAGCGGGTGCAGGATCCGGTCATCAAAGCTCGTTGGGTCAATGAGTACAACACCCTTTCTCCGCAGCAGATGAATGAAACGATTAGCCCAATCTTAAATAAAGTCGGTCAGTTTTTATCTTCGTCGATCATCCGCAATATTGTTGGCCAACCCAAGAGCGCCATCAATATGCGAGATGTAATGGACAACGGCAAGATCCTGCTGGTAAAACTGACCAAGGGTGCCATTGGCGAGGATAACATGGCTTTGCTCGGTTCGCTGCTGATCACTCAATTGCAGTTAGCGGCGAT